>JACFMY010000449.1 GCA_019455155.1 Caldilineaceae bacterium
AGCGTGAAGGGTCGTTGCTTCGTCACAACCAACGTCTGAATGCAGAGTCACCGGCGCCCTTCTTGAGCGCCAGCCAGCGCCAGGCGCTCTGGTCTACGGCCATGGAAATTGCCCGCCTGTTCCAGTTCGAGAACGTGGGCTCGGTGGAGTTTCTTATCGACGGCGCCGGTAAGTTCTACTTCACTGAAATCAAAGCCCGTATCCAGATCGAGCATCCGGTCAGCGAAATGCTGGCGGATCTCGACATTGTGGAGCAACAGATTCGCATCGCCGCGGGCGAACGGCTAGCCATGAGCCAGGATAATATCCATCTGGTTGGCCACGCCATGGTCTTCCGTATCAATGCGGAAGACCCCTGGAACGATTACCTGCCCAGCCCGGGCCGGCTTGTACGCTTCCGGCTGCCCCAAGGACCCGGCGTGCGCGTCGACACCTATGGCTATGTCGGTTGCCAGATCCCTATCCGTTACGATTCGTTGCTGGCCAAGGTGGTCGTGTGGGACGACAACCGGGAAAAGTGCCTGAATCGGGCATATCGCGCGCTGCAGGAGTTCCGCGTGATCGGTGTGCAGACGAATTTGCCGCTTCATCTCCGCGTGCTGGCCGAAGGGAACTTCGCCGGCGGCACCTACGATACCAGTTTTATGCAACGCTTCCATTTCGCCAGCGCCCCGGTCGACAAAGAGACAGAGCGCGACATGGTTGCCATGGTAGCGGTAGCCTTTGTGTTGCGCAACCGCCTGGGCAAGGCCATTGTGCCGGAACGGTTGCTAAGCGGGTGGCATCGCGCCAGCCGCGAACTCTCGGCGTAAGTTGATGGTAGCCGGAAGGAGATCTCCCCCATGAATAAGCTCAGCGTTACCATAGATGATGCACGATACGATGTCGCCATCACGCCCAGCCGCGGCGCTTCCGATACCTTTGTCGTCATTGTCAACGGCCAGGAAATGACCGTGCGGGTGCCGGATCCCAATGACACGAGCAACATCGACTGGATGATTGTGGACGGCCGGCCATACGAGGTCGTGTGCGGTGCGGACCTGCACTATATCCAGATCGCGCACGATCGTCACTTCATCCACGTACGTGATGTGGAGGCGCACGTTACCCGCACGACCGCGGGCGACGGCCGTGTCAAGGCCCCGATCCCTGGCCAGGTCACCCGGGTGCGCGTCGAAGTCGGCCAGACCGTCCTGCCTGGCGAGTCAGTGCTGGTGCTGGAAGCCATGAAGATGGAAAACGAGATCCGCGCCCCCAAGGGCGGCGTAGTCCGGTCCATCAATGTCAAGGCTGGTCAGAATGTCACGCTAAACGAAACGTTGCTCGAAATCGAGTGACACTTCAATGTCTCTCGCTCGACGCGGTATGGCTGGGATGAAGGCGGGCAACGGCTGGGAAGGGGTCGATGAGGGCGCCGCGGCGCGTTCGCAGGAAGTGCAGACCATGCGCTACAATGGCCCCCAGACAGATCCCTCACCGGCTACAGACGCTTGCCCAGAATCCACGAGGCGCCGATGGCGAACAACCGGCCACCGCTCTACCTACGCATGTTGGAGGCCAGCGCAGAGCTGACCTCGAAAACCTGGCCCCTGGCGGCGCGCCTGCTGCCAGAGCGGCTGGAGATCAACGAAAATCGTTCACTCTGGATCAACAAGACCCCCGGCTACCAGCCACGCCCACCCCTCCAAGGTGTCATCGATGTAGACCTGGCCATCATCGGCGGCGGCTTCACCGGCACCAGCACCGCCTATTATGTCAGCCGGCGCTTTCCCCAGCGCCGGATCGCGCTGCTGGAGGCCCATTCTCTTGCCAACGGAGCCAGCGGCCGCAATGGCGGCATGATGCTCAACTGGGTAAATGGGGTAGACACCTCCGATCCCGAGCTCACCGCGCGCATCTACCAGATGACGAGCGCCGGCATTGCCAGCATTCGTGCGGTGATCGAGCGCCACGAGCTAGCAGTCGACTACCGCTGCGATGGCACGGTCATACTCTACACAGACCCGGCGCGGGCCGAGGCCGCGCATGCGGCTGTAGAGGAACAGAACGCAGTTGGAATTCCCACACGTTTCTTGACCGCGGCCGAGCTGCGGCGCAACCTGGATGTGAGCCGTGCCTACGGCGCCGTGCTCGATCCCGGCACAGGCCAGATCAATGGCGCTCAGCTGGTGCGCGGCCTACGACCGGTGCTCGAAGCACAAGGGGTACAGATCTACGAAGGCACACCCGTGCTGCGAGTCAAAGAAGGCAGCATGATCACCCTCACAACCGCGCAGGGCGAGGTTCGGGCCAAAGCCATCGTGCTGGCCACAAATGGTTATACGGGCAAGCTAGGCTACTTCCAGGATGCGCTCTTTCCCCTGCACTCCCATGTCTTTGCCACCGCGGCGCTGACAGCCAGCCTACGGGATCGGCTGGGCTGGCGTAATCTGGCCGGATTCTCCGATGACCTGGACCGTATTTCCTATGGATCGATGACCAGGGACGGGCATCTGGTCTTTGGCGGCGGCAGCAACCAGGCGTACACCTACCTCTTCAACAACGGCACCGCGCTGGACCATGGCTCCCGGCTCGCACGGCGCGCCCAACGACATATGGAACGCACGCTCAACCACTATTTCCCGGCCAGCACGGAGTTGCCGGTTATGTACCGTTGGACCGGCACACTGGGCATCACCATGAACCGGCAGCCGCTCTTTGGCGTGCGAGGTGAACACCACAACATCTATTATGCGTTGGGCTACTGTGGTCACGGCGTCACCCTGGCGAATCTCGCCGGCCAGATTCTCTGCGATCTCTACGCGGGCGACGACAAGCGCTGGCGAGATCTACCTTTTGTCCAAAACAGGTACCATCGCATACCGCCCGAGCCCTTCCGCTGGCTTGGCTACCAGATGTTCACGCGGCTCACGGGTCGCTCGCCCCGGCTCTGACCAACCAGCAACATGGTCCGTGCCACGTGCACGAACTGGGGCGATAGAACCATGCTCCCCCGTGCTTGCCAGCATAAGGGGCGAGCCTGGCGCGAGCCAGCGAGCCGCGACAAGCTTTCCAAAACCATCAGTCCTGTACCAGCAGGCAGATTTGGTCGCCTGTCTGCCATCCGGTAAACTGATGTATCGCGCATGCGCGCGGCGAGTCATCATCAGCTGGATCTTTATCGTTTCATGTTTGAGCTTGTTTTTCTCGGCACATCAGCGTCAGCTCCATCCGTGCACCGCGGTCTCTCCTCGGCCCTGGTCATGATCAACGAGCACCGCTTCATGATCGACTGCGGCGAGGGCACCCAGCGCCAGCTCCTGCGCGCGGGACTTGGCTTTCGCCGGCTGGATAAAATCCTGCTTACCCATGGCCACCTGGATCACATCCTGGGCCTGGGCGGGCTGGCCAGTACCTTGGGTCGCTGGGAGGCGCTGGATGAGCTGAACATTTTCGGCGGCGCCATGGCGCTTGCGCGCGTCCATATGCTCATGGAGGTGGTCTTCGGGCCAGGCCAGATCCCCAACACGAGCGTCTCCCTCAATCTCATGGAGCCGGGCGTCATCTTCGAGACAGGCAACTTCACGCTGACTGCCTTCCCCGTACGCCACAGGGGACCCGACTGTTTTGGCTTTCTCTTCGAGGAACGGTCCCGCCGGCCCTTTCTGCCAGAGAAGGCAGAGGCGCTGGGCATTCCCCATGGACCGGTACGCCGCGATCTGGTGGCGGGGATTCCCGCTACCTTACCCGACGGCCGCGTCATTCAGCCCGATGAGATCCTGGGTGAGCCGCAGCGGGGCGCCAAGTTGATCTTCGTAGGCGATGTCAGCCATACCGGTCCCCTGCACAAGGTGGTAGAAGGCGCGGACCTACTGGCCATCGAGGCCACGTACCTGGAAGCGGACAAGCAGCTGGCACGGCAGCATGGCCATATCACGGCTACTGCGGCTGCGCGGCTGGCGCTCAACGCGGGTGTGCGCCAGCTCGTGCTCCACCATGTGAGCCGGCGCTACACGCCACAGCAGATCCTGGATGAAGCCCAGGCCATCTTTCCCGACACGGTGGTGGCCAACGACCTAGATCTCTTTGCAGTGCACAAAGAGAAAGCGGTCACGATGCGCAGCCTGAAACATCGCTGAATCTAGTCAAAGAAAACGGGGAGCCCGGCCGGGCTCCCCGTTTTGGTTTTGTGCTGAAACAGGCAGATTACATGCCCATTCCCATGTCGCCAGCGCCGCCTGCAGGCATGGCCGGCTTCTCTTCGGGAATATCACAGACGAGGGCAGATGTTGTGAGGATCATGGCAGCGATGGAAGCTGCATTCTCGACTGCGCTACGCGTGACCTTGACCGGGTCGATGATGCCGGCCTTCAGCATATCGACGTAGTCGTTGGCCAGCACGTCATAGCCGGTGGTCAGATTGCCATCCTTGTGCAGCATGCGCACCTTCTCGATGACCACAGCGCCGTCCAGGCCAGCATTCTGGGCAATCATGCGCATGGGCTCCTCAAAGGCGCGGCGCATAATGCGCACACCAGTGGCGGCATCACCCTCAAGCTCGATCTTGTCCAGGGCCGGCAAGCTGTTGATCAGCGCCACGCCACCGCCGGGCACGATGCCTTCTTCCACTGCGGCACGGGTCGCGCTCAGGGCATCCTCGACGCGGTGCTTCTTTTCCTTCAGCTCGGTCTCAGTGGCTGCGCCCACGCGGATGATGGCCACGCCACCGGCCAGCTTGGCCAGGCGTTCCTGCAGCTTTTCGCGATCGTAGTCGCTGGTGCTGGCGTCGATCTCGGCGCGAATCTGCTCGATGCGGCCCTTGATGGCTTGGGCAGCGCCGGCGCCACCAACGATCGTGGTCTCGTCCTTGGTGCTCACAATGCGATCGGCACGGCCCAGGTCCTCCAGCTTGACGCTGTCGAGCTTGCGGCCGAGCTCCTCGGTGATGACCTGGCCACCGGTGAGGATGGCAATGTCCTGCAGCATGGCCTTGCGGCGGTCG
>JACFMY010000450.1 GCA_019455155.1 Caldilineaceae bacterium
GCGCAGCCTTGAACTCCTTGGCGCGTTCGTCGGCAATGCGTCCATCGTCGGCGGAGATTCCGGCATGTCTGCCGCGGAAATCCGCAACCCATTCAGCGCTCTCGCGCGTCTGCAGGCGATACTCGTTCCCCACCTGCATGATCGTGCCTTCTTCGACCAGGTCGTTCAGCAGCTTCGGGATACGCTGGCGGAGGTCGGTGCTGCCGCCGACAAGGTCTTCTACCAGAAGATCGGCTAATGCATTCGGCGTGGCCTCAATGCCGGTGGCGGCGACACCCTCTGTAGGCAGTTTGCTGATCAGGAAAATCAGCGCGCAGAGACGCGAGCGGAGTGAACCGTCATCGTCGCCGTTCTTGCGTAGTTCACTAATCGCGATGTCCGTCTCACGTAGCAGCACCCCACTCTGCAGCATTTCCTGGCGCTGCTGGTCATAGATGAAGTCCCCGGCGACGACGACGCCAACCGGATCATTCGCCACATGACGTGCTGCTTCGTGCACGATGCGCAGTTGCGTGCGCAGCTGTCCTGCTGTACCCGGTCGATCGACGGCGCGCAACACCGCTTCCCAAAAGCGTCGCTGCACCGGTAGTAAGGGATAGTCGGGCACAAGATCCGCCCCATCGGTCGGGCGTGGCCCAATTTTGGTGCCCGCCAATTGGCGGTCGATCTCGCCGCTGACCGATTGGAGGGTGGATTGAATGACACTGCGCATGTTTTCGCGCTTGCGCAGGACCACCTGGCGTACGACGCGCTCCACGTCGGTGTCGGAGAGCGTCACGCGTACTGTGAAACGCCCCTGTAGCTTCGAGAGTTGAGGTGTCGCCTGCAGGGCCGCCTGTCCTGTGGCGACAAAGAGTAATCGGCTGCCAAAGCGTGCCGAGCATGCCTCCACAATCGTCTGAACCTGTAATGTTCGGCCGGAATCCTCGCCGATGAACTGCTGAAGTTCGTCAAATACCAGCAGCGTGAGGGGCAGTTTACCCGGCGTCGTGGACTGCAGCGCCAGCACATCCTCCATCGTCAGGAGTAGTTCCTCGTCGGATACATCGTCGCGATTGGGGTACTGCGCCTTGAGAAGATTGCGCGCTTCAATGTTACTGCCGGCAAAAGCCGGGTCAGCGGCCAGCAGCCCATCTGCCAGGGAGCGCGACACATACATATTGTTCAGTTCGCGGAAGAAGTCGCGGCCCTCTGCTTCGACGGCAGCCTTGACTTGGTCGTAGTAGCCGTTCTGCCGCAACCAGATGACAAGACGCGCAGGTGCGTATTGTTCTGGTAGCCCGGCGCTGCGGAATAAGATACCCAACATGGCGAGACGCACACTCTTGCCGGCGCCTGCACCCAGCGTCCCCGCTGCCGACCAAAGGCCACCATGCTGCTTGCCAATGGTGGTGAGTTCCTTGAGCAAGTCGTTGATATCATCCGGCAGTTGCGTGATCCCGCGCGCTGACGCGCCGTCGGGAAAGACAACGTCGCGCCATTGATATTCCAGAACCCGAACGAGGTGTGACTTGCCGCTGCCGTAAAAGCCACTCACCCAGGCGGCCGGTTGCTCCGCCTGCCCAAGATGGGCAATGTATGTGGACAAAATTCGCTCAAGTCCGAGGTGATATTCACCGTCACAGACAAAGCTCGCGAGTTCATAGCGGAGCACCTGCCATTCTTGCTCGGTACGCGGCACAAGGACTTTGGTGACGCCACCATTGGGAATGTCGCGCGAGAGAGGGTCTACCTGAAATACTTCTCGGTTTTTGACCATTGTCATCTTTCCTCTCGCGCAGTAATCGGCACCGCCAGGTAGTTCCATCCGTCACGAGCGTCGAGCAGCCGATAGTTCGAACCGTCACGGTGACCTGGGAAAAAGACGAGGAGGCGTCCGCGGATTTCCGATGTGACGTTTTCGAGCAACGTCGAGGCACGCGTAAGCCCAAAAAGCGAGGCCAGCCCCACGATGGCCACGACGGTGTTGTCGTCGACATCACTTGAAGTCAATACCGCTCGCACTTCGTCGGAGATATAAGTGCCATAGTCCTGAAGCGCCAAGTCCATATCTTCGGGCTGCGCGAAGTATTCATCGCGGTATTCATTTTGCGCCATCCACACGGCGAATGTGTCGGTAAGGTCATAGAGTTTCCAGTTGTGCCCGGCACGGCGCGTTGCCATTTCGAAATCGCCGATACGCAGCCGGAGTCTACGTTCCTGCGTTGGGTCGTAAATGGCAAACCACACTTTTTGTGCCCCGGCCAACGTAGTGTCCCACGGCAGCTCGGCAAAGTGCTCGTATGCCTGAGCAAGTTGTTCGATCTCGTTCATACGCCGTCTTTCTCTACGTGGTCCCTCATGAGATAACGGAAGGCGATCTCGGTAACCGAGCCGCTGTGTCGATACTCGAGCCAGCCGCGACGAGATGCAGCCAGCGCAGATTCATGCAAGGCGGCCAGCGTTGTATCCAGCAGTCGCGACCAAAGCGTCCGAAAGAGTGCATCGCCGCGTGCCTCACACAGGTGGCCAAGGAAAAACGCGTAGGCCACTGCTGCGGGCGTATGTTTGGCCTGCACGCGTTTCTTTGTCAGTCTCCCTTGCAGGTGACCAGACTGCTGCCATGACGACGCTGCGTGCCGACCCACATTCGCAAGCATCGTCGCATTGTAGCGGTGCGGAAAGCTCTCCTCAGTTGCCTGCTCAATCATCTGTGGCGTGACCGATTCGCCGTACGGAGTTGTGAGTATTAGGTCGGCCGTTCCGCGCAGGATTGCATCGCGAGCCGTGGCGCAAAGCAAAGCAATAACTGGTTCGGCTTGCGGATCGGACGTCCACAAATCGCGCAAGGCGCGGAAAATCAGCGCTTCTTCATCCAAAGCATAAAGCTCGCGCAGGCGCCGGAAGGACTCTTTGCGTGTCGTTTCAGTGTTTTTCAGCAGGACGTTGTTGTCAACTACAGCCTGGCGAAATCCCTCATAGTCGGTACCCGGAGGGCAGGCACTTAGGAGCAACCTAAGTTCTTTGAGCATTATGGTACGACTGCCGTGCGTCCCGATGGGATCGTTCAAAAATCCGTATCGAAGCGCAGCTTGGGGTATATCAATATGCATCAAAATCCAATGTCGGTGGTAACGGATAGCGGCACACAAGCGCCGCGAGAAATGAAACACCTATGGGTGATCCGATGTGTGCACTGGATATCAACCCAGTTGACCTGCTGTATTCGAATCTTACCATCAGGTGACACGTACCGGTAGAGCATGGACCGAGAGATACTCAAGACAGAGAGTATCTCGGCAATGGAGACTTCGCGATCCTTCACTAGGGCGTGGCGCGCACGTCACTCCAGTGACACCCCCGGAATCTGAAAACGGTGCTCATTGGCGATAACCTCGCCATCTGGCTCAACAGCCTCGACGTACTCCTCATTCCAAGCATCACAGACGCGCCTACGGAGGAGCAACAGGGGGATGAAACTCTTCCAGTCGCTGCGATCACCAGGACCGCCGCGCAGGACGTTGGCAGCTTCCCACAGAGGGACCCTAGTTCGGACATGATCAACGTGGCTGCGACGAGGGGCATTTGCTACATGGTGCGCCATTCTGTCACAGGTCAAGCAAATGCAAAATCTGTCACCTGACCTTCACCAACCGGAGCGGCCTGCAAAGGGGTGCATTAGCACATGACGACCATTGAATCGCAGTCGGAACCGTAGCAAAGAAGATACGGTTAAACACACGGGATGGTCTCGCGTGACGGAATATAGTCTACCGCTCGCACAGGCAGGTGTCAAACAGGTGCCAAATTTGTTCTTGTGGAGCATGCGCGAGACGAAGAACTCTCTGACGAACATATTCGCCGAGCGCGATACTTAGGCTGGCTCATAGGCCAGCATGGTCCGGCAGCGGGGGAAGTTGGCACAGCCCCAGAACTGCTGGCCCTGGTTATCGCCTTTCTTGGCCGTGCGCAGAACCATCTCGCCGCCACACTTGGGGCAGGTAGGGGAAGACACAACCACACCCTTCTGCTCGTGGTGGTGGCCGTTGCTTGACAAGGGGTCGGTAGGTGTTGCCTGGCCGAAGATCGCCGGTTGTGCAATTGCCGGCTCACCTTCATCGGCGTCAACGGACATGACGCCTTCGAGTAGCGCCTTGATCTCTTGGGCCTGATAGCCGCGCTGCACACGCACACGCAGAAGGGTCAGCCCAGCAGCGGCAAAGACTGGTGTTTACCCAGATCCCTTTTCGCTGAATGACCTCTCCCATGGATTGAGTGCACGAACGGTGGATCGTCCACAAAAAAGTGTGGGTTTGTTGCGGGCTCTTGTACGGATGCTACCTTTTGTCGGCTCTGTGTCCCTCGCACCGTGTGACATCAGACTGCCTCCTGTGGTTCCGAACCCAGAGGACGCTGGTTGCGGCGCGCGGCCTCTTCCATACGCAGGCTGCCAATCTCTTTACCGAACTCGATGATGATGCTGTGATGGACGACGCGGTCGATGGCAGCAGCCGTGGTCAAAGGATTCTTGAAGATCTGCCCCCATTCGGAGAAGACGAGATTGGACGTAATCATCACGCTGCGCCGCTCGTAGCGCTCGGCCAGGAAAGTAAATAGCACCTCCATTTCTTCTCGGCTCTGCTGGACATAGCCGATGTCGTCGAGTACCACCACGTGAAAACGGTCCAGACGCCGCAGTTCCCGCTCCAGTTCGTAGTCACGTTTGGCCCGCAACAACTGACCGACCAGTTGGTAAGCAGGCGTGAAGAGCACACTACGACCCGTTTCTATGAGAGCATGCGCCACCGCGCAACACAGATGGGTTTTCCCAGTGCCAGGAAGACCGAAGAACAAAATGTTCTCGGCGCGCTCGACAAACTCACCACTCAGCAACTGGGGCAGCACGCGCCGTGTACGCAAGGGTAGGCGACTCTCATCAAACTGGGCCAGTGTCTTACCAGGA
>JACFMY010000451.1 GCA_019455155.1 Caldilineaceae bacterium
GGCGTTCTGGCCGCTCTTTGCCTTCACCAATCCCAGCGGCTATTCGGTGCTGGCCGCGGGCGTGGTCCTCTCGATCATGGTCTTCCCCTTCATCGTGTCGCTCACCGACGAGGTGCTACGTGCCGTCCCGCGCGAGATGCGTGAGACGTTGCTGGCCATGGGCGCCACGCGCTGGGAGGCGACCAGATGCATCGTGCGCCGCCGCGGGTTAGCTGGCATCCTGGCGGCCGTGGTGCTGGGCTTTTCCCGGGCATTTGGTGAGACCCTGGCGGTGATGATGGTCGTGGGCAACACACCACAACTACCCGTTTCGATCTTTGATGCGGCCTACCCCCTGCCTGCCCTCATCGCCAACAACTACGGAGAGATGATGTCAGTCCCGCTCTATGAGTCGGCCCTGATGGGCGCAGCGCTGCTGCTGCTCCTCATCGTGCTGGTCTTCAACATTGGGGCGCGGCTGGTCATCGTCTGTGTAGTCAGGGAGGTGTAAGATGAAGCGCAAACAACTCCGGCAGCTGGAAGAGCACTTCTGGCTGGCGCTTATGCGACTTTGCCTGGCCGCAGCCGCGCTGGCGCTGGTCTACATCCTGGCCGCCATTACCTGGCGCGGTCTGGGCGCCCTGAGTTGGGAGATGCTGACCCAGGCGCCCAAGGGCGGTTTCTACCTAGGCAAGGAGGGCGGCATCCTCAACGCTATTGCTGGCTCGATCTGTCTGGCCAGCGGCGCGACGCTGCTGGCCGCGCTCATAGCCGCACCGGTTGTGCTCTTCATGCATGTCTATGTGGGCCATAGGCGGGTGGTGAATATATTGCGCCTCGCCCTGGACGTCATGTGGGGCATTCCGAGCATCGTGTACGGCGCGTTTGGTTTCGCGCTCATGGTCTTTCTGGGCCTCCGGGCGTCCCTGCTGGCCGGTATCTTGACTCTGACGCTGGTCGTTGTCCCCATCCTGGCCCGCACCTTTGACGAGGTCGTCAGCCTTGCCCCGCGCGAGCTCCGCGAGATCACGCTGGCCATTGGCTCGACTCGCTTCGAGTTCATGCGTGTCCTCCTGCGCCAAACCTTGCCAGGGTTGCTGACGGCCATCCTACTAGCCTTTGGCCGCGGTATCGGCGATGCGGCATCGGTACTCTTCACTGCAGGCTACACCGACAACATGCCTGCCGGCCTGTTGCGACCCGTGGCTTCGCTGCCACTGGCCATATTCTTTCAGTTGAGCACGCCCTTCCCGGCAGTCCAGGCCCGCGCCTATGCCGCAGCGCTGGTCCTAACCTTGATCATCCTGGCAGTGAGTGTACTGGCGCAGCTGTCCTTGCGCCGCTTGGGGCGTCACGTGATTCGGTAAGGAGGATGTCCATGCAGTCATTGGTCGTTCGCAATCTCAACGTCTGGTACGGCAATCAGCAGGCGTTGAAGGAGATCAACCTGAGCATTCCCCTGGGAGAGATCACGGCCATCATCGGCCCATCAGGCTGCGGCAAGTCAACCCTGCTCAAGAGTCTGAACCGCCTGGTGGAGCTGAACGAGCACGTGCGCGTGACCGGCTCCGTGTTGCTCGATGGCGAAGACATCTACGCGCCCGGGGTCGACGTAACCGAGGTGCGTACCCGTATCGGGCTGCTCGCCCAGAAACCCTTTCCGTTGCCCATGTCGATCTACGACAATGTCGCCTACGGGCCGCGCATTCACGGTCTGGCCCGGGGCGCGCTGGCGGCCAACGTGCAGAACCATCTGGAAGCAGTGGGTCTCTGGGGCGAGGTGAGCGATCGCTTGAAGGCGCCTGCCACCGGCCTTTCCGTCGGCCAACAGCAACGCCTGTGCCTGGCCCGCGCCCTGGCGGTGGAGCCGGAGATCCTCTTGTGCGACGAATCGACCGCGTCGCTGGACCCGATCTCCGCCCGCGGCATCGAAGAGCTACTACACAGTCTCAAGGGGCGCTACACCGTGGTGGTCGTAACCCACAACATCAGCCAGGCGCGACGGCTCGCCGATTATGTCGCCTTCATGTGGCTGGGCGAGCTGGTAGAACACGGGCCCGCGCAGACCTTCTTTTCGGCGCCGCACCATGAATTGACGCAGGCCTATCTGGCGCGCCACATAGGTTGACCGCGCTTGACCGCCCACAATCAGCATCCAGGAAGCTGGCCAGCTTCCTGGATGCTCGCCGCAACCCAAACTCAGACCCGTTGAGATTGACAGCCCCCAGAGGAGCCGGTACAATTGGGCGTCTATATGGCCCGTGAGCACCGTGCCACACGCTGCTCAATGCCAGGACCGAATACGATTACCTGACACCTGCCCGGTCTACACCGGATCACAGGAGGAACGATGACCGAACGTCTCCGCGGCTCTGCCGCGCCAGGTGACGCCAACGAGACTGTCACCTACGAAATCGCCACCGATACCAACTCCACCACTGTCCGCAAATACCACATCTGGACAATTGGCTGCCAGATGAATGTGGCCGACAGCAACCATGTGGCGGCCGAGCTGGAAAAGATCGGCTACGGCCCCACCGACGACCTGGAACAGGCAGATGTCGTCGTGCTCAATACCTGCGTCGTGCGCCAGAGCGCCGAGGACAAGGCCATCGGCAAGCTCGGCAGCCTGAAACCATGGAAAAAGAAGAAGGCGGATCGCACCATTGCGCTCATGGGCTGCATGGTCGGCGTCAAGCCCAGCCCACAGCTGCTGGAAAGCTATCCCTTCGTCGACGTGTTCATGCCGCCGAGCGAGGCTACGCCGTTGGTCAACCGTCTGCGCCAGGCGGAGATCGACGCTGAGATGGCTGTCATGGAGCGTGAACAGCTCATGCGTCGCTACCAGTTACAGGACGAGGCGCAGCCCATTGGCACCGTGCAATCCATCAAGCATCTGGCCTTGAGTGGCGAGGCGCCGGTCGCGGCCCACGTGCCCATCGTCTACGGCTGTAGCCATGCCTGTACCTTTTGCATCATCCCGTTCCGCCGCGGTGTGGAGCGCAGCCGCCCCGTGGAGGAGATCGTCAACGAGGTGCGCGGCCTGGTGGCGCAGGGCGTGCGCGAGGTGACACTCCTTGGCCAGATCGTGGACCGCTACGGTTACGACTGGCGGGGCGAGCTGGGGAACAGCGCCACCGTCGAAGCCTATGCCGGCAAGCAGGGGTCCGGCCGGGCAGACTACGATCTGGCCGATCTCCTTCACGCCATACACGCCATCGACGGGCTCTGGCGCATTCGCTTCCTGACCAGCCACCCGAACTACATGACCGGTCGCATCCTGGAAGCAGTGCGCGATCTGCCCAAGGTGTGCCCCCATATCGAAGTGCCGATCCAGGCCGGCGATGACGAAGTGCTCCAGCGGATGAAACGGGGCTATACCAATGCCGAATACCGCGCCCTGGTGGAGCGCATTCGCGCGATTGTTCCAGAGGTGGCCATCAACACGGATATTATCGTGGGCTTCTGTGGCGAATCGGCTGAACAATTCGAGCGCACTGTGGAGATCGTGCGCGATCTACAATTCGACAAGGTTCACCTGGCTCGCTACAGCCCGCGGCCCGGCACGGTAAGCGAGCGGCGCATGGTGGACGACGTGCCCGACGAAGAGAAGGTGCGCCGCCACAAGCTGCTCGAAAGCATACAGGAGGCCATCAGCGCCAACAACAACAGCCACTATCTGGGCAGGCCCGTCGAAGTGTTGGTCGAGGACAAACACAAGGGGAAATGGCGCGGCCGCAACCGCCAGAATAAGCTGGTCTTCATCGAGAGCGACCTGCCGCTGCGCGGGCGCCTGGTGGAGGCGCAGATCACCTGGACCGGACCGTGGTCCATGCAGGGGCGCTTTGTCCGCGACCTATCGCCTCTGCCCGACAAGATCGCGGCCCCGCGCCGGACTTTCGCGGTTGGCCTGGGCCTGGATAGTCTCTCCATCGCAGCCGGCTAAGCGCAGTTGAGGCCAGACCAGAACGGGGCGACAGCTGTCGCCCCGTCCACCCATCCACACAACCCGCACAACGCCACCAAAATACCATGCTGATCATTTGGGCGATTCTCCAGTTCTTGGCCGGTTTCATCTTCCTGGTTGGCGGCGCCGAAATCATGATCCGCGGCGCCAGCCGCCTGGCGCTACGCCTGAGGATCGAACCCATCGTTATCGGACTCACAGTGGTTGCCTTTGGCACAAGCATGCCGGAGTTGGTGGTCAGCATCGTCGCCAATCTACGCGCAACGGAAGGAAGCGCGATCGCGATCGGCAACGTCGTGGGCAGCAATATCGCCAACCTGGGGCTGATCTTGGGTATGGCGAGCATGGTCTATGTGCTGACCGTCAATCGCCACATTGTGCGCCTGGAGTTTCCGTTTCTGTTGGGGTTATCGGTATTCTTCACAGTCCTGGCACTGTGGGGTGGCAGCGTGAGCCGGGTGGAAGGCATCCTGCTCACAATTGGCCTGGTCGCCTATCTGACCGCCAATGTTGTCTGGGCGCGGCGCCAATATACCCGCGCGCATGCCGCCAAGGAGAACCTGGAGATGGCGGTCAGCGTGGACGAACGCATTGCGCGGCCCTCCGAACAGCCCTGGTTCGACGTCTTGCTCATCATTATGGGCGTTGGCGGGTTGCTGATTGGCGCTGACTGGCTGGTACAGAGCGCCACAACCATTGCCACCGCGGCGGGCGTAAGTGAGATGGTCATCGGCCTCACCCTGGTGGCCATTGGCACCAGTCTGCCGGAGGCGGCGACATCGTTGGTGGCCGTCTTCCGTGGCCAGGGAGACCTGGCCATTGGCAATGTAGTGGGCAGCAACTTCTTCAATATACTGGGCATCGCGGGCATCAGCGCGATCATCAAGCCGTTACCGGTGCCCGGAGACGCCTGGCTCAGCTTTGCCGTGATGCTGCTCTTCACTGCCCTGGTCTACGGCATGATCGTTCGCCTGCCCCATCGTCTCCAACGGTG
>JACFMY010000452.1 GCA_019455155.1 Caldilineaceae bacterium
GAAGATAGATTCGAGAAACGCGTTACCGAAGCCTTCGACCGCCGATGGGTAGGTGACCAGATCGGCGGCCAGGTACGCGTCGTCCAAGGAGTAGCGCTTGCGTCCATCGTCCTCCTTGCCGCGCTCGTAACCAAACATGTCGGCCGCAAACCGCACTTCAACGTCAAAGAGCCCGATCATATCGTGCAGATAACGCTCATAGTCGGCCCCCTCGTCACCCGACTTATGGGAGATGACGAGCACGCACGGCAGATCGAGCCGGCGGCAGAGCTCGATTGCATGTTCGATGCGCTTGCGCGGTACGATGCGTGTTGGCTGGAGTAAGAAGAATTCATCCGCCTTGATATTGAGCACCTCGCGCAGCTCTTCGGTACGGCCGTCGTGGGGCGGCGGGCTGTCGAAATCCATAACATTGGGCACAATCGTGGCACTGGCACCCTTACGCAGCGCGAGCTGGCGCTGGGCAAAGGAGTTGATGACCACATGCTCGACCGTGCGCAACGTGGGGGGAAATGCGGCGTTGAGATAGTCCTCAGCAGCATTCACGGAATAACGCGAGCGCTCCCACGAGAAGTCGTGGTGATGGGCAATGAGGGGTACGGATGTTTCCGCCACGAATTCGGTCACAGCCAGCCCTAACGGCACATTCATTGGGATGGCGAGCGCGTTGGTCGCTATGATAAGGTTGATGTCAAAGCGTCTCTTAAAGAGATATAAGTGCTGCTTCATGTAGTCTTTGATCTGGGCGACGCCCGCAGACGTGGCCGGGGTACGGATCCGATCGTTGAACAGGTCGTCATTCAGCTGCTTAATGCGCGGGTGTAGGAAATGAGCCTCCGGAACAATATAGGAGCGATCGGCCGGCCACTCTGACTCACCGGCGAAGAAGAAGACTTCATACCCCAGATTCTCCAGGACGCGCACCCATTTGCGTACTTCCAGCGAAACACCGTCTAGACCGGACAGACGCGTGGCAACAAAGCCAATTCTGGCCGATTTATCTCCCATCAATTCCTCTCCCAAAAAATCGTTGATCGTGCGGCCGGTCATCGGAAATGCGGCAGGGAGCTCACGATGGACCGATCGTCTCGAATGTTGTGCGCCTGGCTCGCGGGTCTTCTGGGCACGAGTGTCGCGACGCAGCCTGCACCACTAGTGCGAATCTACTGCTTGTGCGAATCTACTGCTTGCGTGCAAAGAACATGTGTGCTATTTTGTCTCTGTGCCGCTCCTTTCTCAATACATTTCTATGTCTACTTCCAGGCCGCTGTGGGCCACGCTACGTTGGTCATGGCTGCCGAACATGCTGCCAGCGCCATGAGCAGGGATTGCTCGTAGCATGAGCGCCGCTACGAAAGGAATCCGTTATGGATGTTACGAAACTATACCATAGTGTTCGAAGCTTCGCGATCGCAACGCACACGCTGCCCGAGTACATTCTCAACAACGGCGGCTGGAGCTACGATGCTTATGGCGGTGTACGCTACGCGCTGCTGCACACAACGCTGGAGCTGCGTCGCCTGGCCGCCCGGCTCCACGGCGAGCGGATACGCCGTGGACTCCCTCAGACGCAGGCACAATATGCCCTCGGCCAACATCATGCCGCGTTCCGTGATTTCGAGTCATTGCTGGTGGGCATGGATCAGGCGACATATGTTTCCACCCCCAAACCGGAGGAGTGGTGTGTCAACTTGATCCTGGTTCACGTCCACGAAGTCGAACGATTCTTTCTGGCGGCCATTTTGAACACAGTGCGCAATCCGAAGCCGCGGCGGCTCAGCGACGAAGAAGTGGCGGCCCTGGTGGACGAGCCGGTGGAGATGGCTTGGGAAGCGCCGTTGGAGGAAGCATGGACCAACTATGCGCTCCTGCATGGCCGGCTTCAACATGCGCTGGCGGATCTCAGTGATGAGCAGCTGGGCTTGCCCTCGCCGGCCTGGGAGCCCGAACCATGGCCGGTGGTCGAGTTCCGCCTGCATCGTTTTGAAGCCCATCTCCGTGAGCACACAAACCAGTTGGAAAAGACTCTGGCCTGGTTGGGCTGCCAGCGCGCCGAGAGCATGGCCCTGGTGCGCCAGCTATATGCCGCGTTGGCCGAGGTAGAGGGCCTTTGCATTGGAGCGGGAGACCTTGATAGCCGCGCGATCGAAGAGCAAGCAGAGAAGATCGACGAACGGCTGGCCAGCCTCCAGACTGCTTTGGGAGATATCGATGCCATGGTCAAGGCGCTGAAGGAGCTCGACAGCGCGCGCATCGATGAGCTCCTACAGCGCGTACCCAAACTTGCGCGCACGCAGTTGGAAGACGGGCAGCCCGCCATTCTCTACGCCAAATTCCATGGCCGCGACGACATCGTCGCCAGGCTACTGGCAAGTGGCCTGCGCCTGACTATGCACGAATCCGCGGCGGTTGGAGAGCTCGAACGGGTAAAGAAGATTGCGGACTTTATTCCTGAGGCGGTTAACGAGTACGGACGGGATGGCTTTACGCCGCTGCAGCTAGCCTGTTTCTTTGGCTACGAGGAGATCGCCCGCTTCCTTTTGGAGCGAGGCGCCGACGTGCTTGCTGTCGCGGCCAACACCATGCAGATCCAGCCCATCCATGCAGCAGTGGCTGGGCGCCACGCTTCCATTGTCCAACTACTCATTGAACACGGCGCCGACGTCAATGCGAGGCAACAGCGCGGCTACACACCCTTTATGGCGGCCAGGCAAAATGGCGACGTCGAGATCGAAGCCATGCTCGTCGCTGCCGGCGCCCGTCCGGAAGACGGTATCCCGTAGTCACGATTTCAGTCGTTCACCTGGCCAGAGCGACTGAAGGCGCCACTACGGAACTCAAGTCTGATGGTTGCCAGACCACTAGCTCACTGTGTCTGGCCGCGCCGTCTCGACGGGGATGGCGCGCGCCAGCTCGGCCGCCCCATGGGTGATAGTCGCCGTGTAGGCGTAGATCTCGACGCCGGCTTGTTCTGCTGCGGCCAGCGCGGCACTGAAATCGGGGTCACGGTCCCACTGGGGCCGGAGCAGCTGAGCGTCGGGACGTTGGACGATGAAACAGACAGCGGCGCGGTCGCCTAGCGCCGCCAGAAGGCGCAGCTCGTTGACGTGTCGCCGGCCCCGCGCGGTCACGGCATCAGGGAAATAGGCCACGCCATCCTCAACCAACGTCGCTGACTTGACTTCGATCCAGCAGCGGCGGCCCGCAGCGTCACACAGACGATAGTCAATGCGACTACGGATCTTTTCACCGGAACCTGTGGTCGCGGGCGCCAGTTCGAGCGGGACCAATACCTCCCGCTCGACCGCCGTGGGATTCTCGAATGGGGTGAAAAAACCAGCCAGCAGACCCTCCCAGACCAGCGCGTTCGGCAGGCGCGAGTCCAGGCTGATGAGCAACCCATTCTCCGGGTGTTCTACAAAGCGCAGATCGTAGGCGGTTTTGCGGTCTGCGTTGCTTGCCCTGCTCACGTGCACGACTACACCGGCATGGGGAATCAACAGCTCGCGCAGCCGTCCTGGGTCCGGACAGTGAGCGCGGACGGTTTCGCCGCTGTCATGCAGCCGCACGATCACCAAATATCGATTCGGGCGCTCGAGAAAGGTGGCCGGTTGGGTGGTAAATGAGAACCGCATTCACTTCTTCGCTTTCACACCTTCGTGCCGCGCCTCCCACTCCTGCAACGTGCGGTCCAGGTCCTCGGGCGCAGTGAAGGTGCGAACGGCAGCCAGAAAGGTCTCCACATCTGGCACCAGTGTGCGCAGTTGCTCGAGCTTGGGGCCAATGGGGCTTGTGGCTGCGGCGCTGGTGCCATAGCTGCCGTGAAACGCGAAGTAGGCCTGGTTCAGTTTGCGCAGCGGGTAGCCATTTTCGTTGAATAGTATCCTGCGAATTTCCATGTATTCTTCGGCGTCGCGAATGCGTCCCAGCGCCAGGAACTGGTCGACGATTTCCCGCGTATGGCGCATTTCTTTGCGGAAATTGAAGGCGCCATCTTCCTTCTCGTCTGCGGCCTCTCCAGCAGATTCGCTACCGGTTGTCGCTGCATGTGCGGCCGCGAGGTCAGGGTAGAAGGATCGGAGCGCGCGGAGGCCGATCTCGTCGCCTACAATGTCGGCCACCGTCTCGTTAAGGATCGTCAAGTCGGCGCTGGTGCTGTAGTTCAAACCCAGGGGAAAGAGGGAGAGGTAGTTGTGTACCCACTCATGGGCGACGGTGGTAAGGATCCAGTCCACCGGCGCCCGGTCAATCACCTGGGTCGGGAAGGCGCCTAAGCCGCCAATGTTGGCGATATAGGCGCTGAAATTGTCGTCAGCCAGGATTGTCTCTTCAATGGCCTCGCGTTCGGCCGCGGGTAGATCTGGCTGCAGCATGGCGTAGTAGACGGTATCGATGCGCCCGCGGGGACTCACCACCAGCTTTTTGGGCGGCTCAGTAAAGGTGAAGAGGACAGGAGGAAAGGGCAGGCTGGCTATCCCAATCCCTTCTTGGGCCAGCTCATGGCTGATCTGCAGCTCGATAATCTGCTCCACCTGCGTGCGCACAGCTGCTTGTTCCTGGCGCAGCGCGGTAAGCTGATCTTGTAGCGCCTGGCTCTCCACGGTAACCTGGCCGTCGCTCGCGCTGAACAGCGCATCGATCTTGCCTTCCAGAGTGGCGATCTGCTGGGCGCGTTCTGAGTACGAGCGGACAAGAGCAGCTTGTTGCGCGCGGTCCAGCGTCAGGGCTGGGCGCGACACCTGTTCAAACGCCTTTTCCTTCAGCGCGCCGATCTCCCACGCAAGTAGGTCCCAGTCCCAATTCTGTACCTTCACTGAGAGCGAACGCCACGTCTGATCTAGCCCATTGACCGCGCTGCCGCCTAACAGCACGAAGGCGAGCAAGAAGCTTGCTGCCAACCGCCCGAGCAGTAAAAGGTGAACGCGAGCAAGGCTTCGGCG
>JACFMY010000453.1 GCA_019455155.1 Caldilineaceae bacterium
CCAGGTTGTCGCAGCGGTCAACAATGCCCTGCTCTACGACAAGGTCAAGCAGGAGCTCCAGGCGCGTAAAGAAAGTGAAGAACGCTTCCGCCAGTTAGCCGAACACATTCAGGAAGTATTCTGGCTCTACGATCTCCAAGACGAGCGGATGACCTATCTTAGCCCCGCGTTCGAAAGCATCTACGGCATGTCCGTCGACGAGGTCTACGAAAACGCCAACGCGTGGCAAAAGGTGATCCATCCCGACGACGTTGGCGAAGTCGTGAAGGTAGTACAGCGCCAGCGGGAGGGAAGTCGTACGGTCTGCGAATACCGGGTGCTCACCACGGATGGCGGCGTGCGTTGGGTGCTGGATCAGGCGTTTCCCATCAGCAACGAACATGGTGAGCTGGTACGTGTCGCCGGTATTGCCGCCAATATCACCGAGCGCAAGCAGGCGGAGGACGCTCTGCGCCGCCGCGAGGCCGAGTTCAAAGCGCTGGTGGAGAATTCTCCCGACTACGTAGCGCGCGTCGATACGCGGGGACGCTACCTGTATGTCAATCCAACAATCGTGAAATCCACCGGCCTGTCGTTGGCCGAGATCCTCGGCAAGACAGGCAAGGAAGTTAATCTGCCTGACGGTTATGTTGATCTGGACGCTGTCGTGCACAGCGGCGACACGCAGACCAGTATCGTCCAGATTACAGGCGCTGACGGCCAGGCGCGCTATATGCAGGTACGCATGGTGCCCGAACCGGACAGCTCCGGCACAGTCCGGTCTGTGTTGGCTATCACGCGCGACCTGACCGATCTCGTGGAGGCGCAGGCCGAACTGGCCCAGCTCAACCAGACACTCGAACAGCGCGTCGCGGAACGTACTGCCCTGCTGGCCGAAGCGCAGCGTATCGCTCATCTGGGCAGCGTGGATATCGACGTTGAGCGCAAGGAAGCGACCCTGTCTGAGGAAGCCTGGCGGATCCTTCGCCGCGAACCCACGGGCGCGCCCATTCCTTTGGATGAGCTGATCAGCCATATCCATCCAGATGATCTCATCGACGTGCGCAATGCCCTGGCGAATGCACCACCGGATGCCACTAGCTTCGAGCTGGAACTGCGCGCCGTTCGTGCCAATGGCTCAGTCGCCCACATCAACGCGCGGGCAGAAGCTATCAGCCGCGACGATCGCCTGGTCCGACTCCTGTGCACGGCGCTCGACGTGACCGAACGGCGCAAGGCCGAGGAAGAGCAACGCCGGCTCACCGCGATCTTGGAGGCGACGACGGATCTGGTCGCCAACTGGAACCTGGAACAGAAACTTACCTTTATCAACCTCGGTGGCCGGCAAATGCTCGGATTGGGCCTTGAGGGTACCCGCACAGACCTCTGCCTGAGCAATATCCATCCCGAGTGGGCACTGCAGAAACTGCAAGAGGAAGGCATCCCCGTTGCCAGCGAGCAACATGTCTGGGCTGGCGAGAGCGCAGTGCTCCACCAGGAAGGCCAGGAGATTCCCGTCTCACAGGTGGTTATCGCCCACCGTGATCGTCACGGCAACGTCGAATATTTCTCGACAATCATGCGCGATATGACCTTACAGAAGCAGGCAGAAGAGGCGTTACGCCGCAGCCGCGATGACCTGAGCGCGGCGAACCTTGTGCTGGAAAATGCCGCCCGTCTCAAAGACGAATTCCTGGCCAGCATGAGCCACGAGTTGCGCACACCGCTGACCAGCATTCTAGGGCTCTCGGAGGCTTTGCGCCAACAGGTTTACGGACAACACAACGACCGGCAGCAAAAATCATGGGCCACCATCGAAACCCGCGGCAAACATCTTTTGGACCTCATCAACGACATCCTCGATTTCTCGAAGATCGAGGCCGGCCAGTTCGAGCTGCATATGAACCTCTGTACCGTCGACGAAATCTGCATGTCTGCCCTCCAGATGATCAAGGGCATGGCCAATAAGAAGCGACAGACCGTCGGCTTCACCATCAGCCCAGCTGGCATGGAGATGGAAGCCGACTCCCGGCGGCTCAAGCAGATGCTGGTCAATCTACTGAGCAACGCCGTCAAGTTTACACCCGAAGAGGGTCAACTGGGGCTGGAAGTGCAAGGCGATTTTCTCGAAGGTGTCGTGCGGTTCCAGGTGTGGGACCGGGGCATCGGCATCGCGCCGGAGGATTTTCCACGGCTCTTCGAGCCGTTTACGCAGCTGGACGCCAAGCTCTCCCGCCAATATTCTGGCTCGGGGTTGGGCCTCTCCCTGGTGCGCCGCATGGCAGAGCTACATGGGGGCAGTGTCAGTGTGGAGAGTCGTTTGGGCGAAGGCAGCGTGTTCACCATCGCCCTGCCCTGGCGCGCCGGCGCAGTGCGCCGGCGCCTCCCGCAAGGCACGGGCCATAGCCTGCCAAGCGATGCGACGCGGCACTTGGGCGAGCGGGGCAAGAATGAACCGCCGCTGATTCTCCTGGCTGACGACAATCCCACGAATGTGGAGATGTATGTGGAGTTTCTGAGCAGCAACGGCTATCGCCTCGCCACCGCCGAAGACGGTCTGGAAGCTGTCGAGTTGACCGCCAAGCTGCGCCCTTCCCTGATACTGATGGACATTCAGATGCCCGGCATGGACGGACTCGAAGCCATCCGGCGTATCCGCTCGTCCCGCGAGCCGGGCGTCGCGCATGTCCCTATCATCGCCTTGACTGCTCTAGCCATGCCCGGCGACCGCGAGCGCTGCCTCAATGCCGGCGCCAATGACTACTTGAGCAAACCGATTAGCCTCGCCTCCATGGTCAACATGGTCGAGGCGTACCTCACACGCAGCGGTACCCAATAACTAAATCCAAACCGGCGCCTGTGCTAAAATGGCGGATATTCATCCAACCCTCACGGGAGAAAAGCTGCCATGTCCACACCAGCTGAGCGCGCCGCGCTGATTGAAAAGATCCGTCGCCTGCCTGGCCAGGTCGAGGCCCTCATTGCCGATCTCACACCTGAACAGCTCGCCGGCCACTTCTTGCCCAATGAATGGTCGGTCGCACAAAATGTCCACCATCTCGCCGACTCACACATGAACTCCTATATTCGCTGCAAGCTGATCGCCACAGAAGAAGAGCCGGTTCTCAAACCGTACGATCAGGATCGCTGGGCTGTCATGCCTGATGCGACTGGCGTTGCCCTGGCGCCATCCCTCGAACTGTTGCGTGCGCTACACACACGCTGGGTTCACTTCTGGGAGTCGTTAGAGCCTGCAGAGTGGGAACGTAGCGGCATGCATCCCGAAAGCGGCATCCTCACCCTGGCCATGATTCTACACATCTATGCCGACCACGGCGAGGCCCACATTGACCAGATGACCCGCACGCTCAAAGCACAGTATGCGCAGCTACCGGCCAACCGGCAGGAACTCATGGCATGGATCGACCGGGAATGGACGAGTCTCCAGCAACTGGTCAGCCGGCTGGGCACTCAGCGACTGGCAATGGCAGACGCCAATGGCTGGACAGCAAAAGACCATCTGGCGCACATTGCCACGTGGGAGCGCTCTATGGTACGGCGGATTCTATCCGGAGTGCCCTACTTCGCCGCTCTCGAAATCGAGGATGCTGACGAAGACCGGCTTACGATTGACGAGGCGAACGCGATCCTCTTCCAGCGCCATCAAACAGAGGCGGCCACAGCTGTCGTAGCCTCTCTGGAAGCCGCGCACCAGGAAACCATGGATATGCTCTCCTCACTCCCATGGGAAAGGCTCGAAGCGCCTCTCGCCGCTCATCTCGTCTATCGGGAAGAAAAGGAGCCCCGTCCGGGCCTTTGGCTCGTGGCTGCGAACACGTACGACCACTACCTGGAACACAACCTCTGGCTGCGAACGCAGCTTCTGTGAACAAACGGGAAGCTGGCACGTTACCGGCGATAGACTGCCGGCTTCCCGTTCCGCTTCCCATGCCAGGGGCGCCACCCGGTGGCCAATACGATACCGCCAAACACGAGCGCAGCCCCGACTCCGTGATAGAACTGAGGCTGCTCTCCCAGAAAGAGAACCGCCAGGAGCGTCCCAAAGATGGGCATCAGGTTGATGAATAGGCCGGCCCGGTTGGCGCCAAGCTGGACAACGCCGTGATTCCAGCAAACATAGGCCAATACCGACGCGAATAGACCGATGTAGAGGATGGCCAGCAGTACAGCTGGCGTCCACATGACGCGATCCCCCTGGAGCGTATCCCACAGAAAAGCCGGCGCAGCAAAGACCATGCCAGTAACAATGGTCGTGGCCAGCAGGCCCAGCTGGCTCAAGTCGCGGGGGCGTCGCTTTAACAGGTTCGAATAGAACGCCCACACCAGAACGGCGCTAAGCATCAGCAGATCACCCTCATTGATCTGCAGTGCCGCCAGGGATTGCACGTTGCCCTGGGTCACAACGATCACAACGCCGAACAACGAACAGGCGATGCCCGCCGCCAGCGAGTACGTAATCCCCTCGCGAAAGAAGAGCCAGCCCACCAGGGCGATCGAGAGCGGCGCGGTGGCTGTGATCAAGAGCGCGTTGAGCGCGGTGGTTGCGGTTAGTGCCTGATACGAAAGGATCTGGTAGAGAAACACGCCAAGAAATCCGAGTAGTAGCAGGAACGGCCAGTGCTGGCGCACCACATTGCGCTGGCGGAAAAGCTCGTTGGCTGCAATGGGTAGCAGAATGGCAGCGGCAACGACCCAACGCCAAAAGGTCAAAGGCACCGGCGCAATGGTACCGCGCACGGCCCGGCCGATTACGACATTTCCGGACCAGAAGAGCGGCGGCAGCAATAACAACAGGTAGGGCGCCCAAGTCGCCACCCGCTCGCGCAGCGGCCAACGGACGTTCGCGTCCATGAAATCTGTTCCTTTCCAATGGTTCGGATGTGACCTACTCTCCCCGCAAAAGCGGGGGAGCTTCTAGGGCTACGCAGTCCCCGA
>JACFMY010000454.1 GCA_019455155.1 Caldilineaceae bacterium
CCACATGTGATATTTGCCGTCCTTCTTGAGCACCTCAGGCGCCAGCACACTAATGCCGTCCCAGTAGTCCGGGTGGCCTGACGACTCGAAGATCGGCTCATCCGAGTATTTTGTCCAGTTGATGCCGTCCGGCGATGTGGCGTAGCCAATGCTGAAGCCACCGTTGTAGATAGAGACCCCGGCATACCACATCTTCCAGAGTTTGTCCGTCGCGTCATAGAGCACCGTCGGCGCGTTGATGCGCTCGTGGTCCCAATAGCCAAATGGGCCGACGCTCAGCACTGGGTTGCCAGGATGTTTGGTCCATGTCAGCCCGTCGGCTGACGTCGCGTAACCAATATCCTTTTCGTTTTGGGTAAATGACGTACCGGAGTACCACATGCGAAACTGGCTGCCATCCCATAGCACATGGGAAGAGTAGACGTTGAAATCGTCCCAGGCATTGGCTGGGTTGGCGCGCAGCACAGGGTTGCCAGTGTATTTGATCCAGGCGCCATTGGTGGAAGAGAGGACAGCAGCCGTCGGCAAAGCCACCAGCAGACCAACGGCCAGTATCACGAATGTCAGACGCTTCATGGATTCCTCCGTTGCAAGGCAAAGCGTACCGAAACACTACGGGTCAGGGGTAGCCGCAGCGCGAGTTGTGGCGGAACAAAGCGAACCTGATCCAAAGCCTAACACTGCGGGAGGACCAAAGCAGCGTCTTTATGTCCGAAAAATGAGATTACATGGTGGGATGTTTGACCGAGACGGAGAAGCCCCTCGAGAAGGTTGAATTGAAGATAACCACGCGGCGGGCGGACGTGCGGCAGATCAGAAGAATCTTCCTTTGGGGGCAGGGTTCAGCCGGTCGCTGTTCGTAATCTTCAGCGCGCTGGCGAAGAAGAGGAAAATACATGCCAAGCGCCGCGTTAGCGCGCGATCAAGGGCAGATACGCGGCCGGCGCCAGATATTCGACAAATGTTTGGGCGACCAGCGACAGATTGCCAGCACCGTCCCGCGCCTGTAGTTCCACCAGATGGCGCCCGTAGCGCGCAGGCAACGTTACCGTTACCATCTCTGCAGCAGGCTGCCATACCGGCCAGGGATCCTCACCCACGCGCAGCCGCACATGGGTTGCGTCTGCGTCTAGCGTAACCGGCAGCGCCGCCTCTGCTCGAACCGTTGTCCATGGCTGCGTGCCTCCACCAAAGCTTGCCACCGGCGGCACGGTGTCCAGCTCAATCGTGGCCGTTACCACGGCCGATAGGTTGCCCGCCAGATCCCGGACCCGCAAGTAGAGACGCTTAGGGCCGTCACCGGCGGGGAGCTGCCACGGCCACAGCGGCTGATACTCAGCCCAGGTCGCGTCAGCGAACGCGCTGGTTTGGCCCAACAACACGGCGTCGATGCCTGCGCCGGGATCCTGCGCGCTCACGGTGAGGGTCACGGCGCGGCGATTGGTGAAGGCTGCGCCGCTTTCGATTGCCAGTGTGGCAACCGGCGGCTCGTCGTCTGCCGCGCGCACCGCCAGCCAGTAGACGGCCCGGCAGCCGCTCGCGCCTGCGGACGTGACCGCAGCGTAGTACAAGCCGTCCGCCGCTGGCGACCAGACGAGCCGCCCGCTGGCAGGAACAGCCGGATCATAGCTGGCCGCGGCCAGCTCATTCTGCCCATCCTGGTCATAGAGCGCCAGCCGCAGGCCCGCCACCTTGCCAGCCAACTCTAGCGTATACGTGACGCCCTGCCGCGCGCGCAAGGCAACCCAATCCTGGTCGTCCGCTGCCGGCAACGTATGTTCCTCCTCAGCCCCGTCGCTGGGAATCAAACGAGCCTGGTCCGGATTGTTGTCGGGCTCATAGGCATCGGCGCGTGGCAGGCAAGACGATAAGGTGATTGGCGTGCCCTGCAGCTGCAGGGTATAGGTGAACGCAGCGCCGCCCGCCAGCGGCCGGTAAGAGCCCACCTTCAGATAGTAGCTCCCGGTGATAGGCAAGGTGGCGGTCACCTGGGCGGCGAGCGTGTCCAGGCCGTCGTCAGCCGTGGCGAGGGCAGTCACGCCGTCACCAGCCAGCAGGGTCAAGACCGGATCGAGGCTGCCGCCCGCCGCGTCTGCCGCGGCCCATATCTCCTGTCCCGCTACACCCTCAAATCGGTAGAGATCCAGATCGCCGGCAGGACAGATGGCGCCGCTGTGGGCCGCGCGATCCAGCGCCAAGATGGTGGCCTGTTGGGGCCCGTCGTTCCACTCATCACCCAGGCCACAGAGGGCGAGATCGACAGGCAGTGTCGTGGTGACGGCCACCGCGCGGCCCACTTCGTCGACGCCCGTGAAGCGCGTGAACAGCTGGGCCGTCGTCGCGCCGCTCTGCCAGGCCGGGATTACCCACGCGGCAGGCAGATCGACGATGTCACGCCACAAGGTGGCGCCACTTGCACCCAGGGTGACATCGGCGAAATCCATCGCGGGGTCGCTGGCCGCCAGCGGCGTCACGCCTGTGGGCGCCAGCCACGTGACGCGCTGGTTCAGATGAATCGTCACGCTGCCCGTGGTCACTAGCGTATAGGTGACGGGCTGGCGCGCGCCGCCGGCCAGTGTGAGCGCGGCCGGCGCGACTTCCCCATGAATCTTGGCCAGCGCCGGCTGGCAGCCGGTCCGCTGGTATACGGCCAGCGACGAGACCGTACGGTTCAGGCTTATCGCGCCGCCGTCAAAGCTCAGCGCGGCCAGGTCGGGCACGGTCCCATCGATACACCGGCTCGCTCCCTCTCCGCCCACATGCTCGAAGAGGCGCGCCGACCAACCGGCCGCCACATACAGGGCCTGGGCCCGGTCGTTCCAGCCCAAGGCGGGCAGGTCCGCTAGCCGCGTCTCCGCGTCGAAGGCCAGCGACGCGCCGTGGCAGCCAACACCGTCATAGAGCACCACGCCGTCGAAGCTGTTGGCGGCGCAGCTCTGATCATAGTTCTGGGAAATGAGCGGCGTCTCCCAGGACCAGGCAACCAGCTGTTCGTAGGTCGCTTCGGCAAAATCCACCGGCTGGTGGGCCACGCCCCACGCTGTCTGTACGGTCTCGCTCCGGTCGCCGTCCCCGTCCTCGTCCATGCTATCGGGGTAGTTCAACACGTTGAAGCCCGCAGCAGTAGATAGATGCAGGTGCACGCCGTCGCCGCCACAGGTAAAGCCGGTATTGCCTTGGCGGCCAATCAGCGTGCCTGGGGTCACCGGCACACTCCCTTGCTGGGCATAGGCCGCCTTGATCCAACCAGGCACACTGTACTGCGCCAGGTGCACATAGAGTGACACCTCGTCTGGCCCGTGGCGCACAACTACTACGTTGTTATAGCGGGCGAAGTCCAAACTGCAGCCACGCAACCTGTGGCCATCGTTGATATAGACGATCTCCCCGGCCTTGGCGGCCACAACGTCCCTGGATGGCGCCCAGAAATCGATCTGGCCTGTACCATGCTGGCTGTAGTTCTGTGCAACCCGGCCCTCCTGGCCTCCTGGCCATGGCAGCCGGTAACCGCCCACAGCGTTTGCTCCAGAACTGGCAACTGTCGCGTCAAACAACATCTGGCGGGCTTGAGGATCCAACAGATCAGGAGGGACGGCGGCAAGCTGCGCGGGATAAGATGGATCTTGGGGAAAGAGAATCTGCCAGGCCCCGCCGTCATCGCGGCGCGCCAGCAGCGCGGCGCCTCCCCCCGGCAGTGGCGCGGCGTCTGGCCGGCGGACACGGTAGACGTAGGCAACGCCATATTCACCCTGTTGGCGAATCGTGTCCAGGGCATAAGGATAGGCAACCCCCGCATCGTCCCATTGCTGCGCTAGGGCAGCGGTTACAGCCGCGGCGAGACCACCGTCCCCTCTCCCAGGCTGCAGAGCTGGCGCCGCGACACCGCGGCCCGCGAAGGCCAGCCCCATCACGACGGCTGCCAACAGACCAATGTAACGCGCAGCCCAAGGCTGCGAGGTAAACAGGGTCATCTCTTTCCCAGGCAAGTCAATGCGCTACGCTCCCAGCATCTACAATAGCGCAGGCTGGGACGGCCGTCCGGCGCCATTTGATGGATCATGGTGCGCGGAATGACGGCTGTTACCACGCAGTGCGCCGCGCTCATGTGGCGGTAACGTAGGCATAGGCGGCTTCGCCCACGCGGCGACAGAGCGCGACGCCATCGAGGTTACGGCTCATCTCCTTTGTCAATACGGCCACGACCAGGCGACGCCCGTCTCCGAAAAAGATGCCGGCATCGTGCTCGATCTGTGGCATGTCACCCGTCTTGTGAGCAAGCCGTGCGTCGCGGGGCAGCCCGGAGGGCAGCTTGTTGCGGCACTGCTGGCCCAATAGGAGCTGCATCATCTCGTCATGAAAGGCCGGTTCCAGCCCGGTCCCACTCGCAATGGTGCGGTAGATGGTCACCATATCACGCGGCGTGGTGTAGTTGTTCTTGGCTGGATCACGGTAGTCGTACATCTTGCGTTGCAGCTCGGTGCCCGCCAGGCCCAGCTCCCGGATGGTGGCGTTAATGGGCTCGATACCTAGGCGGTCGATGAGCAGGTTCGTGGCCGTGTTGTCGCTCACGACAATCATGAGGGCGGCCAGATCGCGGAGGCGCAGGGTCAGACCCGGCTGCAGGGATTTCAGCACGCCAAAGCCCGGCATCAATGCCTCGGCCGTGACCGTGAGCGTTTCGTCAGGGTCCAGCAGGCCCAGGCTGCACTGCTGGTAGAAACGCCACAGAATGGGGAGCTTGATCAGGCTCGCGGCAACAAAGCGTTCGTCTGGATTCCACGCCTGCTCCGCGCCGCTGTCAGGGTCATGGAGGACAATTCCGGCCACGCCGTCAAAGCCGTCCAGCAATGGGGGCCAATCGAAGATCTGCAGTGTACTCATAGGAATCGGGACCTGTTCTCTCGTGTGCCATGCCAGGGGGAGACAAAGCCG
>JACFMY010000455.1 GCA_019455155.1 Caldilineaceae bacterium
TACTTAACCACTGCCAAAAATTAAGCGGGACAGGTTCGGAGAAAAAATAAGCCCCACCGGGTTATCAACCGGGCGGGGCTTTGCAGTTGCGCCGCTAGATTACAACAATACTCCCGGGCGCTCAATGGCCTGTTTGAGATCGGCCAGAAATTGGGCGGCTTTGGCCCCGTCCACCAGCCGGTGATCGGCGGTGAGCGTTAACCGCGCCATCTGCTTAATTTCAATGCGGTCATCTTCTGTAACCACCGGCACTTTGGCCGCCCGGCTCACCGCCAGAATGGCCGCTTCCGGCGGGTTGATGATGGCCGTAAAGTGGTCTGCGCCAAACATACCCAGGTTAGAAATGGTAAAGGTGCCGCCCTGCACCTCGGCAGGCTGCAAAGCGCCGCGCCGGGCACGCTCTGCCAGATCCTGAACCGCGTGTGCTACGCCCAGCAAGTTGAGCCGGTCGGCACGGCGAATGACTGGCACGATAAGCCCATTCTCCAGCGCCGTCGCCATGCCAATGTTGATCTCCTGCTTGAGGACAACCCCTGCGTCGCTCCAACGACTGTTGGCGCGCGGGAACGCCTTGAGCGCGGCGGCGACAGCCACGACCAGATAGGCCATGTAGGTCAGCTTCACACCCTGGCGGGCAAAGTCCTCTTTGCGCGCCGCGCGATCGCGGGCCACCGCGCTGAAATCGAACTCGAAGACCGTCGTCGCGTGAGGGCTGGTGCGCTTGCTCATCACCATATGCTCGGCAATCGTGCGGCGCATCGCGTCCAATGGTTCCACCGTATCGCCTGGGGCCAGGTGAGGGGCCGGCGCTGCCGGCGCCGGTTGAGGCTGCGGCTGCACCGGCGATGCTTCAGCCGGCGCTTCCTCCACAAGATCCTCCAGTTCCTCCATGTACGCCAGCACATCCCGCTTCGTGATGCGGCCATGCAGCCCCGTACCGCGGATCTGGGCCAGATCTAGACCGTGCTCCTTGACCATACGCGCGACGACCGGACTCACTTTGCCTGTGTAGAGCTCGGCGGCGTCCGCGCCGTTGCCAGCCACCGGGACAGGTGTCCCCTTGTCCCTTGCTTCGACAACCGGAGCAGGTAAGGGCGCGGCTTCAACGGCCGGTGGCGCTTCATCAGGCTTGCCTATGTAGGCCAGAATCGCGCCCACAGGGAGCACCTCACCGGCGGCGGCCTTGGTCTGCAAGAGTGTCCCCGCTCGGTCCGCGACCAGTTCGGTCGTCACCTTGTCGGTCTCCAGCTCGAGAATCGGCTCACCCTTTTCCACCCTGTCGCCTGCAGCCTTGAGCCAGCGTCCGATCTTTGCCTCAACTACACCTTCACCCAAAAGCGGCAGTTTGATCGCTGTGGCCATGAACCATACCTCCTGTAACCGCGGTCATATCAGCGGGCGCGTGTACCAGCGGATGAACGTGTAGATTCCATCCGACCTGAACGCCGCACCACTTGTGAAATCTTCCATCCCGGGGAAGCTCATCTGTGTTGCCGGCCGGTCAGGCAAAGAACAGTGGATAACGGGCCGGATCGCTCTCATGCATGAGCCGGTAAACGCCCTCGAAGACGTCCTCCACATTCGGCTTGGAAAAATAGTCGCCATCGGTGCCATAGGCGGGACGGTGAGCCTGTGCGGTGATGGTGAGCGGCTCTGCGTCCAGATCCCAATAGGCGCCCTGCACCTCTAACACCTGTTGCATCATGTACGCCGATGCGCCGCCCGGAACATCCTCGTCCAGAAAAACGACCCGATTGGTCTTGCGTACCGACTTGCCTATGAGGCTTTGGCGGTCGAAGGGAAGGAGTGTCTGCACATCGATGAGCTCAACGTCGATGCCAACCTGCTCCAACAGGCGCGCAGCTTCCAACGCGATGCGGCAGCAGGCGCCATAGGTGACCAGCGTGACATCATTGCCACGCCGTAGCACCTCCGGCACCCCCAAGGGTACCGTAAACTCGCCTGGGTTGCTCGGCATGGGCTCGCGCAGGCGATAGCCGTTGAGTACCTCCACGACCAATGCCGGATCGTCGGCGCGCAACAGGGTGTTGTAGAAACCAGCCGCCTGCGTCATGTTACGTGGCACGACGATATGCATGCCACGAAGCACGTTTAGCAGTCCACCCATCGGGGACCCTGAATGCCAGATGCCTTCGAGCCGGTGGCCGCGCGTGCGGATAATCACGGGCGCCTTTTGCCCGCCTGCGGTGCGCCACAGAAATGTGGCAAGGTCGTCAGCCAACGTGCTAAGCGCGTAATAGATGTAGTCGATATATTGGATCTCAGCAATGGGACGCAAGCCGCGCAAAGCATAGCCGATGGCCTGGCCTACAATCGTCCCCTCGCGGATGCCAGTATCGGCTACCCGCAGCGGACCATATTTGGCCTGAAGACCGGCCAGCCCCTGGTTGACATCACCCATCCGTCCCACATCTTCACCAAAGACAAGCACACGGGGATCACGGGCCAGAATGGCGTCGAAATTGGCCTGCAGGATCTCGAAACCGCGCACCTCTTTCGTCGGGGTGGCATAGCTGGGCGCAACGCCTGGTACGTTTAGAGCAGAGCGCTCGCCGTCCATGTGCAGATGGGCTGCGTACGTGGCGCGCATGGTTTCCATGTGGTGCGCTTTCCAGGCCGCCAGTGACTGGCGTACAGGATTCTCTTCATCGCGCACGAGGATGAGGGCATCACGGACGGTCTCCAGCATCTGCTTACGCAAGGGGGCTTCCGCGTCGCGCAAGCCTGCCGCAAGCTCTTCGAGCGCGTCGCCATGCCGCGAGTAGGCCGCGGCTTGTTCCAGCAAATCGACCAATTCGCCCGCCTCCTGACGGCGAGGAGCGCTATAGGCCTCCCAGGCGGCAGCACACGCTGCATCAACCTCACCGCGCAGAGCCGCCTCCATCTGTTCCAATGCCGGCTCGTCTGCCAGGCCCTGTTCCACGATCCAGGCCCGCATACGCGTTACGGGATCGTGTGCTTCCTCCCAGGCCAGTCGCTCGGGCGATTTGTACCGTTCATGGCTGCCCGAAGTAGAGTGGCCCTGGGGCTGTGTCATTTCGGTCACATGGATCAGAGCAGGAATGTGGTGCTCGCGCGCGCTGGTTGCCGCTTGCAGGTAAACTTCCACCAAGCGTAGGTAGTCCCAGCCCGGAACTGTATACAGGTCATAACCGGGCCCATCGTCACCTGCGCGCACAAAGCCTTTCAGGAGCGTCGACAGATCGCCGCCCATGAGCTGGAACTCGTTGGGGACAGAGATGCCATACCCATCATCCCAGATAGAGATAACCGCGGGCGCCTGAAGCACGCCGATGGCATTGAGCGCTTCCCAGAACATGCCTTCGGCGCAGCTGGCATTGCCGATCGTACCAAAGGCGACTTCGGAACCGCAGCGCGAGAAGTCGGTCAAGTGATGCAAAGACTCGAGCTCGCGGTAGATAACCGAGGCATGGGCCAGGCCCACGAGCCGCGGCATCTGTCCTGCAGTGGGCGACACGTCTCCTGACGCGTTGTAGGTATCCGTCTGAGGGCGCCACTCGCCGTCGGCCGTGAGCATGCGGCCGCCATAATGCCCCAACATGGAGCGACCGCCGCTGGCGGGCTCGGCCTCCACATCCGTGTGAGCGTAGAGCTGGGCAAAATAGGCTGTGGGGGTCAACAGCCCCAAGGCAAACATGAGGGTCTGATCCCGGTAGTAGCCAGCGCGAAAGTCACCGGGCCGAAACGCCCGGGCCAGCGCGACCTGCGCTACTTCTTTGCCGTCGCCGAACGCGCCAAACTTGGCGCGGCCGCTCATCACTTCACGCCGGCCACGTAGACTGAGCTGGCGGCTCAAGTAGACGATTCGATAGTCATTTAGCACATCCTGGCGATTGGCTTCTTGAACGTCCATGGCAGATGGCCGGGTGGTTTCTGCCTCGGTACGGCGAACCGGCCGGTGGCGGGCGCTACGCGGCGTCGCCGCCCTGGTGGCGGCGTTTGGTTTGGTCGTCATCTTTGGCCTCCTTGCCGTTCACAATCGCCTGTTACACATCGATGTGTGGGGAGATTGGCGATTCTCTGCACGATGACTCTAGCATAGTTCCGGCAGCCTTACAATGGAAAGTCGTAGCTTCGCACAATATCGGAAATGTCCGCATCTATTATGCCCCTATTCGCCAAAGAGTATTCTGTAACAACTAATACAGCGCCGGCAACCGCGACGATTCTTTTGCAGGCGCACGGGCGCCGGATAGAATTGATGCGAGAACAGGAGCAATCCTATCGTGCTGGCACTGGAAAGGGACACACCCATCCGGCAATCTGTGGCCCGATCCGCGCGTTTCGACCTAGAAGGTGGAGACACTATGGCAACAGCGTATGGCTTCGACGACAACGCCTCCCTGGTGGAGACAACCCGCACCCACAGCTTCTTCTCGTGGTCCGCGCAGGAACGGGTCAATCCCATCGGAGTGGTCAGGGCAGATGGCTGCTACTTCTGGGATGCAGACGGCAAACGGTACTTTGACCTGAACTCGCAATCCATGTGCGTGAACATCGGTCACGGCAACCGCCGCGTCGTCGAGGCCATCAAGGCCCAGGCTGAGGAGCTGGTCTATGCCGGGCCCGGCATGGCAACCCCGGTACGGGCCCGGCTGGGCGCCGCGCTGGCGGAGGTGACACCGCCAGGGCTGGATCGCTTCCTCTTCACGTTGGGCGGCTCCGACGCCAATGAGAACGCCGTTAAAATGGCGCGCGCCGTCACAGGTCGCCAGAAGGTATTTGTTCGCTACCGCGCCTATCACGGCGCAACCTATGGCGCAATCAGTCTTACCGGCGATCAGCGGCGGTGGGCAAACGAGCCCGGTATCTCGGGGATCGTGCGCTTTTTCGACCCGTACCGGTACCGCAGCCCCCTTGTCCAGCCAGGTGACAATGATG
>JACFMY010000456.1 GCA_019455155.1 Caldilineaceae bacterium
TTGCCATATCTCTGTCTGCAGACGCTGGCCCTCAGGTGTAAGCGGCATTTCTAGCTCTGCGTGGTGCAGATCGCTGCTCTCAGGATAGATCACGGGATCATCCCGAATTGCCTCATCAGTAAGCGCTCTGGCTGTGTCGTGCGCCATAGGGTAGTAGTTGGCGTTAATAAGCTGCGCGGCAATCTCTGGTCTCAATAAGAAATCGATCAAGGCTGCGACCGCTTCTTGGTTGTGGCTACTGGCCGGAATCACGAAATTGTCGTTCCACAGCAGTGCCCCTTCCTTGGGCAGCACGTAGGCGACTGGCACACCTGCTTCCTGGACGGCCCAGTAGTCGTACGCCCACCCCACCGCGGCGACCGCGGTGCCGTCGATTAGCCAGGGCGCACTGGTTTCCTCGTCGTCCAGCCAGATCGCGTGGGGCGCCAATTCGAGCAACCGCGCTTGGGCTTCCTCTAGCTCGCCAGGGTCTTCAGAATTGGCAGAGTAACCCAGAGCATGTAGCGCAACCCCCAAGGTATCGCGCGGCACTGACGTCCATAGGATCACGCGCCCCGCATACTCCGGCGCCCACAGATCGCTCCACCGGCCGAACGGCTGCTCGACGAGATCGGTGCGCACGATGAGCCCTGTGGTGCCCCATGAATAGGGAATCGAATATCTGTTGCCTGGATCGTAGGTCAGGTCGCGGAAATTCGGCGAGATGTACTTGAAGTTGGGGATGTGACTGAAATCCAGCGCGGCCAGCGATCCATCCTGGATCAGTTGCGGGACACTCGCGCTCTCCAGGACGGCAAGATCGATCTTTCGACCGGCGCGGATCGCGTCAACAGCCTCCTGGACGGTCCCGTAGCTCTCATGCCGCACCGCGATCCCCGTTTCTTCGGTGAATGCATCGAAGACAACGGACGTGGCATCTTCAGGCCAGGAGTAGTAGACAAGCTCGATGGGTTGGCCGCCTCGTTCTGCTGTGGAGCCTGGGTCCGGTGGCTGGGGTGCCCCACAGCTGGTGATCAGGAGGAGCAGCACCAGCCCTGGCCACAGCTTCCATAATGACAACGCACGTCCTGGCATGATCGACCCTTCCCGTTGCAGACGATTTCGGGTTCCACCTCGGAATCTCAGGGGAGTACAGCTCGTTAAAACTGAGTCAGGGGACTCCGCAACCGGATTCCGGACAAAACGTAGGTCTGACCAGGGACAAGCCAATCCGTGAGACTGCCGACGACGCTGCGACACCCCATGCTCAACGATCTAACTGGATCATGCCACTCCCAGGGGATCAAATCACGGGGCAAATGCTGTACTTATTCCCAGACTTTGGTGCTGTCAGAAACTAACGTGCGAAGAAAGCGGCAGCTCTGTAGTATGCTGTGGGGAAGGTCGATGTATCCTGACCTATCGCGCAAAAGGAGCAACGCTTGTGACAGTCGATGCTTGACATGCCGATTCTTGAGACCGCCCGGCTGCGCATCCGGCCATTTGTGATGGAGGATCTGGCGGATGTGCACCGGCTTTTCGACATCGAGCGGCAGGACGCTGATTTGGGGACCGGCTCGGCGTACAGTGAGGCCGACCGGTCCCATTGGCTGCAATGGACTGTACTCAACTACGTGCAACTGGCCAGACTCTACCAGCCGCCGTACGGCGATCGCGCGGTCATTCTCAGGGCGACTGGACGGCTCGTTGGCTCGTGTGGTTTTGTACCCTGCTTGAACGCGTTTGAGCAGTTGCCAGCCTTCGGGGCCGTTGACAGCTCCGTGGCACAGACCCACAATACTACCGAGTTTGGCCTTTTCTACGCCATTTCCCCAGCCCATCAGGGACGCGGGTATGCATCAGAAGCGGCGCACGCGCTGGTCCAATATGCTTTCCAACAACTGCGTCTGAAGCGAGTCGTGGCGACGACCAGCTACGACAATCTCGCCTCGGTCGGCGTGATGAGAAAGCTCGGTATGCGCATCGAGAGGAATCCCCAGCCAGATCCTCCGTGGCTACAGATCGTAGGGATCCTAGAGAACAGCAGTTGAGTAGGCTGGATGACCGTTCATGCCGTGCGCGTCTCGGTCGAAAGCATTGCCATTGTCATGCCGGCCGGCAGGGTCTACGGTGTATTCGCTCAATTGCAACTGCCGATGGTTTTCACCTCACCAGCCACCACAACCTGGTAGCCCGTCATATCGGTTGCCGCCAGTGGACAGTATCTGATAATGTCCATCATGTACGTATCGCCCGAGTCCGTGTATTGCTTCGAGACATTGGCCCCAGTCAATCCGCCTTGGGGGTTGTACTTATTGACGACACTCTCAGTGAAGGTGGGGAAGGCATTGCCGCTCACTGTGCCCCCATACGAGAGGACGCGCCCGGATGGGGCCCTCTGAAAATCGATGGACGCCGAGTAGACGGCCGTTCCACTGTTATCGACTGTAAGGTCGAAACCAATAAATGCACCTTTTACATCGTACCGCCAGACAATCATTGAGGTACCACCAGATACACAGCCGGCAAATACAGGCGGTAGCGGCTGGTCAGGCGGCAGATGCTGTCCAACAACTGTGAGACAAGGAATATCGGGCTCCTGGGGGGGCGGAGTAGGCGACGGTTCTGGCTCTGGTGAAGACCAGTCGCGGAGAACCTCCGACAGGTAGACAGTGAAAACTTCGGTGAATGCAATGTCAGCGGCATAACTGGGCCTCTCCCAGGCCTGGAAGCTAGCGCCAGCGACCCGCGTAGCCCCACTATGCGCCAGATCCGCACCGGTCCACTGGGCGCCCCTCACATTTGTACCAAAAAGAGCAGCAACGAACACAAGACTGAGTGCCACACCAATAGCGAAGCCAAAACTGATCGATGTACGCGGTTTCATACGTTTCCCCTTTCTCCGCAACGCCACATAGCTGCCGCGCAAAAACTCCTGGCCACGATACCATCGCCGCACACGGGCCAGGGTCTGCTGCGCGGCGGAGTTCAGTGATTGCCTCGCGATATATTGCGCTGGCTAGGCCAGCATGTGCGCCAGGATAAAGACGAACGGCTTAGGGCAAGCGAAGCCGCACGGTTGCGTTCCGGGACCGGTTATGGTGGCTAAAGCTCGTCGGCTTCCTTGAGTGCGACCAGCGCGAGTTTGGCCGCATAGCGTTCCAATTGCCCACGGTTCGGCGGCACCGGTAGGCCCTCGGCGCGAAGGATCGCGCCTACCATCTTGGGATGTCGTTGTAAGCGAGTTTCCAGAAAATCGGCAATCTGCTGCGGATCGCGGATCGGCACTGCCTTTCCCCTAAACCGCCGTGCCTTGATCTGCACCTCAACGTTCGGGTCAGCCATGAGGTTGCGAAACCAGTCAGCTTTAGGGCCGCGCGCCGCTGCCACATAGAGCGTGCCGTCGATCTCCTCATACTGCAATGGCGTCACCCGCGTCCGGCCGGTCCTCCTCCCCGTTGTGGTCAACAGAAGAACCAGCTGTCCGATAAGCGGTCCGAGCCCAACAGCGTAGAGCAGACGCGGCGGGAAGTGGATCAAACGGAGTATGAATCTGGTCGCACCATGGATGGTTGGCATTGCGCAGCTGTCCCGAGCACGCATCCCTGTGCCTGGCTATCAGCAGATCTATTATCGCGCTTTTTTTGACGATTGGGATTGAGGTGATGTGAGCACAGGGAAGATCGGATCGGGGACGAGGACACCATTGGCAGGATGGGCTGGCCCTCAGAGCTTTTCGGCAAGGGACAGCGCGACCTCGTAGACGGCACTGTTTCCGGCATCGAGACGGCGCTGCTCCTCAGGCGTCAGCGGATCGAGGAAGCTACGCCCGCGCGTTAGATCATCCCACACAACCAACATGGAGAGCGCTGGCAAGCCGAAATGCTGGGCCACGGCCAGGGTTGTGGCACTCTCCATGTCAACGGCCAGGTAGCCCGCCGTGTGCCATGCTTGCACGTTGTCGCCGTTCTGGGCAAAGAGCGCTGACCACGTAATGTGGGGGCCCACATGCGTCACGTGGCCGCGTGTCACCAACTGGTGCTGGGCGACGCGCAGCCATTGCTGGTCTGCACCGGCTGAATCGTGCTTGCTGTACAGATGGGCCACACCGTCGCGGCAGGCCGCCGCGGTGGGCAAGATGATGTCGCCCGGCTTCAGATCTGTCTGGAGCCCGCCACAGGTGCCGATCTGGACGGCCAGGCGCGCGCCCAACACACCAAACAGGTGGATGATCTCAACGGTGCGCGGCGCGCCGTAGGCGCAGCAGTAGACCACTTTACGCCCGCGCCAGCGTCCCCAGAAGATGTCTGGAAAGTTCAGCTCCCGCACATTTTCCAGATAGCCAAGCCGCCAGCCAGTCCGCTGGGCCCGCCACCAGGAACCCTCGACGATCACAACATCCGGGATGTCGCTTGCGGGCAGCCGGAGAGCCTGCAGCCACTCCGCCGCCGTTATCTCCATGATCGATCGGTACGTGGTCATTGGGAATTTGTCGCGCGCTCGAGTTTGGCAAACAGGTCACGAAAGATGGCATCGCGATCGATGCCGTACGCCTCTCGCAGGAGATGGCGTCCCGGCAGGTCACGTTGCCAGCAGGTATCGTTCCTCAGGGCTGCTGCCGGTGACAGCTCACTGGGCACCCAACTCGGATTCAGCAGCCAGGCAATGTTGATCAGATCCCAGATGATCCAAGTCCTACCAAAATGGTCGTCGATGCCTAGGCGCTGTTGAATCGGGTTATGGGTATACAGCCAGTACAGGTAGTCGCCGATCGCGCCGCGGCCACGTACCCATTGTTCCATCTCCGGCAAAGAGATGCGCAGTTGGGCTCCCACATGGAAACCGGGTAGATAGACCAGTGGCACGCCGCAGTCGAAGAGGAGCTGCGACGCGGGCAGGTCCTGCACTAGATTGA
>JACFMY010000457.1:0-2805 GCA_019455155.1 Caldilineaceae bacterium
CAGCCCGTGCGGAGCTGCTGGTCCACCAGCGGATCGATCTCCCGCTGCCGCCGCGCAATATGCTCCGAGAATTCGACATACGCACGCTGTTCGTCGGGGCGATTCTCAAAAACCAGCTCAATTATGTGACTGTAGAGCAGTGTTGGGTTCGCCGTATAGTCATCAATATGGTTCTGCGTCAGATAGAGAATGTCTGCCCGGCCGAAGACCTCATGTTCTGCTCCAAAGGCTTTGCCTGTTTGCTCACCGGACTGGAACTGCAATTTGACTTGGATGGGCTTTGCGCTGGTCTTGTGATAGAGACGATAGTGAAATGAAGTCTCCATCTCTCGAATCTTCTCGCCATCCGGGAAGCAATCTGCGATCAGATCGAGCAAGGCGGTCTTACCTGAACCGCGGCCGCCAATGATGGCGACCAAGTTCGGATTGAGTGCTATATCTGCCTCACACACGCGTAACGAGTCGTTTATCTGCGTCTCGGTAATATGAATTCGGTCGAGTGTGTACGTACTCTTTGATGGCTCAGGGTCGTGTGGTTGAATACGTACCCGGGCGTCTGGTTCGTACAGGATTTGCTTTAGTCCTTCCCACGATACTTCCCCCTTTATCCAACAAAAACGTTGTTCATCCGGCTCAAGAAAACGTTCCTTGTAACCGTGGCAATCGCAACCCCAGATGCACGGCTTAGGCGATTTGAACTCCTCCAGGAAATCCTCCATAGTTGGATGACTTTTGCCCAGAAGAAATGATCGCGACTTCGGATTCGAGCTGAAGACAGCGTGGGACATTTGAACAAGATGTTTACGGGCTGCAGAATCTTGGCTCGCCCAGTCAATCAGGCTCAAGTTCTCTTCCGCCAACACCAATAAATATCGGCCACGAAACCGTCCGTCTTTGTGTAGTTGCTCCTTCACCTTTTCGATATCGACCGTGGCATTCATGCACCCAATCTCAAGGGCTGATTTCTCTCTGAATTCGGCCTGTTGCCTTTGAAGCGTCTCGCCGAATTTTTCTAGGTTCGCCCGTTTTAATTTGCGAACATGGCTTCGGTCGTAAGGTTGATCCTCGCTGACAAATTCCAGATCATGCAGAAAGTGCTCTTCGATCTGAGCGGGCGGCACGTCCGGAGAAAATAGCACATGATAATTGACGCGCTTTGGCTGACCACCGGCTTGAGAACGGTAGATGAATTTGTCGATTCTGAACTCTATATTGGGGAAGAGCAAGATGTTGGCTAAGCGCCCATTGGCCTGGAATTCGAGAAGACGTTTGTAGCCGTCGATTAGGAAGTAATCGGTTATCCCAATGGCAGCAATGTTTAATGCGGCTGCCTTCTCTTCTATTGCCTGGACGTAGCGCTCCCAGGTTGAATCGTCATTTGGATCGCCGAACTGGTTGTTGAGGATGGAATAGGGTGTGTGCAGATGGAAATCCCACTTATTCCAAGTTGAGCCACGTGTCATGCGGAGGACTCCTAACTGTGACGCTATTGGTTCAGCTATTGGTTGTCTAGCATTGCTTTACTGCGGAGTTTTCGAAGCTGGCGAACGAACACCCGTAGGATACTCAGATGGCGTCCCTTTTCGTCGTCCAGTTGCCCAAAAAACACACACCATCGAATCGAAGCCGACCCAGTGGGCTTATCAAATTGAGTAACTACCAGGACTGGCCTGTGTAATCAGGCATAAACAGATCAAACTGGACCCTGAAACCTAGCGACGCTGAACGCGAGACAAAGCACGCCCCTTGGCGCTGCCTCAGGTTACGGACTATTGAGTCGGGAGACAGTCCGCCCAGTTTAGTCCAGATCATCGCTGTTCGCTTTAGTCCCAAACGACACGATCACTCACATTCTGGCGATCCTGCTCCATTGTTCTACACTAAGATATTCTAGAAGACTTATTGAGAGCCGGCAATAGATTGGTATGGATTGCAAGGAAACTGTAAGGAAGGGGCAGCTTCGCGTACAGTCTTGAACGCTACGCTTCGGCCGCGTGGCTACCCTTTAGTGCATCATTCACTCGACAAGCCAAATCACGGCAGGATTTCGCAGTTGTCCTGAACCCACTTCAGCCAGCGCAACACCGTGGATGCCCGCCTGGGCGGTGTGCTACCTGACAGAGGTGTGTGCCGGGCAATGATGCCAGCCACATCTTTCGACGAGACTGCATCCAGCCTCAGCTCACGCGCCAGCAGGAGCTGGATACAATCGCGGAAAACCGGTCGCTTTAGCATCTGTTCTACGAGTATTTGGGTACGCCTGGAGAGGGATCGTGTCCCGATGAACCGGCTGCCGGCTTCCGTTACGACGAAACCCTGCCTCGATCTCTGTGCAAATCCAAGATAGACGGCGGCGTTGGCGTAGTAATCCCCTTGGCGATCATCGAATTCGAAGTGTTCAGCGATCGCAGACTTACCGGCAGGATTCGCATCGATTAGAGCAATCAGGTCCACGACCTTGTCGAGATCGTTTGCTTGCGGAAAGGGTACATCCGGTTCTTGCTCGACGTCTACGTGAGCCAACAGAGTAGACAATCGAATCTGAGCAACCGGCGTCTCATTGATCACGTAGCATGCGGTACGTACCAGCGATAGGTCACCGAAGTCCCGGTTGAAGCCAAACTCAGTGAAGTAGAACTTGCCATTGGTGACAACCAGCAAGACGGGAACGACACGCTTGCGCGATCTAGAGGACCATTCCAGGAACGGGTAGTACAGCTGCCTGATATGAAAATCCTCCCGCCTGCCAATCTTCGCCTCGATCAAGTAGATCGCGTCGCGGCCCTCATAGCCACCGTCAACCTC
>JACFMY010000457.1:2815-4877 GCA_019455155.1 Caldilineaceae bacterium
CACGCCGCTTACATTGACGATGTGATCGCTGTCAGGCAGCTGAAAGCCAAAAGTTCCCGTGTAGGTCCTGCCGCGAATAACTAGATGCAGGTCCTGCTCCCCGGTGAACTCTCTTAACAGGGAGGACACATAGGCAAAGTCAAGCGCTTGGGCTTCGTTCAGGCGCTGGATCCCAGGGAAAGCATCAAACTCGTTTAGGTCGGTCTGAGAGGTGTATGTGGTAGGGGTAGGCGGATATTGAATGGAACCAAGGTCGTAATAGGTCCTCCCGCTCGGATCGCGGAAGATAATGTACTCGCCATTCTTGACGGGAAAGATCGTTAGCCCGTGGTGCCTGAAGACGGCAGGACAATCGCTTGACCTGTCCAACTTGGCTAGCAACCTCGGTTCACGGCCCGTCACCTTTTTCAGGTCCGTGGCCGAAACGTAGGTATGACCATTTGCGAGTATATGGTCTAGCGCCGCCGTCTTTTCGAAGTAGGCTGCCCAGGCACTATCGTTGGCAGTCATACACGATCAATAATTGGTGACCAGAATCTCGCTGATTTTTCCCCGCCCATCGGCTACTGAGTTGATCATCCGATTGGCGCTTACACGGCGTACATTGAACTGTACATAAAGGTCGTCAAAAAAGGCATCGTCCGGGTTGATGTTTTTCGGGTCTGAATTGCTCAACATCAACTTGGCTCCTGTATTGGCATCGAGCCGGGCAAAGAATTCGGCCAACAACCTTTGGTCATCGTCGCCGAATTTGTCCCTTGAGTAAGATGTAAAACTGGAGGTTGTGCTGATCGGGCGATAAGGCGGATCGAAGTAGACGAACGTCTCATCATTTACGTAAGACTCGGCGTTTTCAAAGCTGCCGACAATCAAATTGGCCGATTGCAGTAACTCAGAGATACGGTAGATGTTGTCGGCTTCAAAGATGACCGGCTTCCTGTACCGGCCAAACGGCACGTTGAACATGCCGCGCGCGTTGACTCGGAAAAGCCCGTTGAAGCAGGTCTTGTTGAGGAAGATCATGTCTGCAGCGCGATCTACCCAGGCATCTGAGTAAACGCTGAAATCCACATTCTGCTTCTGGTGGTTGTAGTGATCTCGAACTTGGTAGAAGTAGTCGGATCTGGCTTTCTCGCCCAGTGCGAAGTAGTGTGCGCGCAGATCGGCCAGTAATCGTATCAGCGCATCGGGTGAGCGCTGGACTACTGTGTACGCAAGGATTAGTTCCTCATTGATGTCGAACAGGTAGGCTTCCTCGATTGGAAACCGTTGTGCGACGTCAAGAAATACGGCTCCGCCTCCAACAAAGGGTTCCACATATCGACGGATTCCCCCAGCCGCCAATTCAGCCGGGTAGTGGGGCCGCAGCTGTGCCAACAATTGAGATTTGCCGCCCGCCCATTTGAGGAAGGGTTTAGCCTGATACGTGGAAGCGTCTTGCTTAAGTGGAAGCATCTACCAGAAAGGACATTCATCTTGAAACCGGAGCCGCATTGTTTCTGAGAGTACTACAGTCTCGCTCTGTTAACAAACCTTTGAGGTCCGTGGGCACGTCACGCTTTGTCGAATTCGACGACCATCAATTTCGGCGTGCACCGACCGCATATATTCCCGGCGGCCGTCTAGCACAAAGGAGTCAACATAGCTGCAAGCTCGCGGCATGAATGAAGCTCGCGCGGCGAACCGATTACGCTTCCAATGTAACTGGGATGAACCTGCGTAGGTCAACAAAATCAAATGCGCAAATATGCCGGCCGAACAGCAACCTCGTAGCGCGTTGCCGGGGCTAACCTTCAGTCTATTCGCCCAGAATCGTCCAGCGCGGACAGCACCTTCACCGCCTGCTCGCGGTCGCTCTCTTTCTCGGACTCGGCCAGCGCGGCGTAGGTGGTGTGCATCTGGGTGCGCCAGCGGGCTACCTTCTCGGCCGGGATGGTGACGGAGCCGTCGGGGTTGGCGCGGGAGACGCTGAAGAGGTACTCCATCCAGTGGGCCCAGATTTCGTGCTGCGTGGCGGCCAGACGCTCGAGTAGTTGGTTGTTCTCGCTCATGATAGTTTGAG
>JACFMY010000458.1 GCA_019455155.1 Caldilineaceae bacterium
GAGACCCGCATGCGCGGGCCAGGCTACGACACGCCCGACGTGCCATGGACCATGTACTACTACCGCGGCTTCGCGATCCACGGCGCCTATTGGCACAACAACTTCGGCACGCCGGTCAGTCACGGCTGCGTTAACCTGCGCGTCCCTGAAGCCAAGGCCCTCTTCGCGTGGGCAGAGGTCGGTACAGAGGTTGTGGTGCATGATTAGGTCCGAATAGCCACCGTAACCACCATGACTCCATGGAGTCCGTGGAGTCATGGCGGTTTCTTCCCCTTCTCTAGAACTCAATCTTCCTCTCCCACCCTCGCTCTTTGCCTCGTCCCCACGTTCGGCGTAAGATCGGGCTATGGTCTCGCAGACAGCGCCCACTAAGTTCACGCACCTTTGCGTACATTCCTGGTATTCCCTGTTGGGCGCGACCGCGTCCATTGAGGCACTGGTCGCCCGCGCAGTTGAGGACGGTATGGAGCGCCTGGCGCTGACCGATACCAATGTGCTGTACGGCGCGGTGGCCTTTGCGCGCAGTTGCCGTGAGGCTGGCATCCAACCGATCCTCGGGATGACCGCGCTTGTGCGCGCGCCGGGTGGCGGTGTCGCCACCACCAGCCTATGGGCCGAGCTCACGCTCCTGGCCACGGGGCCCGCAGGCTATCGCTCGCTCTGCCGTCTCTCATCGGCCGTGCAGGCCGCGCCTGATCGCAGTGACTTGCCTGCGCGCGGTCTCGACTGGGACACACTCAAGGCGAACCGGGACGGGCTAATCTGCCTGTCGGGAGGCCGCCGCGGGTGGGTCGATCAGCTGCTGCGCATGGGAAACCAGAGCGGAGCCAGTCGGGTCGTCAGTCACCTGGCCGGCATCTTTGGCGAGAATGCCTGGCTAGCGCTGGAGCTGCATCGCCCCGCGGATGAAGAGGTCGCCCGCGAACTGGTGGGGTTGGCCAGCCGCTTTGGGCTTGGAGCGGTGGCTGTGCAGCCCGTTTACTGCCTGCTGCCGGAAGAGCGCGCACGGCTGCGCCTGCTGGCCGCCATTGCCCGCAATACGCCCCTTGACACCCTGTCCACTGCTGATCTGCCCGACGGCGGCGATCCTGCCATTGATCTGCACTGGCTTTCCCCGGCTGCGCTGGCGGAGCGCTTTGCTGCGTTTCCCAAAGCGGTGGCTGCGGCAGCGGAGATAGCAGCTGCATGTGGCCCGGCGCTCCCGGACGGGCGCCCCATCTGGCCTGTGCTGGCGCTGCCCCAGCAACAGAGCCCGGACGCGACCCTGGCGGTCCAGGCCCGAGCAGGCCTGGGGGAGCGCTACGCCCACAGCGTAGCCACACCAGAACAGATCGCCAAACGGGAGCAGCGGCTGCGTGACGAGCTCGATGCCATCGCCCGTCATGGCTTTGCGCCCCTCTTTCTGCTGGTCGCCGATATCGTACGCTTTGCTCGCCAACACGATGTGCCTGTCTCAACCCGCGGCAGTGTCGCTAACTCCCTGGTCGCCTACACCATTGGGATCACAACCGTCGATCCGGTGGAGCACGACCTGCTCTTCGAACGCTTTCTCAACCCTGCCCGTACCAGCTTGCCCGATATCGATCTGGACTTCTGCAGCGTGCGGCGCGACGAAGTGTTGGACTATGTGCGCCGTACCTACGGCGAGGACCAGGTGGCGCTGGTAGCCACCATCAGTACATTCCGGCTGCGGTCGGCCCTGCGCGAGACGGCCAAAGCCTACGGCCTGGACGAGGCGACGACCGATCGGCTGGCCCGTACGCTGCCTGAGGATTGGCACCCGGATCCCCGTCGCCGGGGTCACCAAACGCTGGAAGGGGCCCTGGCGCGTGTGCCAGATCCTGCGCTACAACCCGTCGTGCGCGCGGCCTTTGAGCTGCTCAACCAGCCGGATCATCTCAGTGTACACCCTGGCGGCGTCGTGATCACGCCTGGGCCCTTGACCGATTATGTACCGGTCCAGTGGGCGCCCAAAGGATTCTTGATCACCCAGTTTGATCACAACGACGTGGAGGCCATTGGCCTGCCCAAGATCGATCTGCTGGGCATCCGCGCGTTAACCGTCTTGGCCGACACCGTTGCCCTCGTGCGGGCCCACTACGGGCCGGGGCTCCGCGTCGAGAACATCCCCATGGATGATAGGGCCACCGGCGATCTCCTCGAGCGGGGCGAAACGATGGGTGTCTTTCAATGTGAGTCGGCCGGCGCGCAGCGCACGTTACGCCAGCTCAAGGCCCGCACCGTGCAAGATCTGGCCGTGGCAAACGCGTTCTTCAAGCCGGGCCCCGCTTTGGGCGGCATGGCCCAACACTTCATCCGCCGCTACCGGGGCGAGGAACCGGTCCGGTACCTCCATCCGGCCCTGGAGCCCATCCTGCGCCGCACCAAGGGCGTGCTCATCTTCCAGGAGCAGATTCTGCGCATCGCCCGGGAGATTGCCGGGCTGTCCTGGGCTGAGGCGGACCGGCTGCGCAAGGGCATGAGCAAGTTTCACGCCGACGAGATGGCCGCCATCCGCGCCCGGTTTATCGAGGGCTGTATGCGTCCAGCCCCTGAGGGGCCGGCCTTCACCGAGGTCCAGGCGCGTACGCTGTGGGAACAGGTAGAACCCTTTTCCGGCTATGGTTTCAACCAGGGCCACGCCACAGCCTACGCTGACGTGAGCTATCGCTCAGCCTATCTCAAGACGCATTGGCCCGCAGCCTTTCTCTGTGCGCGGCTGGCCAACTGGGGCGGTTACCACTATCCCTCTACCTATGTGGCTGAGGCGCGGCGCCTGGGCATCGCGGTGCGTCCACCCCACGTCAACCATAGCGGATATGAGTTTACGCTAACCGTGGAAGAAGCGGCTGGCGCCCAGCCCATCCTGTGGATGGGGCTAGGCCAGGTGCGCGACCTGCGCCAGGCGGCTGTGCAGGCCATTATCGATGCCCGCGCTGAGCGGCCTTTCCGTGATCTCACCGACTTGCTGGCACGTGTCCCGCTGCAGGCTCGCGAGATCGTAAACCTGGTCCAATGTGGCGCCCTGGACGGGTTAGGTGTGAGCCGGGCCGCGTTGCTCGCCGAAGCGGACCATGCGGTGCGCGCTGGCGCACATCAGATGACCTTTGGCTTCATGGCCCAGGTCGTACCTGACGAGACACCGGCCCAACGTCTGGCCTGGGAGCAGCAGATCGTGGGCTTCCCTGTAAGCGTCCACCCCCTGGATGTCGTACAGCTGGACGAAGCCGCGCTGACGGCGCTGGCTCGCGTGCCAAACCGGCCAGGCCAACCGGTAACCGTCGCCGGAGTACGCCTGCCGGGCGGCACTGGCGGTAAAGGCTTCTTTCTTGCCGACCGCACCCATTACTGCATTGCAGTACAGCCTCGGGGCATCGCCGCACCGCCCGCCTGGCAACCGCTTCGTATCAGTGGCCGCTGGCTCTTGGACACGTGGGGCGGTGGCACCCTACAGATCGAGTCAATCGAACTGCTGCACTGAGCACATGTTTACAAGTCCCGGGCGCAATTGGCTACGCAGCCATTGCGCTCACTTCATTGTTCACTATCGACATAGGAACCAACCATGAGTCAGATCAACCTCCATCCCAAGCGTCTGCGTATCGTGGGTGTGCCGATGGATCTGGGACAAGAGCGCCGCGGGGTAGACATGGGTCCCAGCGCGGTGCGCTATGCCGGTCTCTATGACCGGCTGACGCGTCTGGGACACGAGGTACAGGATGCAGGCAATATACCAGTGCCAGGGCGGGACGAGGCTGCAGTACGTTCGGAACGCTGGATTGAGTCCGGCAGCGGCGGGTTGCGCCACCTGTCTGCCGTGGTCAAGGCGTGTGAGGCGACCTTCACGGTGGCCAGCGCGTGCCACAATGGAGATTTCCCCATCTTCCTGGGCGGCGACCATTCCATCGCTATCGGTACCATCAGCGGCATGAGGGCGAACGGACCGTTGGGTGTCATCTGGGTGGATGCCCACGGTGACTTCAACACACCTGACACGACACCTTCCGGCAATATTCATGGCATGCCCATGGCGGTGCTCACTGGACAGGGTCGCACGGAGCTGGTGAACCTGGGCCGGCCCGGCGCCAAGTTGCGTCCCCAGGATGTGGTCATGGTCGGCGTGCGCGATCTGGACAGCCAGGAACGAATCAATCTGGCTCACAGCGGCATAATTGTCTACACCATGCGTGACATCGATGAGCTGGGCATGGCCACGGTGGCACGCCGGGCGCTGGCGCGGCTCAACCATCTTGACCGCATCCACATCAGCTTCGACATGGACGCGATTGAACCTGGGGTGGCGCCAGGTGTGGGCACGCCTGTAGCTGGTGGTCTCACTTTTCGTGAGGCGCATCTGCTCATGGAGATTTTGGCGGAATCCGATAAGGTCTGTTCAGTGGACGTGGTGGAAGTCAACCCCATTCTAGACGAGGGCAATCGCACGGCCGAGCTGGCCGTAGAGCTGCTGGCGTCGGTGCTTGGGCAGAGCATATTGTGAGCAGAGCATGTTATGAAATGAGCGTTGGCGGAGCGGGCGTTGATTTGTGGTCGCAAAAGCAAAAGCGGCAGGCAAACCTGCCGCTTTTGCTTCTCCTTTATACCTCCGAACGTGTACGGCGAACTGGGGAGCGCGCCAGTAGCAACCTGTGGTACAGGGTTCTATGCAAGATTGGACGTCGTCGTGCGGTATCGCTTAAATGGTTTTAACAGAACCAACACGAGACGTTGGGAGAAGCTCGTTATTGTTTTCAGATTCTCTTATGCGGATTCGCTGCGGTTGATTGCTTCTTGTTGAACGATAACGGGATCTCACTCGTGTATCCGGAGGAAATGGATACTAAGCAACCCTATCATTCTTGTGAATATTTGTCAAA
>JACFMY010000459.1 GCA_019455155.1 Caldilineaceae bacterium
CATGTCGCGTAGGCTCTGCTGCATACCATCTAGGGCGGCGCGATAGGCCGGGTCTTCGGTGTGTGCTGAGGGCGGTGGCTGGTCAAGCAACTGGGTAAGGCCCGTATGAACCTGGTCCAACTCGACAAAGGCATCTTCATATTGGTCGCGGAGCAGAATCATCTCCGCGCCCAGCAGCTGAGCCTGCGCATGGCTATCTGCCAGTGCGCCCGCCCATTGTCTTGCGGACGCGTTTGTGGCCTGCCCGCGATAGGCCTCGACGCCGGCCTCGAAGCTGGCGAGCTGTGCTTCGAACTGGCGCCGGAAGCCTTCCTCACCTTCGATAACATAACGATAGAGCGCGGCTTCGGCGCTGCGTAAACGCGCCTGCATTTCGACGCCGATCAGCTGCCGTTCCAGCGCAACCTGTTCGATGTCCTGGAGACCCGCGATCATCGTGCGGGCCAGGTAGCCCAGGGCCATGAGGTTGACAAGCAGGGCTGCGCCGAGAAAGAGCACCAATAGTAGCAGTTTTCGTCGGATCCGCATGGCTCACTCCGCAAGCAGGGTTCAGACTACCATGTGCCGCATCCCATGTCGCTGCGTGGCAGCATGTCTGTCGCGGGCTACCGGGAAGCTTCTCATTAGCAAGATGTGGCGGATGTCAAAGGCACAGGTTGCGCAAGTTGGTTCCGTGACAGGTCGCCAGCCGGCAGCAAGGGCGGTAGGCCAGCGCGGAAACACCGTCCCCTGACTCTGCTGCGAATATGCCTGACCACGCGGCTTCAACAATGTGAGACAAGGGGAGCAGGCCTGGCCCTGATCGAGCATCAGCGCAGCCAGGCGGCCGGTTTATACCGTTGCGATTATATCATGGCCAGGCGTTCACAGGCGGCCGCGCCAGCCGCGCATTGGAATGCCAAAGCAGGCTGGAAGAAGCAGGATGGTACCCATGCGAGAAAGCCCCCGCGACATTGACAGCCCTTTGCGACTGTGTTAGCGTGAGTGCAAAATCATGCACCGCAAACACGTTTGTGCACAGGAGGTGCATAGCCGGTTTACGGTCTTTTTTGTGCCTGTTATCTGACCTTCCGGGTAACCTGGAAGCCTTACAGCAAATTCAAAGGAATATGCAGGTGTTGAGAACCATTCGCGAGCGTTCGCAGCGGCATGGGAAGCAGAGATTGATGGCAAACCGGCCAGCATTATGGGCCCTTGCCAGACTGAGTTGTGGGTCCCTGTAGGGCGGCCTTGGACGCGATGGAAGGTGTCGTGACGCGTGCAGGCTCGTTGCCCTCGCCTCTGTGTGACCCAGCGCAGAGATACGAACACCGGCCTCCTGGACACATGCGCTGTCTGCAATGCCAGATGATAGCTCGCGAGGAAATCCATGACCAACCACATAGAAGCTGGCCGTGATGTACGCATGGATCTGCTCGTCACGGTTGCCAGCCTGTACTATGAACTGAACCAAAACCAACAGGAGATCGCCGACCGGCTGGAGATCTCTCGTTCCAGCGTCTCGCGGCTGATCAAAGAGGCGCGCGACCTGGGTATTGTGGAGATTCGTATCAACCGGCCCACGTACCGCGATTACGTCCTGGAGCAGGCGCTGCTCGACGCGTTTGGGCTCCAGGACGCCTATGTCTTGACCACCAGGCAGGAGCAGGGCGATGATGAACGCCTTGTTGCCGTGGGGCGCCTGGCGGCTATCTACCTGAAACGTGTCATCGACGTGCTCCCTCCTCATTCCTGCATTGGTATCGCCTGGGGCACGGGTGTCCACGCGGCTGTGCAGGCTGTGCAGGAGGACCATGGCCGCCAGCTCGACGTTGTGCAGATCCTGGGGAGTGTGGGCGCGCCCGACCCGGTTATCGACGGGCCCGATCTGGCGCGCACGCTGGCCGCGAAGTTGGGCGGCCGTCACCATGATCTGCACGCGCCAGTATTGGTGGAGCAGGAGGGCCTGCGCGCGATGCTCTATAATGAATCCAGCGTGCGCGAAGGCCTAAGGCGAGCCCGCTCAGTTGCACTGGCAGTGACGGGTATCGGCACAGTGCAAGATGAAGCCGCCAGTTTCCTGCGCGCTGGCCATCTGTCCGTAGCGGATCTGGCGCATCTGCGCGCATTAGGAGTGGTCGGCGAAACGGTGGGGCGGTTTTTCGATATCGAAGGACGTTCAGCCGGTTTCGCTATCAACGAACGGATCATTGGTATCGACCTGGATGACCTGCGCTGTATTCCCCGCGTGTTGGCCGTGGCGCGCGGGCTGCCCAAGACTGCGGCCATTCTAGGCGCGCTCCGAGGTCGCTATCTAACCGTAATCGCCACCGACGACATCACCGCCCGGGCAGTGCTGGCGCTCGCTGGCAAACTTCCATAAATGTCCCGCTCCGGCGTCTCAATGCCGGCGGACAATCGAAAGGCACGTCATGGCAAACATCGTCATCCTTGGCGCCGGCATGATGGGCACGGCCTTCAGTACTCCCCTGGCCGATAACGGACACCTCGTGCGCCTTGTGGGCACCCACCTTGACGGCGACATAATTGAAGAGATCCACGAAACGAGAGTGCATCCGCGGCTGCGGGCACATGTGCACGAAAGCGTTATGCCCTTTACCTACGACCGGCTGGACGAGGCGATCGTGGACGCGGACCTGGTGGTCGTCGGCGTCAACTCGTTAGGCATCCACTGGGCCGGTGAGATCCTCGCGCCGCTCCTACCCGAGAATGTGCCGCTGCTCTTTCTTACCAAGGGTCTGGCCGGTCGTGAGGACGGCATCGACCTGCTGCCGTGGCTGCTGCGCGACCACCTGCCGGCAGAGCGGCGCAGCCGGGTTGCGTTGACCGCGGTTGGGGGGCCGTCCATCGCCGGCGAGCTAGCCGTGCGCCGCCACACCTGCGTGGTCGTCACCGGCGAAGATGCCCGGCTCCTTGCGCGGTTGGGGCAGCTTCTGCGCACGCCCTACTACCATGTGTGGACCAGCACAGATATGATCGGCGTAGAAACCTGCGTGGCAATGAAGAACGTCTACGCGCTGGCCGTAGGGTTGGTGAGTGGCTTGCTGGAAAAAGATGGCCAGGCCGAAAACGACGCGGTCATGTGGAATCAGGCAGCCGCGCTCTTTGCCCAGGGGCTGTGGGAGACCGCCTACATGGTCGAGCATATGGGCGGCGAGCGGCGCAGTGTCTACACCTTGCCTGGCGCCGGAGATATGTACGTCACCAGCATGGGCGGCCGTAACGGTCGCATGGGACGCTACCTCGGTCTGGGTATCCCCTTCTCTGAAGCCAAGCGCACCTATATGGCGGAGGATACCATTGAAGGCGCGCAGCTAGCCCAGTCCATCGGGCCAGCGGTGGAACGCCTGGCAGCCGCCGGCAAGCTCGACGCCACCGCCATTCCCCTGCTCATGACCATGATTCGCATTGTGTGCCATGATGCACCGGTAGAGATCCCCTGGGATGGCTTTTTTACCGGGCCTATGGCCTTGAACAGCTAGACCAGTCAAGACAGACCTGTTACCGGGACGGGAACAGGGACAGTAGAAGCGAAAGAGCGAATACCATGTCTTTTGAGTTTGCGACGGCCAACCGGATCCTGTTCGGTGACGGCATGTTGGAGCGAGCTGGTACGCTGGCAAATGAGATGGGCCGCCATGCCCTGCTCGTCACCGGCGGGCACCCCGAACGGGCAGCCTCCCTGCATGACTTGCTGACGCGCGCCGGCCTTGCGGTTACCACCATATCCATCAAGGGCGAGCCCAAGGTCGAGGATATTCTAGATGGGGTGGCCACGGCGCGGCGAGCCAGCTGTGACCATGTCATTGGTTTTGGCGGCGGCAGTGCTGTGGATGCCGGGAAGGCCATCGCTGCCCTGATCACCAATCCCGGGGACGTGTATGATTACCTTGAGGTAATCGGCAACGCGAGGCCGCTACAACAGCCGCCAGCACCATACATGGCTATCCCCACTACGGCCGGTACGGGCAGCGAGGTGACCCGCAACGCGGTGCTGGCGTCGCCCGCACACCGGGTAAAGGTAAGCCTGCGTAGCCCCGCAATGCTCCCACGCATCGCGCTCGTCGATCCCCAATTGACCCATAGCACGCCACCCGCGGTGACTGCGGCCAGCGGGCTTGACGCATTGACGCAGGTCATTGAACCTTATGTCTCGGCGCGGGCCAATCCTCTCACGGATGCCATCTGCCGGGAAGGAATTCGCTATGCGGTCCGGTCACTGCGTCGCGTCTATACCCACGGCGACGATGGTGACGCGCGCCGTGACATGGCCTTTGCCAGTCTCTGTGGCGGCCTGGCGCTTGCCAATGCGGGCCTTGGGGCGGTGCACGGCTTTGCGGGCCCGTTTGGCGGCATGTATGACGCTCCCCACGGCGCCATCTGTGCAGCGCTGCTGCCGGCGGTCTTTGGCGCCAATGTTGCGGCGCTGGCAGCACGTGCATCCGGCAGTCCAATCCTGGCCCGATTTTACGAGGTAGCTGCCATGCTAACGGGCGATCCGTCGGCCACGCCACAGGAGGCGACCGTCTGGCTACGCGAGCTCTGCCATGAATTGCAGATACCTTCGCTCGCCACCTACGGCTATGCCCGATCGCATGCCAGCGATCTGATTGCCAAAGCGCGGGCATCGAGCAGTATGAAGGCCAATCCCATCGCCCTGACGGACAGCGAGCTCAATGCGATTTTAGAGGAAGCCGTATAGCGAGTCGGGGACCTGGCGGCGACAGTGTACAATGTAGGCATGCTACAGCGTAGGATTGACGGCAGCCGCGTGACTGTGATATGCTGCGGTCGATTAAAACGTTTTAATCTGCCGATCTGAAGCGCTTTCCCAAAACCCCTGCTCCAGACAATAGATC
>JACFMY010000460.1 GCA_019455155.1 Caldilineaceae bacterium
ATGGTCACAAAGATCACGACCATGGTTCCGGCGGTCAGTGCGACGAACAGCTCGCGGGCGCGCAGCGCAGGCTTGGGCGCCAACAGGCCCCAGACCGCGAGAGCCTGCAGGATGGGCAGGGCGGCAAGTGTGGCCAGGAGGATGGCCGCGGCCAAGCCCGCGCGCAGGGGCGGGTAGATTATGGTCAGGATGAACAGGACAATATCGCTGTCCACTGACCAGAGCTCGCGCAGCTTATAGAACCCTCGCTCCACAAAACCCGCCGGGTCCTTCCTGATCTCGATGAGGGCCAGTTCGCGATCTGCTTCCTTGTCGCTGACGCCGTGCTGCTCAGCGTACTGTTGCGACGCCTCGAGCATCTTTGGCATGGTCAGCAAACCATGGGAGCCAAAGCCTTCGGGGATCCACGGGTTGTTGCCTCTGAGCAGGTTCTCTTCGCCCGATGTGGCCAGCAGCACAAAGCGCCCTTCCGCCCTGAAGAGTGCTACCTCCCAGGGCAGCACGGTGACGGCGGTGACGGCCAGCATGGCCGCGGGCAACAGCAGGCGCAGCCTTGTTCCCCTGATCCGCCAGCCAATCCAGAGTGCCAGCATGCCAACCCACGGCAGCGCCGCGGCGCGCGCCAGCGCGCTGAGCCCGAGCAGGAGGCCGGCGCCCACGGCCAGCAGCCAGGCCCATCGCCGCCGCGTAGTCTCCACAAGCGTCAGCACCAGGTAGATGGCGAGCAGCGAGAAGAAGATATAGGTGGTCTCGCTCAACAGGCGGAGCGAGAGGTGGATGAAGCTCGGGTAAACAGCGTGGATCATCGCGGCGATGATCGCGGCCCGCCGGCTTGAGACCTTCGCCGTAATCAGGTAGACGAACAGCGTGGTGAGCGTAGACAGGCTCACCATCATGGCCTGGCCGACTATGATCTTGCTGCCAAACAGGAGAAAGGCAAGAGAGAGCAGGCCAGCCTGGAGGGGCGGCCAGTGGCTGCTATAGGCGATCAGCCGCGCTTCGTCGGAGGGGAAACGGCCCTGGAAGAGATCCAGCAACATCTGCTCAAAGCCGGTGGCGCGGAAATAGTAGCCATAGGCGTCCCATACCTCACCGGCATGGCGATTGCCGCTGAAGATCAACTGCCAGGCGACAATCCGAACGAGCAGGGAAAACCCCAAAAGCAGCAATATCGTAACGCGATCTCGCGTCGAATACACAGCAAGCAGCTCCTGCCAACGAATGTTGCCGGAATGTGTAGAGGATCGCTGTTGGATCTCCGCCGCCGGCCAGCGCGCGTCCAGGCGCGTTGAAGCCGCGCGGCCCCGTTTCTCATCCGGGCAGACTGGCAGATCTTTGGCAGCAGGCTCCAGGGTATCCACGGCAATCCTGTTCGATAGTACGGCTGTCCCGGTATTTCCGCCAGAGACAAATTGACTATGTCCCTCGCGCCTAAGTATCCAAAACAAGCCGTACTGGCATGTTGTCGCTGCCATAGGCAGGAAGCCCACAGCGGCGGATTCGCCAGCAGTACAATGGGAAATCTGTGAGGGGGGGATGGCTCAGAGCAAATATACTTGGGGGAGCTATGAGCAAAGAACCAGCCAAAAACCTTCAACTCGACATAAAGGTCGAGCCTTACAGCTTACGAAATGAGGGCAAACCTTAAGGATTGGCAATTCTGTTGCCATTACATCCTACTATACGTCTCTTATAACAAATGGTCAAGTTGGTGAGGCCGTGCACCTTCCTGGAAGCTGTCAAAGGCTGCATGGCCGAACAGGTGGTCCTCGAGAGCTTCCAGGAAGGTAGGAAAGACCATCCGTCTGGCCGGTGCACGGGACGGTCGCGGCGTATAGAATCATAGATGGGTTGGTTCCCGGCGCCATTCCCATGAGCAGCTTGTTTCCTGTTGAGGACCTCGCATAGCGGGTCGCAGCGCCGCCGTGATACTTCGTTTCTAGCGCTCGATGCCCTCAGCACGAACCGCTGAGGGCTTATTCATTGGGCGCGAAAATGCGCCCCACTTTCCGTCTGTCGACGCCTTTGTTCTGGCCGGCCACGTTTGATACTGCTCTCCGGCCCGCGGTCGATGCCCGTACCGCCAGATAAGCAGCTCCCCCGCTGGCCGCAGCGATACCCCCGGAACTGCATCCGCGCGGCGTACAGTGTTCCCACACAAAGCTACGGGGTCCTTCGTGTTGAAGGGCCGAAAGGAATAGAGACTATGTTGCGCACAAGGGCATTTTCAATTGCCTTGCTGCTGGCAGCGTTGCTTCTTGGCGCCTGCCAGCCCATCCAGGCCCCGGCCACGGAAGCGCCAGCCGAGGTGGCCGCCGCGCCGCCGGTCAAGACGGTGCTCATTATCGGCAACGGGCTCCTGGACGGCACCTGCTGCATCGACCAGTACTTCGCCGCCTTGACCAACAGTGCGACGCCGGCGAAGGAGGTGACTGCCAAACAGATGGTCGTCTACGACGCGACGCTGCAGACCCACTACCGGTATATGCCCACCTTTGCCCCCCTCGAGGTCAAGCGGGGTGGTCACGATGTGGTGGTGCTCCAGGAAGATCTGCCCTCCTATTCGGAGAAGACCGTGGAGATCTTCAAGGAAATCGTGCCCCTCTTCGATGCGGACATCCGCGCGGCCGGCGGCCGCACCGTGCTCTTCATGGGGCCGGACTATCCCGGCGCGGCGCCGTGGGATTGGGTCACGCAAGAGGAGATCGCGGCCGCGCACCGGGTTGTGAGTGCTGAGCTGGGCATTCCGGTAGCGCCGGTTGGGCTGGCCATGCAGCGTGCGACCGCGGAACGCCCTGACCTGCCCGTCATGGGTGGCGGCAGTGAGACCATGACAATGGTGGGCGCCGACAGCATGCTGCCATCGCCCGCCGGCGCCTATCTTAGCGCGGCGGTGCTCTACGCCACAATCTTCGGCGAGGATCCCAGCGGACTGCCCTACCGGCCGGAGGAGCTGAGCGAAGCCGACGCCGCCTTCCTGCAGCGCATCGCGTGGGAGACGCTGCAGGCGTGGGAGAGTGAGCAGTAGGACTCGTGAACCCTCCTGGAAGCGGTCAAACGGTGAGTGGTCGGATAGAGGACTCCCGACCGCTTCCAGGAAGGTGCGCATTCCAGGTGGTGAAGACTAACTACTTGACCGGTCCATTGCCCACAACAAAACTATACAATAATTGATACTTCGCGTGTCGGCCTAATATTCCCCTGTTGTCTCAATCAGGGGTGTGGCATGTAGGATGTACGATACGCGAACAGGTGCAGCGCTATCCGCAACTGCACCTGTTCTTGATTCTATATTCTACGGATTCAGCTTTGCCGGCAATCCCTACTTCACCGGCAGTGGCGGACACTCGAAGTAGGCCGCCGGCTCGGAGCTAGAAGCCCGCATCTAGGCTGTCTAAGGTGAACGGGTCCGCAATGCCAAGCTGATTGTTGCCCGGCGCTTCGGCGGCCTTTTCGGACACGATCGGGCACAAGACGACGATGCCCGGCTTCTCAATCGTGACCAAGCCAGCTTCCGCGGCTGCCAAAATGTCTTCGACATCATCGAAGAGGACAGGCTCATCACCCCCACCAAAGATACCAGCGGCAGAAGCATATCCAGCATCCACAATGTCCTGCACGGTCGTGCCATCTGTAGTATGGACGATGTTGACATTCCAGTGCGGTGAATATCCAGGCTCTCCCGGTACGTGCAGGACGACCTGTGCCTGGTGAAGGCGGTCGCCACCGATCAAGTAGATCTGATTCTCACCTCTTTCGGTAACGCCTTCTTCGACTCCCTGGTCCAGGTAGTAAATCTCTTCACCTTCATACCATCCGTTCGCGGAATCTGGGCCTGTCTCCTCCGCGGCCATGACGGGTGTAGCCATTGCCACGGCAAGGACTGCTACGAACAGAAACAACATTGCTTTGCGAATCATCTGCATCACGCTCCTTCGTGGGTCTGAATGCTGGATTCCTGACGGCGACCTGGACTATCCAGGCCGCGTTATACCTCCCAATATAGGCAGGGCGCATTACGCACGGCTTGAGAAAGTGTTACAGACGGAGAACGGAAGATTACAGAATTATTACGAGGACTCTTCACCTTAGGTGACAAGGACTGCCCGGCTGCGGTGCGCGGCAGGACGAATGCAAAGCGGCTGCGGCTCCAGGAGGCGCGCCGGCGTATACTCAGCGAGGAGCTCGACGCGACCAGCGCCGCCTACCGCGTTGGGTATGACAATGTCTCGCACTTCAGCCGGGAATAAAAAGGCTCTTCGGCCTACCGCCGCTGCGCAACGTGGAACGGCTAAAACGGCCGTCTGCAGGTCGATTAGAAACCGCTGATCGGTCTGTTTGTCTCGCCGCGGTGCGGTCAAGTACAGGACTACACTTATGCCGTCTCCGTTTACGATTGTGCTGTTGGTCAAGGCTCCATCAGCCGCTACCTACTCACGGGTTCTGGTATCCGTCTTTGCCAGCTGGGCTCAGTACAAGTCGAGTGGTGAGTACCCAACTGGTTTGTTGGTGTGACCACAAGTACTGCGTGCTTCACTCTGTAAGCCCAAGACAGACGGAGGATGATCACTTTTGTTGGCAGTGCGATGAGTTGGCAACATCTCACATGGCCAGCCGCTCTCGTAACAACCCCTGGAAGCACCTCCCCACCACTACGTGCCCTATTCGACGTTTAGCGCCCATTGCACTCTATCGAATTACAAAGGCAGTCCCAGTATCGGTTTGCAGAGTTGAGACCGCCTTCTGGACGGATTTTGGTCCTTGTAAGTTGACGTACCATTGACCTACACAATTCTACTATTTACACAGTACGATCATTTAGAGCACAGCTTTGCTTTCGGGTTTCCTGGAAATACG
>JACFMY010000461.1 GCA_019455155.1 Caldilineaceae bacterium
TCTTCATCGCCGGCGATGTAGGCCCCCTGGGCAAGCGCCTCCAGCCCGCCGGCCCCCTTACCGAGCAGGAGGCGCGCGACGCATTTCGCGAGCAAATCGGCGTGCTCTGGGAGGCGGGCGCTGACCTGCTCCTCTTTGAGACCTTCATCGATCTGCGCGAGCTTGAGATTGCTGTGCAGGCGGCGCGGGAGGTCTGCGATTTGCCGGTTGTCGCGTCCCTTACCTTTGCTCAGGATGGCCTGACCATGACCGGCCTCAGCCCGGAGACGGTGGTCGCCAGGCTGCGCAACGTCGGCGCAGACCTGATCGGCGTCAACTGTTCTGTGGGTCCAGCACCCATGTTGGAGACCTTGCACCATCTCCATATGGCTGGAGGTGACACTGCACTCAGCGCCATGCCCAACGCTGGTTTTCCCGAGCGAGTGGAGGGAAGGTTCTACTATCCTTCCAGCCCCGAGTATTTTGCCCGGCATACTCCCCTGTTCCTGGAGCAGGGGGCGCGGGTGGTGGGCGGCTGTTGCGGCACCACGCCCATGCATGTCCGCGCGATGCGTAAGGCCCTGGATGAATTCCTGGTCCGTGAAGAGGGTTCGGCGCCAGCGACTGTTGTCCGTATGGAGGAGCCGGCGTCACCCGTCAAGGCGGATTACGGTGTTGTAGATGAAGCAGGGCCGACGGAGCTGCTGCGCAAGCTGCGAGCCGGCAAATTCGTGATCAGCGTAGAGGTGGATCCGCCGCGCAGCTTCAATGCCCAGAAGCAGATCGAAGGGGCGCGTCACGCCTGGAAGGTGGGCGCCGACGCTGTCAACGTGGCCGACAGTCCCATGGCCCGTGTGCGTATGAGCGCGCTCTCCCTGTGTGTCCAGATTCAGCAGCAAGTTGGCGTGGAAACCATCGTCCATTACACGACGCGTGACCGCTCGCTCATGGGACTACAGGCCGACCTCATCGGCGCGCGGGCGCTGGGTGTCCGCAACATTCTGGCCTTAACGGGCGACCCGCCGAGCTTAGGCGGCAATAACGAAAGCACTGCGGTTTACGATGTGGACAGCATCGGTCTGGTGCGGATCATCAGCCGCTTCAACGAGGGGGTAGACCTGGCTGGCCAGGACATGGGACATCCTGGCGGCTTTACGATTGCGGTTGCCTGTGACCCGACCCGGCCGGACCTGGTGCAGGAAGTGGATCGCTTCCACCAAAAGGTGAGTGGCGGCGCGCACTTTACCATGACCCAGCCAATCTATGACCCGAAATTGTGGACGGATTTTCTCCGCATCTACGAAGACCGCCATGGCCGTTTTCCCGTGCCGGTACTCATTGGCGTGCTGCCGCTCCAGGGACACAAGCACGCAACTTTCTTGCACAACGAAGTCCCGGGCATCACCTTGAGCGAGGACGCGCTGGAACGTATGCGCAAGGCCGGCCCCAATGGTCGCCAGGAAGGCGTGAAGATGGCCCAGGAGCTGCTGCTAGAGCTCAAGGAACTGCCCTACGTCCAGGGCGTCTACCTTATGCCCAGTTTTGGCCGCTATGAAACCGCCTGCGAGGTCCTGGATGTGTTGTCGTTGGAGGAGCGGAGAGTAGTAGGGACGTAGGCGGATGGCGGGGGTGTGGCCCAAACGACGCCAGGGCAACGCACGCCCCAGGCCGCCATGCCGTTATCTGCTCAGCCCTACAACCGTGGCGATGGCATGGGTGCGATCGTGGCTGAGGCTGATGGACCACACAGCTATGCCAAGCTCGTGCGCGATCTTTGCGGCAGCCCCGCCCATAGAAAGCACGGGCGCCCCCGAGGTGGCGTCTTTGAGCACCTCGATGTCGGACCAGTTGACGCCGCACCGCCAGATGCCTGTTCCCAGGGCCTTGGCCACGGCCTCTTTGGCTGCAAAGCGCGCCGCCAACGATTCGAGCCGGTTGCCACAACAGGCCAGCTCGCCAGGCGTATAGACCCGCTGCAAGAACCGCGCGCCGTGGCGGTCGATGGCTGCACGCACGCGCTCAATCTCGATCAGGTCAACACCGGTTCGCAGATTCATGCCAGCTATTATATCTCGTGAACAGACCGCTTGCACGCCAGGGACGGCCGGGCAGACCCACGACTCGTGTTCAGGCGCCACCGGCGCATCGGGCCTGGCAGCCTATACTCCCTGCCGTTATGCCAGCGGCCCAGCTGTTACGGTCACACACTGTTCCGGCCGCAAATAGGTCCGCGCCACACGTTGGACATCGGCCGCGGTGACGTTGAAGATGAGGTCGGGGTAGCGGTGCAGGTAATCCAGGCCCAGTTCGTGCCATTCTATGCTCAGGAGCGAACTCGCTACGCCATCGTTCGTTTCCAGCGTCAAGGGAATCACACCGGTGAGATAGGCCTGGGAATCCTCCAATTCAGCGGCATCGACAGCTTCATCTCCTAAGCGGGCAAATTCCGCGAGCACGCTGCTGACTGCCTGTTCCAGGTCCTCGGGATTGACGCCCGCAGCCGCCATCCACACACCACCGCCTCTTTCAGCCATGAGCGCGCTGTAGCAGTAATAGGCGAGCCCCTGGTCGTCGCGCACGTTGGCGCCCAGCCGGCCCATCATGCCAAACTGGCCTAAAATGCAGTTCGCCACGCGCAGCGCGTAGTAATCTGGATGGCTGCGCGCCACAGCGTAGGCGCCTGTGACGAAATCGGCCTGTACCTTGCCCGGCATGGGAACGACGATGCGTTCCGCGCTGCGGTGATGGGTGAGGGCGGGCACATCCTGCAGAGCCCGCGCCCCCTGCCACCCCCCAAACTGCTGCTCCAGCAGGCCGATGACAGAGCTCGTCTCGACTGCGCCCGCGATGGCGAAGATCGCGCCGTGGGGCGTGAAATGGCGCTGGTGAAAGCTCACGAGGTCGTCACGTGTAAGCGAGCGAACCGTCTCCGTGTAGCCGCTGGTGGCGCGGCCATACGGATGCTCGCGGCCGTAGAGGGCTTCGTAGAAGCGCAGATTGGCCACGTTGGCGGTGTCCTGGTCCCGTTCCTGCAGGCGCACCAGGCGTTGGCGCCGTAGACGCTCCACATGGTCGGTGGGAAAGGCCGGCCGTTGCACAATATCGGCCAGCACCGCGATAAGCTGGGCAAAGTCTTCGCTCAGGCAGGTAATGCTGACATCGGTGGAGTGCGTGTCAGTGCTCACGGTCAGATTGCCACCCACGGACTCGATGGTCTCGTTGAAGCTGGCGAAATCATAGTGTTCGCTGCCGCGCGTCAACATGCTGGCGACAAACGCGGCCAGACCGGCCTTGTCAGGCGTGTCGTGGAGGACGCCAGCCGGAATCGCACCCTGCAGCACCGCGACCGGCGTGGTGTGGTTCTCGCGTACCAGGATCGTCAGGCCGTTGGGTAAGACGACCCGCGTTACATTGGTGGCGTCGGGCAGAGAAGAATCTTGCGTCTGCCTCATGCGTCGCCCTCCTCGCTGCCCTGCTCGCGGGGCATATACCAGCCCACGGTCTGGTTGTTGTGGGTGAAATAGATCTGCGCAACGCGCTGGACGTCGTCCACGGTCACGGCTTCCAGCTGTTCAACCCAGCTGTCTAGCCAGCTCAAGCTGGCGATGATCTCGCTGAAGCCGAGCCAGTACGCCTGGTAGGTGACGCTCTCGCTGCTGTAGGCAAACTGCGCCCGGGTCTGTTTGATGGCCTTGGCGATTTCGGCAGACGTGACCCCCTGTTGCTGCACCTTGGCAAGCTCCTGCCAGACGATCTCTTCTACCTGGTCGTGGGTGACGCCCGGGGCCAGCGTGGCGCTCACGGTAAACAGACCTGGGTCAATGGCCGGCCCGTAGTTGGAGGTAGCGTCGACCGTAACTTGCGTCTCGACCAGGGCCTGGTAGAGACGGTTGCTACGGCTATTGGCGCTGCCACCAAAGAGGCCCATGCCCTTGGCGCCGCTCAGCACTGAATCCAATACGACCAGCGGAAAGAAGTCGGCATGGGTCGCCTCCGGGACGTGGAAGGCCTGCATGAAATAGCCGGTCGGATCCTCCCCGCGCAGGACGACCCGGCGTTCGCTCTGTTGGACGGGTTCACGCACACGTGTGGAAGGCGGTTCAGGACCTGGCGGTATGGCGCCGAAATTGCGTTCGATCCGTTCCACCATGGCGGGCACATCAAAATCGCCGGTAACCACCGCAATGGCGTTGCTGGGCGTGTAAAAGGTCTGATAGTGGCGGAGGAGATCGCCGCGCGTGATGGACTGTAGATCGCCCTTCCAGCCAATGATTGGGTGTCCGTAGCTATGCAGCGTATAGGCAGCGGCCTGCAGCTCTTCCTGAAGACGGTACGCTTCGCTGTTTTCGCTGCCCTCCCGTTCGCTGATAATGACCGCGCGTTCGGCTTCTGTCTCTTCCGGGTCAAAGAGGGCGTTGGCCATACGGTCACTCTCTACCTGCAGCGCGAGATCGATGCGGCCGGCTGGCAGCGTCTCGAAATAGGCGGTGCCGTCCTGCCAGGTCATGCCATTGGCGACGCCGCCTGCCCGTGCAATGGCGCGGTCGAAGGCGCCGGGTGGATAGTGCTCCGTGCCTTTGAAGAGCATATGTTCCACCCAGTGGCTGATGCCGGTGAGGCCGGGCACTTCGTTGCGGCTGCCAACCCGGTAGAAGACCCAGAAACTGGCAACCGGCGCAGCCCTGCTGGGGCGCAAAATAACCTGGAGGCCATTGGATAGGGTGGTACGGAAAAGACCGTCAATGGGCATAGATGTGCGTGGCGTTGAGCTGATGAATAGAGAACGGGGGCGGCGCGGTGTAGCACTGCCCCCGAACGATTGTGGATGTAAGCGTAACCGCGCGGCTAGAGACCGTTACT
>JACFMY010000462.1 GCA_019455155.1 Caldilineaceae bacterium
TAACCGCGCGCCGCCGGGGCCGCCTGACCGAGCCAGCCCACCTGGCCGCAGCTGGCGTCCGCGATGTGAGCCGCGTGCTGCCCTTTGTCCTGCTCAATGGCCGGCGGCCAGCGGTACAGCTGCCGCTCATGGGCGACTGAACCCACCGGCAGATTGCAAGGGCAACGCTGAGGCGACGACCGTGGGCGCGATAACCTCACTGGGACTGCCACTCGTCAGCTAGCCGCCCCACCAACCCCGGTTCTACCCAGACCACGCTATCTAGCTGTACGGCAGCCGCGCCCACAGCCAGGGCCTGGTGTACCTGTTCCCGCGTGTGGATGCCGCCGCAGGCAATGAGCGCGCAGGGCAGTTGCAAGCTGGCGACGGCGCGCAAGGCGTGCAACATGGGCGGAAAGGTCAAGGGACCAAAGACGCTGCCTTCAATGGCGACCTCGCCGTCGCCCTCGCGACGCAGCGCCGCGCCAGGTAGGGGTTGGCCGATGACTAGACCCACCGCGCCTGCGTTGACCGCGGGCACTGCCAGCGCGGGGGCAAGCGCCAAAGGCAGTTTCACCCATACCGGTAGATCGCTGGCCCGGATCAGCGCCTGCACGCCAATGGCGACACTTGTTGACGTGGCAGTCGCGGGGGCCCACCATTCCAGACCGCTGAGCCCTTCCGCGCTGGTTAGACGGCTGGCCGCTTGAGTCAAGGCCTGGGCGTGGTCGTCCATTACCTGGGCAATCACCGGGCAGCCCAACCCCGGCCAGGCACGCGCATAGCGGGCCAGCACCTGGCGTACGCTGCGACTGTAGTTACCGGTGCCCAACACCACTCCGCCCTCGTGGTGCGCCAGCCGAGGCGGCGGCGCGCCGCCGCTGCTCGCCGCGCGCATGGGACCGACGACCACCGCGCCAACCTTCGTCGTGTCCAGTCCCTTGGGCAGCATGTCGCCATACCCTACAGCCTGCGTCGCCAACAGAATGGGGTTCTGCACAGGCAGTCCTAGTTTGTGATTCGGCGCCAGCTCGATCATGGCTATTCGCCTATCTTTATGTCGGGGTGGCCGGCGCCGCGGCCGCCTGGTCTTCGTAGATGATGACCTGGCCGGCTGCGATGCTTAGCCGGCGCCCGTGCTGAAGACCGGTCAACAGGTCGGTGATCTCGTGAGGCAGAGTGACATAGAATTCGCGCTGCGCATGGTTCAACAGAAAGACAACGCGCCGGCCATCGCGTGCCACGCGTGCCATCACCTCCACGCCAGCTGGCGCGGCCAGTATCGGCTCCACACCGGCATCCCCAAGCAACAGGTCAAATAGCCGGTGGTAGAGCTGCGGTCCCCCCATACAGCCTAAATAGATCGTCTGGCCGCGGGCGCCATCGAGGACAGCGCGATGCCGCGTGATCGCGGCCTCACCAGCATACCAACCCTGCTCATAGGTGGCCAGCACCTCAGCCCCATTGGCGTCCAATACCTCCGCCCACAGGCCGATCTCGGTAGCGCGCAGGTCACTGGCGTGGGGCCAGACCAGCCTGTGCGTGCGGTTGGGCTCCAGCACGTCGAAAAAGCGCACGCTGGCGGATGTCAGCTCACTCAGTGGCCCTGGCTGAGGCATGGGAAAGAGCTTGTTGTGCTGATCCTTGAGACCCGCACGCGGGCCCAGGATCAGGGTACCGCCGCCGTGCACATAGCCGCGCAGCGCCTCCACAACTGCGGGCCGCAGCAGGTTGAGGAAGGGTGCGCAGACGACCTTGTAGCGGCTCAAGTCACTCTCCGGCGCCACAATGGCGACGGGGATATTGCGCTCCCACAGCGCAACATAGGGCGCAGCAAAGGGCCACATCTGCCAGGCGCGTCCGATCATGTACTGCCAGCTCCCTGTGGCGTCAGGATCCACAAGGGTAGCCGGGTTCACAACGGTGTAGGTGGCGTCAACGTTGGCGCGCAGGCAGGTCGTGTGTGGCTGGATCTCCAGGGCCCAACGGCTGTCATAGTCCAAGAGGATGGCAATCTCAGCCTGGGGTTGTGTCGCTTCCAGCACCGGCGCCAGCCGCGCCAGCTCGCTCCCGATCTGTTGGGCCTCAGCGTATCCTGCGGTCTTGCGGCCGGCGTGGTCGAGCAGGCCGCTGTGATACTGTTCGCTGCCAGCCAGTGCCTGGCGCCAACGGAAATAGACGATGCCGTCCGCGCCATGAGCCAGCGCCTGGTAGGTCTTGAGCCGCACAAAGCCGGGCGCGGGCATGGGATTGTAGGCCGACCAGTTGATCTGGCCCACCTGCTGCTCCATGACCCAGAAGTTCCGTTGCAGAATTCCCCACATGTGGTCATGGGTTGCGGCAATGGTGGCTGGCGTTGCGCCATGATAATGGTAGTTGTCCCAGCTAACGAAGTCGAGCTCCTGGCAGAGATCGTAGTAGTCAAGATCCATGAAAAAGCCCATGAGATTGTGGGTTATGAAATGGTGGGGACAGTGCCGGCGCAGAATCTCGATCTCCATGTTGTGGAAATCTCGCCACGTGTCGCTGCCAAAGCGACGAAAATCGAGCAGATGGCTGGGATTGCGCTCCGCGGCAGAGAGAGAAGGCAGCGGTATGAGATCCCAATCCGCGTAGACCTCGCCCCAGAACGCCGTGCCCCACGCCTGGTTGAGCGCTTCCAGCGAGCCATATCGCGCGGCAAGCCAGGTACGGAACGCGCGCTCACAGTGGCGGCAATAACAATACGCTGAATCGTGGCAGCCAAACTCGTTGTCCGTCTGCCAGCCGATCACGGCCGGGTGATCCGCGTAATACCGCACCATCTCCTGGCTGATGATGCGGCTGCGCTCCCGGTAGATGGGATGGTTGGCGCAGCCCTCTCGTCGCGTCCCCGGTCCCTGGCGCCGGCCAGATGCGGTCACCTGGGCGATGTCGGGATGTTCGGCCAGCAGCCAGGGCGGCGGCGTGGGGGTCGGCGTGCAGAGCACGACTTTGAGATCATGATGGTGAAGCACATCGATAGCCCGATCCAGCCAGGTGAAATCAAAGTGATCGGGCTCTGGCTCCAGCAGGCCCCAGGCGAATTCAGCCAGGCGCACCACATTCATCCCGGCCTCGCGCATGAGCTGAGCGTCCGTCTTCCAGCGCGCCTCGCCTTCTTCCAACCACTGTCGCCACTGTTCGGGGTAGTAGTCACAACCGAAGTAGATCATAGCGACCATGTGCTTTCCTAGTGGTCTGTCAATCGTGATCCCTTAGCCATTCGGTAGTAACGAATTCATTCGTCCTTCACCTGTCCACAGCGGCTGAACTCGACACTACCGAACTCAAGTTTGATGATTGACAGGCTACTAGAATCCTGGTCCGAACGATCTGGTCAGGTGTTCTCCGCTGCTTTTGGGTCCGGCAGTCCCTACGACCGCAGCGGGCTCTTTTCGACCGGCAAAACGTTCGCGCACCGGCATGCGGTAGAAAGCTGCTCCCTGCATCTAGCCCCAACTCATCCGCCAAAACCTGTCACCGGTTTACCCAGCGCTGCCAGCGTAGTATGCCCCAGCGAGCTACCGCTGACAAACAGAAGCAGCACGCCTAGGCGGTCAAGTAGCGACCATTCTGCTCGTTACGAGCACCTTGCGCTTCGAGACCTGCTCCAGTCCCACGCTAGCGGATCGTGATACAATGAAGGTGCACCCATTTATGGAGGTATCAAAATGCATAAGAGCACCGCATGGATTCAGGCAATGCTCGCGTCGCTGCTGATCGTGGGCCTTGTGGGAACGCCCCTGCCCTCGCTTGCCCAAGAACCTGGCAGCAACAACAGCGATCCGTCCGCGCTGGCACAGGTTTACCTGCCCACGGTGATCCAGAATGTCGCGAGCGCCGCGTACAGCTCGGCGGCTGTCCGGGCTGGGCCACCGCCGAAGTACTTCGTTGACGAAGGCCAGCTGCCGTTTGACGCACTTGCAGGTGTCGAAACCCAGCGACTATGGGGAATTCACAATGGAGCCGGATTTCGGATTGAGGTGCCCGCCAATTGGAATGGCGACCTGTTCGTTTGGGCACACGGTTATCGCGGTACAGGACTGGAGCTCACAGTCGATAATCCACCCTTCCGCGAATGGCTAGTCATCAATGGCTTTGCTTGGGCTGCTTCAAGTTACAGTCGCAACGACTATGATGTTGCTACGGGTGCACAAGATACTCATGCTCTGACCCAATACTTTACTGGCCGATTCGCCAAACCCAAGCATGTCTATATCGCCGGAGTCTCCATGGGCGGCCACATCACCGGGGTGTCCATTGAACAGTGGTCCAACACCTATCATGGCGCCCTGCCATTGTGTGGAGTTATGGGTGACTATGCGCTCTTCGACTTCTTCCTTGACTTTAACTTGGTAGCGCAAGCGCAAGCCGGAATTGCAGCGGAGTTTCCACCGCCGGACAACTACCTGTCCACGACCGTGCCGGCCGTGAAACTGGCGCTTGCTCCTGGAACGTATCCATTCTTACTCAACGAGAAAGGCACCCAGTTCAAAGCCGCGATTGAACAGCTGTCGGGCGGCGAGCGCCCGCTCTTCGATCAGGGCTTTCTATTCTGGAGTGGTGCGCTGCCGCCACAATTCCTTGATCCAGATTTCCTCTTTGGGCTTGGCATGGGCGACGGCACGCTGCCCCGCTCGAAGGGGGTATCGGTCGAAAACGTGAATACCGTCTACCAATTCGACAGCGATCCCGCGCTATCGCCGGAAGAAGCGCAGCTGAACGCAGCTGTGCTCCGCATCACTCATGATCCGCAGGGACGCCACAAGAATGGGTTGTCCAATGTGCCGCCCATCAACGGCAATATACGGATCCCGG
>JACFMY010000463.1 GCA_019455155.1 Caldilineaceae bacterium
TTAGGCGCGCTGGGTGGGCAGATGTACTGGGACAGCGCGACCGTCGATCTGCGCGTGTTGGGCGGCGGCTGGGTCAAATCGCAGGGGAAAGACAAGCTGGCCACATTGGATTGTCTCGACTCCGCCTTCGACCGTTGTGAGGATGCCCCTGCTGTGCCCGTTCAGTTCCGGCTGACCCGCCGTGGGGATGTGTGGCGTACCTATCGCTGGGTGGATGGGACCGGGTGGACGCTCACCAGCCAGCAGCAGCTGGCTGCACCTGAGACCTTGTGGATAGGTTGGGTCTTCAAGCGCGCGGCCAGTGATGGCCTCCATGACGCGCCAGCCATATCGACGCTGCGCAATGTGCGTGTGGTCAACGCGCCGTTGGGCGCGATGGCGCCGCCTGCCTGGGACCTGATGGAACCCGCGGGCACCGAAGTGCTGAAGAATGGGGTTCGACTGGCGCTTGACGGTACACATACGGGGACGGTGGAGGCGCAAGCCGGGCAGCAGCTAGAGGGTGATTTTGACGTCGTCGTGCGGGTAGAGATTCCCGTCTGGACCCGGCAACCTGGCGAGACGCGGGTGCTGGGTGTGGCGGCCGTCGCGATGGACAACCAGAGCAGGGCGTATGTGGCATTCAGCGAGACCGAAACGCGACGCATATTCAACAGCGATATGCAGATCAACAACGGCTGGTATCGCTGGCGCGAGGTGAGCAGTGATGAAAGTCCCGCCACGTGGCTGCGCATCACGCGTATCGACGATCGCGTCACAACCGCTTACTGGGGCGGCTGCAAATGGCGGCCATTTCAGGAATTCGCCGATCCGTTCCCATATCCGGTATTCGTGCGGCCATTTGCCGGCAACGAATGGGAGGCTACGGCGCCCGCGGCAGTCGCAGCGACCTTCACCATTGAACACATGGCTCAAGGCGCTGCCACCCGTGAGCTGGCGCCGTGGGAGCCGGCTGGATGTAGCGTCATCACCGCGGCCGATCTGCCCCCAACGCTTGTGCTGCCTGCTGGCGTCAGTGCCGCAGCCTGGACTGCGCCGTTGACGCTGGGACGTGTCTTCTTCGATGATCAGGGCATGGCCTATGTCTTCTCGAATGACCTGATAAAGCGCCACCTGCTGTCCGTTGGTGCGGACGGCGTGGCACGGTATTGGATGGAAAGCGACCTGGTGGCCGGCTTGAATCGCAAGAGCGGCGTCTGGAACGGCGCGTCGCTGTTGGTGGCCATCGATTATTGGCCTGAGGGCGGTAATCCTTTCTCTGGGATCCAGGAACTTGCGTCCGACGGCTCCGTACGCGCATGGGAGACGGTCACAAGCTTTGGCGGCGTGACCGACATGTTGCCTGCGCCAGATGGTGGGTGGTTACTGGCCGACTTCGAGCAGGACAACGTCTTTTATCTTCCGGCGGAGGGTGCAGCCGCCCTCCCGCTGATTACAGAGGGAGAGCGACCAGCTGGTCTCTGGGCGCTGGCCGCAGGCGCCAGCTCGGGTACGCTCTATGCGTTAAACCGGAGCGGCGATCCGCCGTACGGCGGGGTGGCGGGCATTTATCAGATTACCGACACCGGCGAGGCGCGACTGGTGGCCCAGCCGCCCGAGGGCGCAGCCAACTTTGGCGGCATTGCTGTCGCCGACGGCCGTGTCTTTGCGCGCGGGCTCTATGCCACCGTCCCTGATGGCAATCAGGTCGTGCGCGTGCGCGAGTCGGGGACGCTGGAGCCGGTCCTTGAAGACATACCTGCCCCTCGCGAGCTAGCCTTTGATCCCCTCACCGGCGACCTGATGGTCGTCTACGCCGGCAACATGCTGCTGCGTGTGACCGCAGTATCTGCGCCGGCAGTAACGCCGCCGGAGGCGCCTGCCCAGAGCGGGCCGCCACCGCCGTCACCAGCACCGCTGGCTGCGGTGATCCACATCCTCGAAATAGAGGCGCCGGCACAAACTGCTGCGGGCGAGATGTTTGGCATCACCGTTCGTTACGGCTGGGATGTAGGCGCCGCAGCGACAGTTGGCATCCGGGCTGAGGGCGGCGCAGCCACCCGCGATGCGCCAGGCAGCCCAGCGTCTGTTACCGGCCGAGGTGAGGCGACGGCCAGCCTGGCCATCTTTGCTCCTGATGTGGCTGGTCCCCATACGTTTGCGGTGGAGGCCTATGCCCTCCTGGCGAACGGCTCCGAGCAGATTGACAGGCGCCGCGTCACGGTGAATCTTGTGGCTGCGCCGGCACCCATACCAGATCCGCAGGCAGTTCCCCCCGCCGACCCAGCCGCGCAGCCGCCGCCCGACCCAGCCGGTGATGCAACGACAAAGGTCGTGGCGACACCGGAGAGCGTGCCGTTGGCAACGCCGGCCTTGGCGGCGATCCCAACGCTAGCGCCCACGCCCACCTTTGCGCCCACCCCAACACCAACCGCGCCGGCAACTGCCTTCCAGCCGGTCAGCGACGCGGTGAATGTGTTCTTTACGATCCGGACGGATGGCTCGCCATGGGCCTATGTCGTGGATAAGCAGGGCCGGGAAGTTTACCCGCAGGCAGGGGTTCCCGTCGTTGCCGCAGAGGTCAGACCTGGCGATCTGCTTGTGCTGCACACGGATGCGCGGGCTTTTAGCCTGTTGTTTGACTGTGGCGTGAATCCGCGCAGCTTCTCGCCCTGTGATTTTGCGGCAGCCGCGCCCGGTGAGTTGCCGGCCCAAATATGGGTTAATGACGGCAGCGACAGTGCGTATTTGAATCTCTCGGGACCGGACAATTGGGGTGACCTGCGGCCTAACTTTGCCGGGCAGCGCTATCCTGCTGATCCGGTGTTTAGGGTGGTGATAAGGAAGTAGCGCTTTGCATATCTCAAACACGTAAGGACTTGCTCAATATAAAAGGCGCTTCACTGCAGGCACCAATCCCTGGAGCGATCGAATCGACTCTGACCGTACTCCACTTCACCCCTATATATTTCGTATTGAATTTGTGGTCATTTTCTGCTACAATCATCATACGAAATAAAGGAGTAGTATGACCAGTACGGTTCTGAATGACACCCAGCGGACATTTCTCGAGGAGATAATTGTGCACTTTGGCATGGTTGTCTCCTATGAGCAGATCGCGCCCTATATTCCTTTTCGCGATGATGTCGCCAGGCGACGGTTTGTGAGCCAGTTAAGCCGCAGCGGCTGGCTCGTTCGTATCAAAAAGGGCCTCTACCAGGTGGCAGCAGACATCGGCTCGCTGGGTACACTCACCATCTCACGCTTCGCCATTGCCCAGCATCTGCTGCCTGGGTCCTACGTCTCATTTGAGTCAGCTCTGCAATATCATGGCCTTCACGACCAACTGTTACAGACGACCACCAGCGTGGGGCTGCAGCAACGAGCATCTGTGACGCTTGAGGGCTATACCTATCGGTTTGTCAAGACCTCAGAACAGTATTTCTTTGGCTTTGAAGAGCATGTATTTGATGGGCAGCCTGCTCAGATCGCTACGGCAGAGAAGGCCCTCATCGATATGGTGCAGTTTCATCGCAGCATCTACAGCGCGGACCGGGTCCTGGAGATCTTGTCCGAGAACCATGAGGACGTTGACCAGACACGCCTAACCGAGTATTTACTGCGTTCCAACCTCACCACGCAGCGGGTGTTCGGTTTGCTTTTCGACCACCTGAAGCTTTCCTACGATGATAGACTAGCAGAAAGTGCCAGGCGCAGTCCTGCCGTAAGCCGTGTCGAACCTCAAGGTAAAGCGTACAACGCCAAGTGGCGGCTGTACTATGATCCTGGCATGTTTCGTCATTACAGGTCCCATTAGTCCCCATGATTACACGCCAGCAACTTCAGATACTCAACCGCCGCACGCTCAAGTATCCCCTCGACATCGCAGAGAAAGACTACTACCTGACCGAAGCCATCAAGATCATCAGTGAGTCACCGCTTGGAGAATGCCTGGTCTTCAAGGGAGGCAGCGCTTTACATCACTGCTACTTGCCCCAACATCGCTTCTCCGAAGACTTGGATTTCACATCCCAGGATCGTGATCTCACCCTGGACCGTGTTGTAGGCACGCTTGAGTCCACGCAACAGTTCACGGTGAGAAAACGCTATGAGTCACCAGCGACAATCAAGATCGAACGGCTATGGTATCCGGGGATTCTAGCTCAACCAGGGGCTATCAAGGTTGAGGTTGACAGGACCCAGAATGTGGTTCTGCCACCTGTTCTACGGCCCTATGGCAATGTGTGGGGAATCGAGGTAATGGTCCGTACGATGGATTTGCGCGAAATTGCGGCAGAGAAGATTCGAGCGACAGCTACTCGTGTTCGCTATCGCGACTTTTATGATCTGTATCTGATCCTGGAAGATGCAGGCATAGAGACTGATGGAGCGGTGGCTCTGGCACGCCAGAAAGAAGTTCGTGCGGTGATAGGGCCGGATCAGATTCGAGTAAACTGGCAACAGGCCCAGCAGCAGGCCGATGATGACCTGCGAGCAATCCATTGCTCACGCAAGATTGAACATGAAAAGATTTCCACTATGGTGTCACGACTTCAGTTTGAGCCGATTTTGCCTGCCTAGTCGGACTTCAGAGCCTCACACTAGGGCGTTTTCATGTTGCAAGAGCACCGATAAGTCGCAACGGAATTTGCGGTGAGCGCTGACAATAGCGAAAGCCGTTGGGCAGGTAGGGCCAGCCCTCGATGCGTAGTAATGAGGCAAGGGCATTGCGCAGGGCGGCGAGGGCTTGCGGCGCATGGCCGGAACGGACCTGGCAGCGGTCTTCGCCAAAGCTGACATCCCGTGGGT
>JACFMY010000464.1 GCA_019455155.1 Caldilineaceae bacterium
GATTACATGGACAACGATAAGATGATCGGCGCCCAATTTGAAGCCTTGGGATTGCTGATGCGCCAACACGGCCAGCCTACGGAGAATTCGGGTTGGGCTCGCCTCGTGCCGTTCACGCCCCCGCAGGACGATGACACCAAGATGGATGGCAAGACCACCTATTATACCCACCAACCCATACCGGAAGTCGTTGTCGCTGCTGGTCCGGTTACCACGGCCATGATGATCGCCACGAAAAACGATTTGCGCCTGAAAGACAAGAAGTGGCAGCAACAGACGGGTTCCAGCCTGGTCCCCACCCAGGACGCGGCGCCGCCCGCTGAGATGGCGCGCGCTGAGATCGCAGCTGCCGCGGATGAGGCACCACCTAGCAGTGACAGTCTGCCTCTGCTGACCCTGGCGCAGGTGGCGAGCCTTGCACCTAGCAGCGGTGACGCCTGGAATGTAAGCCTGAGCAACACCAACGCCGTGCATGGCCTCGAGACCGTATTCACGATTCTTGACAGCAGCAAAGAACAGATCAGGCTCACACTGAAGAATACTTACATTCGCTATCTGGTGGCCTATATCCGCTTCTACGACGTAAACGGCAACGCCATGACCGTGCCGAATTGGCAGACCGGTGAGACTCCCATGGCTTCCTCGTCCACCATGAATAGTGACATTGAGTATGAGGATCTGCGTTACTTGGGCGTGGTTGGGCCGGTGAACAATGTCTTTGCCATCCCGATATTCAGCGATCCTGGTGAGCTCGAAGTGATAATCCGCTTCCCGCCGAACGCCGTGAGCGCCGAGATCTATGGGGCTGGCATCGGCACTGGTTCGAATGAATGGCCCAAAGCGCCAATGCTCGGCGGCATCTTGACAGGCCTGGTCAACCTGGCCCTCCCCGCCTTTATGCTAACGTTCAGCGTTGCTTCGCAGGCCAATAAGGAGCTCTACAAGATTGTCGACGATCTGACCAGCAAACCCGCGTTTTTGCGCTTTGTCATCGCGGCCGGCATAACCTACTTTGGGGGGCAGTTTGTTCAGGGCGCAGTCCATCATAAGATGGACTGGCATGCCTTTTCAACGTTGTCACAGTTGCTCTTCAACGTCGCCGCCAAGCGACTATTGCTGTGGGTCGAGGCAACGGTGACCGCAGAAACAGTGGCCGAAGAAATCCCCTTTGCCGGCTGGATTCTGATAGTGATCAATATTTCCACCGGCGTTGCCCAAATGGCTGAGACGATTGTGGAAATCTCTACGTCGCCCTGGATGATCGAAAACAAGCTTTCCACCTCCATCACGACCCAGGTCGCGCTGCATCCTGATCCGCGCCACGGAGCCTTCCCGCAAGCTCCCGCCGGTGTGGAGGCGACCTATCTGGTCAAGATGATGTACAAGGGGCAAACACGCCCCACCGTGGCGCAGCACGTGTTAGTGCCTGCCGACTCCACAGAGACCCAGCTCCCCGCGGTCTTCCCCGGCAACACGCTGGGCGGCCAGGTCAAATTTGAGGCGGATTACTATCTGGGTGATTGGCTGGCGGGCAAGGCTACGACTGGCTGGCTGGACAACGACGAGTCCCACGCGCGCCAGGTGACACTCTATTTGGTGCAGTATCCGATCCCGCTGACCGACAAGTCGATCTATGTGCATAGCGCGCTCCTCACCTATCAAAACGGCGCGTACAAGTGGCAGCCCAATCTGCCTGCGCCCATCGCCACCGTCGCCAGCAGCAACACGAGCAGCAGCGGCAACGCCATCTCGGCTTGGGATGGCATCACGCTTAGCCAACGGCACGGCATGCTCGGTTATGCCTGGAAAGCTGCCGGCATGGATATCGTCTCGTGCGCTACAGGGCAGGGCGGACAGCTCTATGCCCTGCAGAATGTCGACATCCCCGGAACGCCCATGGACACGGTGAAGTTTCCGACCTGCGGCTTCGATGGGCCGACTCAACTGATCTATGATCCCTTCCCCCCCAAGTTCCTCATGGACGCTGATGGACAATGGGAGCTTGACGAGAACGGGCGGCCCAAGCTCGATCCGAGCTACACACAGCTAGGAGAATATTATATTGACCCGCGTAAAGCCGAGGTCGATCTGACGACGGGTGGCGGTTATCACCTGCGCAAGGTGTCGCTCGACGACAATTCAGCGTTCGACATGAACAGCGATCAGTTGAGCTGGGGGCGTTTTGCCTACTTCCCCGATTCCTTTGCCATGCATCCCTCTGGCCATGTGGTCGGCGTCAGCTCAAAATATGGCAAGATTCAGATCATCCAACTGCCCACTGGCGATGGGGTCAACGATGACGAAATCCCGGTAGCGCGTGCCTATGCGGGCAAGGCCATCAATAGGGATCGTCATGGACTGCTGGTCCATCCGATTGCCGTGACCTGCTCCTATGACGGGACGATCTTGATCCTGGAAGAAAGCAAGGCAGCGGCCGATCCTTCGTCCAGTCTGATCGTGTCACGCATCCAGGCGTTTGATCTCTATGGCAACCCGGTCAATAGATTCTTTGATGGCGACGGCCAGCCGTCGCCATTCCTGGATCTTTCGGAGGCTGCTGACTACAACTATCTGGATATTGCCGCGGTGGGTGACGCCAAGGTGACCTACATTTTCGTGCTGTACTACGTTGGCGACGGTGCGGCGCCTTCTGACTATCACATGACGGTCTACCAATACGGAATTGCGAAGCCGGACAAGAATCCTCTGGTGACGACAGACAACGTCGCTGCGGCGCGCTTGACGGTGGACATGTGGCATACGGTCTACACATTGAACTACGAGATGGTGACTGATGGCAGCGGCAATCCGGCTGGCCCTGCTACCGGCGATGCCAACGCACCTGCAGGCCGGACGACGCCATCGCTGAGCGAATGGTTGCCTCCTGTGCCCCAAACATAAGCGTGCGGCTCGCTGGCGGCGTCTGTCTGCGGAGCAGGCGCTAAAAAATGATGGAGAATGACCAGGTTGTTGCGGGGGCGCGGTAAAAAGGATCGGAGGGGGAGAGATGAATAGCTTCATAAGCAAATTGACCATATCTACAGGTGGCTGGCGTGGGTGGTTTTGTGCCATGGCGCTCTGCACGGTCCTGCTGTTGTGGCCGCGCGCGCTGCAAGCGCAAGCACAGCATGAAAGCCCAACGGCACAGACACCCTCCACCATCACCGCCGGTGGCTTCCCTTGGAACACCCTGGTCAAACTCACCAACGACACAGTACCTGGGCGTTATCGCGCCGGTATCAACCCCTACATCCTCAACCAAAATGGCGCTCACGTTCGCTTTCATTGGACGACAGCCGGTGTGCCCCTCACATGGTGGGGTGACTACATGCAAATGGCAGCCAGCGTAGACGATCCCGAATCGATCGCGTGCGGTTCCGCTGACCTGACTCAGCTGCAGACCTACATCTACGTAGCACCAGCGGGCAACGACAGTGACACCTGTGGCTCAAGCTCGGCTACAGCGTGCGCGAGCATTGCCCAGGGCATCGATCGCTGCTCTGGCCGTCAGTGCGGTGTATTGGTGGCCTGGGGGCGCTACAAGTTGACGCAAACGATACAGCTGCGCGATGGGGTTGACCTTTATGGTGGGTGTCTGCCCACGAGCAAGGCCAACACGACCGATTTCTCACTCATTACTGCACCGGAGAATGGTCTTCCTGCCGTGAATGCTGATGGCATCTGGCTACCAACGGTGCTTCAAGGTTTTCAGATCGAGGCAACACCGGTCACAGACAATACCGGCAGGCCTAGCATAGCGGTTATGGTTACCGATAGCGACAACTTGCTCGTTTGGGATACGAAGATCATTGCCAGCAATGGTGGCCGCGGGGCCGACGGCGGCAACGGCCTCCCTGGCGCAGCGGGCGGCAATGCCAGTGGACGAACTGGCGGTTTGGTGGTGGTCAGCCCTTCTGCCTCTCTTAACTACTGTTCGGATAGTCCTGGCGGCAATGGCGGCGCAGCGCGACATGTTAGTGTGGACACGAATTTCTGGGGGAGCGGCACATGCACCCCTAGCTGTGAGGGGGGAGACTCATGCTTCGGCGCTGAAGGCAGCCCAGGAACCACCGGTTCGTGGATTAGTGGAGGAGCTATCGGCGGGGATGAATGTGTGAATTGCAAGGTTACCGATGCGGGCGATGGCACTTGGGGCAACCCCGGCATAAATGCGGCCTGCGGCGCCGGCGGTGTTGCTTCATCTGACCAGTCCGGCACCTTTTCGGACTCTACGTGGTCTCCCGGTGCAGGGGGTTCGGGCCAAGCTGGGGGCAATGCGAGCGGTGGCGGCGGGGGTGGCTCGGGTGGATACCATGGCGCCAATTGCTTCGGTGGCATTGAGAACACAGGGGGCCAAGGTGGTGGCGGTGGCGCTGGCGGTTGTGGTGGCCAGGCCGGCCAGGGTGGTCAGCAAGGTGGTGGATCGTTTGCCATGGTTTTGGTCCATTCGGCGATCAGCTTTGAAGAAACCCGCATTATTGGCGGTATCGGCGGCACCGGCGGTACTGGTGGCGCCGCAGCAGCTGGCGGCGCAGGCGGTCAAGGCGCCTCCGGCAGCTCCGGAGAGTGTACCGCCGGCACCTGTGCCGGCACAGGCGGCACAGGTGGTGAGGGAGGCATTGGTGGTTCCGGTGGCGGCGGCGCTGGCGGCAACGGCGGTCCAGCGGTTGGCATCGCGTTGGTGAATGGTTCGACGGTCAGCGGGGACGTGGTGTATTACACAGGTGTACCTGGCCAGGCCGGTCAGCCAGGTAAAGGCAGTACAACAGCGAACAATTGCACCAGCCT
>JACFMY010000465.1 GCA_019455155.1 Caldilineaceae bacterium
CTTCCAGGTTGTAGCTGGCCTCATCCGCCACAGCCCCAGCAATGATCGTGCTAGTTGGCCACTGGTCGAGCCAGGCGGCCATGGCTGCCGAGGCCGCCGGCTCCGAGAACGTATCGAATAGTGCACTATCCAACACCACACCGTCGCTATCTATGGCGACCAGATTGTAGCCACGACCGTGCACGGCCACATCCCTCCCGCTGACCACGATATGGGCGAAGTTGCCCACCTCTTCGCCAGCGCTGCGCACCACAAGCGCGGCATTGGCCGCGAGCAGGGCGCCCGTTCCACCTATGGGCCAGCCGCCGCTTTCACCAGCTGTGGCCATGGCCGTTGCCGCCACCGGTGAGCCATAAAAGCGCAATTGGACCCGGTCCACCGCCGCGCGCGCGACGCCGGGCGGCACATGGACCACGGCGCGTCCAATCACGCTGTCGTTGTGTGCCGGCAAAGCCGTGCCATTGATTGTGACCTCCAGCGTTGTTGCCGGACCAGTCCATTCGATCTGTACGCGCGCGCCACCGTCGGGGATAGTGAGCAACAGCTCGGGCGCGGCGCGTGTGGCGTACCGGGTGCCATCGCTGGCAGGTAGCGACGACCAGCCTTCACCGAGCCAGAGCGCCGCCTCCGGGGCGCCCATGTCGAGCACGCGCACCGGCGGTACGTCGGGCGCATGGACACTGTACAGGCGGATCGTAGCCCAGGCTCCCCGCCCATCGGGACCCTGCCACTCGTCCACCAGCTCGAGGGGCAACACCTGCTCGATATAGTCGATGAGCTGCGGCGGGGATTGCTCCACATGTACGGTCACGTAGCGAATGCCCAGATCTGCCAGCACCTGGCCGGCGATCTCCTGGTCTTCTTCGATGATGCGTGGCAGCTCCGCAGCAAGTACCTGGGCAATGTGCGGACGATCGGCGTTCATAAGGGCGATCAGATTGCCAAGCACCGGCGCCTGGGTGAAATATTGGAACTTGTATTCTGGGTTGCGGCTGGTGTTGCCCCCCAACCGCCGGTGACCATGCTCCGTCTGATACCACTGCTGCATCATGATCAGCACGTCCGATTTGCCCAGCACGCGGGCCCCGTTGCGCCACCCGGTAGGCAGCTCCAGCACAGCAAAATCACCCGGCACCGCGGCCAGTCGCCCATAGATAGAGGGAACACTCAGGTTATTCAGCGGCAGCGGCGCGGAGATGTGCTCGAGCACGAACAGCGGGACAAAGCACGCAAACGCCACCAGCGCTGCCGTTCTCCAGCGCCGCGCCAGGACGCGCGCCATCCGGGCCAGACCAGCCGCAGCCAGCACCGCCACCACCAGCATCAGCATGACGCTGTAGCGGCTCGGATAGCGGTTGCCGTTGAAGAACGGGAGCCGGCTGACAAGATCAAAGGGTCCCGGGATCGGGGTCGCCTCTCCCGCCCAGCGCAGAGCCGGCCCCAGTGTCAGCGACCAGAATAGCAGTAAAGCGGCCGCCCAGAGCCAGGCCCAGGCGCGTGTAACACGTGTCCGCCACAGCGCCCACAGGCCGATCAGGCTGATGGGCCCGGTCACATAGCCCACAAAGATATGCTGGCCTTTGTCGTTGGGAAAAGGCAGCGTGGCCGCCCAGCTTCCCGCCAGCGGGTGCAGGCGAGTCGGCGCCAAGTAACCCATGAGGTCAGCGCTGAAGATGTCCGCAAAGCCGCCGCCACTGGTGAAGAAATCCCCTTCGAGCCGCAGATCCGGCACCATGGCCGCCAGAAAGGGTGAAATACCAACGAGAAAGAGGGCCGCGACGACGAAATAGCCAAGGACCAACCGTACCGCAGCCTGGACACGTGCGCCACCGGCTGCTTGCCAGGCGACGATCAGCTGCCACAGAAACAGCAGGGCGATGAAGAGGATGAGAAACGTCGCGTAGGTCAGCTCTGCCCAGGCCTGAAAGACCAAAAAGAGGCCCGCCATAGCGGCGCTGCGCAGGCGATCTCGCCCGGTCTGCCGCGCCATACGCAGTAGAAAGAGTACGCAGAAGGGAATCCACTGGCTGCTGGCGATGTTGAACTGGCCCAGGCTGGCATAGAAGAACTTGGACGAGGCAAAACCATAGACAAGTCCGCCGGCCAACGCCGCGCTGTGCAGGGCAGTGCGCTGGCGCGCCGCGCCGGGCTCCTGGGATGCGGGCCAAAGATCCTCGCGCCAGAGGTGTAGCTGGTCCAGGGCCAGCAGATACGCGCCGTAGGCGCCCAGGACAAACGAGGAGAGCAGCAGCAGATTGTTGGCGATCACCAACGACAATGCGCTCTGGACGGGAACGCTCAACAGGCCGTTCAGGGGCGTCAGGGTATAGAAGGCCAGGTTGATGTCGATGGGATGGAACATCCAGCCCACGTGAAAAATGTCGACGTTAAGCTGGGATACCAGCCGCTCCTGGATCCACCAGAGGTTCCAGGCCAGTGATGGGTCGTCGATGCCATCGCCCGTCACGCGGCTAGTGAAGTGGGCTGCCAGGGGCCAGGTCAACAGCAACGCCAGCCCCAGATAAAAAAGGAGAGCGATTAGATGGCGGCGGCCGGCCATAGTGGCCGCAGGGTGATCTGTGTGCATCACGGCGCGGGCGTAGCGGGTGTCACTTCGACCGGCGTTGTCGCGGGCGAGTCGAAGTTGGGTATGGCTTGCATTTGCTGCAGTAACATGCCGATCCGCAGCTTGCTGACCACCGCCAACTGCGGATTTGCATCTTCTGCCAGTGCAGCTGCCTTTTCAAACGCGCGGTAAGCGGTCATAAGATCTTTGCGTTCTTCGGCAATATTGCCGTAGAGAAAGTAGACTTGCGCCTCGTCCGGTGCAATGGCCGCTGCTGCATCGGCGGCAGCCTGGGCGCCATCCAGGTCACCGGCCTGGTAGCGCCGCGAGCCCAAGGAGACCCAGAATTGGGCCGGCTGGTCGCTCATCAGGCTCTGCGCTCGCTCCTGGTAGCCTGCTGCCTTGCCCTCCTGGCCCAGGCGCTCGGCCACGACCGCCGCCCAAATCAACAGATCGACATTGTCTGGCAACGTCTGCAGTGTCGTCTCCGCCGCGCTCAGCGCGGCGTCCCATTCCTGGCTGAGAACCCGCTGCTCGACTGTGTTGAGCGTTTCCACGTAGAGGATTGTATCGGCATCGGGCGCCAGCCAGGTCTGGTAGGCCCAACCGGCAGCAAGCAAGAGGACGGCTACCATGCCCAACGTTACCATGAGACGCTTTAGCGCCCGGCGGCGCCGCTCGGCCAGCGCCTTGTCAAGATGCCACCATCGCCCCTCGGCTGGCGCGTGCTGGCGGCGCAACGCCGCGTAGCCGCCGGTGCGGTTGGCGGCCGATACGATCTGCCGGGCCCGGCGGTCTATCTGCCGCAACAAGTCGTGCCAGCGCGTCTGCTCGGTGCGCAGGTCGATGCCGTTGGCGCCTACCTGTGCCATAAGCGCTTCAATAGTGTCCAGCTGCACCAGATAGGCCTCGACGCCGCTGGCATCCAGCTTCGGCAGCTGGCGCTCGGCCCGATCCAGGGAGGAGCGTAGCTCGTGCGCCGGTGTCTGGATGCTTGAGTCAACTGTGTGCGCCATAGCAACTAGTCGTCATCCTCCTCATCATCGTCAGTTGCTACCTGGATTGACCCGCCACTTGACTCCTCTTCTTCGCGTTGGACTTCGCGGAAGACTCGATTGAGGCCCGATTTGATCTGGCTCTCGATCTTTGCCTTGCGTTCCGGCGGAACGGGAAACCACTCCAGCATCTCCCCCACCAGGCCACTCTTGGTCTCGTTCTTGTTCTTGCCTGCCAGATAATAATCGCGCACGCGGCCGCGCATAAACTCGATGTACTCGCCGACACGGTAGGTGGCATCTGGTTCACAGACGGGGCCGTGGCCCGGTACCAGATACTCCGCGCCCAGATTTCGGATGAGCTCAAGCGCACGCAGCCACTCCTGTGTGTTGCCCTGGGCCATGTAGGGATGCTGGTCCACCCAGACAATGTCACCTACAAAACAGATCTTTTCTTCCGGCAACCAGACAATACTCGTGGCGGGCGTGTGGCCACCCACAAAGATCAGCTCCACACGGCGGTCACCGTACAATAGGGTCGCCCGTTGGGTAAAGGTGACGTGGGGTGGGATGATGATGATGTTGTTCAGCTGGGCCTGGATTTCCGGCTCACGCTTGAAGCTGTTACGCACACGTTCCTTGAAGTTTTCGGTGTAACCGGACATCTCCTTGTGGGCCCGTTCGTGGGCAAGCACCTTGACCGGCATGAAATATTGGTTGCCAAGCGCATGGCCGCGATGATGATCGGTGTTGATCAGGTACAGATACGGTACACCCGGGTATTCCTCTTCGATCTGGCTGCGCCAGTCAATGGCTTGGGCAGGAATCAAGGGGGCATCGACTAGAATAATGCCTTCCTCGGTATGGATGAAGCCAGGGGTACATCCCCGGTAATGCGTGTTGATAAAAACACCGGGTTCCAGCTCCTCGCGCTGGCCCAACCCGGTGACGCCGATGCGCACGGCGCTCCGCCGTCTCGCCATAGTCGATTCTCCTCAGTCTCCACGTGCTCTCGCCGCAATCTGTTCCGTCTGTTGGCGATGCTTACCGCCGGCCGCCAGTGTATGTCACACCAGCAATCCTGTCAAAAGTCCCATTCTTATGTAAACAACTCGGCAGCTCTGTAAACGTTTTGTAAAGGCTGTAAATCCCGGACCCGGCAACGCCGCTACACCTGATTGTCCGTGTTATAATTCACAAAACTTTACGATTTACGCATA
>JACFMY010000466.1 GCA_019455155.1 Caldilineaceae bacterium
CGGTGGGGGCCCTGGTTTTGAGCGGAAGCGGCGGGGTTGGTTGGTGGTTGCTGGTCTTTCTGGCTGTGGACAACCTGGTCGTATTGGGCCTGGGCGCGTTCTTGCCTCTGGGCTTCACTGACGGCAGTACCATACTGAACTGGTGGGGCCGTTAGTGGTCTGCCAATCATCTAACTTGCGTTCGGTAGTGGCGGCTTCAGTCGCTGTGGACAGGTGAAGAACGGATAGATTCGTTACTACCGAGTGACTACGGAATGAGGATTGACGGAGGATTAGTGGTCTGCCGGCCATCAAATTTGGCGTTCGGTAGTGGCGGCTTCAGTCGCTGTGGCCAGGCGAAGAACGAATAAATTCGTTACTACGGGGTGAGGATTGATAGACCATCAGGCCACATCCTCGCAGGGCGTGTCGCCAGGAGGGCAGGCAGATGATGGGCAAGCATAGCGGGGTGATCTTCACAGACCGGCCCATGCGTGACGAAGCTGACTTCTGGCGCGTGCGCAGCCTGCTCGTGGAGACGGTAGCGATTACCCCCATCGATTTCAACTGGGACGTGCGGCGTTGGGATGGCCAGCGTTTCTACAACGCCGATCTTGCCTGGGATCCGCAGTGGGCCGCCCGGGTCCAGCTGTGGGAGACGCAAGCAGGCGAGCTGGCCGGCGCGGTGCACCCGGAGGGCAAGGGCGACGCGCACCTCCAGCTGCATCCCGCCTACCGCCATCTTGAAGAGGAGCTGGTGGCCTGGGCCGAAGCGCACCTGGCCGTGCCAACGCCTGACGGCCGCGAGTGCCAGCTGGCCATCTTCGTGTATGCATATGATGACTGTCGCCAGCAGCTGTTGGCGGAGCGGGGCTATGAACAAACGCCCTATGGCGGCGTGGTGCGCCGCCTTCCATTCAGCCAGGCGCCTGCCCTGCCGCCGCCAACCATCGCGGAAGGCTACCACATCCGCACCACCCGCCCTGACGATCTCGCCGAATGCCAGCGCATGGCCGATCTGCTCAACGCTGCCTTTGGCCGGACCTTCCACAACGCGCAGGAGTACCAGAACTTCACCCGCTGTGCGCCGTCGTTCGTGGCCGATCTGGACCTGGTCGCGGAGGCGCCCGACAGCTCCCTGGCCGCCTATGTTGGCGTCCCCTATGACGAGACAAACCGCCGCGGCATCTTTGAGCCGGTCTGCACCCATCCTGAACACCGGCGCAAGGGGTTGGCACGCGCCCTGATGGTAGAGGGTCTGCGCCGGCTTGCGGCGCGCGGGGCCGTGGACGTCATCGTCGGCACCGGTGACATGGTTCCGGCCAACCGGCTTTACGATGCCATGGGTTTTACCGAGGTGTACCGGGGCCACATTTGGAAGAAGATCTTCTGAGGCACCTGGGGGTGCCGCCTTAGGTTCTGCGGACTACTGGACACAGTGGAGCAGGACGCCGACAACCGCGCCGTCACGCACGATGGCGTAGCCGGCGCGGCCAACTTCTGCCCGCCAGGTTTCGGGCGGCGTGGTGAAGTACCAGATCTCATCATCTGGCTGCAGGCAGGCGTGCACGCGGCGGAGGACTGTTGGTTCTTCGCACAGGGCAATCTCCAGCTCTTGCAGGGACACGGACGTATCGAGCCATGTCTCGGAAAAGGTCCGGATTTCGTACGGGCACGCCACGGGGCCGGCTGGTGTCACGCGCGGCCACACAGGCACGCCGACGCCGGTGCAGGCCGCGACCGCTGCAACCAGCAAGGCCAACAGGAGTAGGATCCGCCCAGGCTTGAGCATGCGGGCACCTCCTCTCGGACCAAAACCCTCGCCTATACCTCTATTATATCTCAAGGCAAGCGTGGCCAGGCGCTGAGATCGGGTGCTGGGTACAGGGATAGCCCGGCAGCCGTCCGAAATAGGGGTTGAAATGGAGGCTCAATGTGCGATAATGGATCAACTCATCGGGTCAGCGAAGATAATCGATGCCGCGCTCCCCGCTCCCCTGGCGATCCTTGCTGGGCGCCCGTCGTTTACCGCTGCCGCCGGTGGCAGGCCAGGTAGCACGGTCAGGGAGGTCGATCCATGCCCATGTTTGCTTCGCACAGAGTACCCCCAGCTTCTCAGCCAGCCAGACCCTTCACTCCCGTTGCGCGTGGTTCCGCCACCGCGACCGGCGCCCGATCACCATTGACCGCCATGCAGCGGCAGGTCCAAAACCCGAGCCAGGAGAGTACGGCCACGTCCGGCCGCGGCTTCGACTTCCGCCAGATCGGGATCGCGCGGCCAGGGAGGCGCGGGGAGCACTACGAACGCGAGGCTGACCGGGCTGCCACGCACGTTGCCGGCGGTTCCGGCGAACATGCCTCCGGTCTGCTCCCGGGCACAGAGCGCCAGTCTGCGCCGGCCGCGGGCCGCGATGCGGAGGCAGCGCCGTCCAGCACGCGGGCAGGCGGCCGCCCCCTTGACCGCGGGCTGCGCGCGGCTATGGAAGCGCGTTTTGGCCATGACTTCAGCCAGGTGCGCGTCCACACGGACAGCCGGGCCGCGGCTTCGGCCCAAGCGGCCAACGCGCAGGCCTATACCGTCGGCTCGCATATTTACTTTGCGCCCCAGCGCTATGCTGCGGATACGCCCGCGGGCCGCCGCCTGGTGGCCCACGAGCTGGCCCACGTAGTGCAGCAGCAGGGTAAGACCGCGCGGCTCGCCACCGGCCAGATCCTGTCGCCTGCGCCCATCTCCGTCCAGCACAAGCTGGCCCTGACCGGCAACGCCGCGGACATCAACCGGGTGATTACGGTCATGAACGCGGGATTGGCGCCCCAATTCCAGGCGCGCCTCAACTCGGCAAGCGAAGTGGAGATTGTCAGCTCCGGCCTGGAAGGACCACCAACGGCGGCCAACCAGACGTTTATCACCCGTCTGCGCGCCATCATTAACGAATCGGCCACCACAACTGTGAGCGTAGTGGCTGGCGGGGTGCCCATCGTGGGCAGCTACGCCCTGGAGCAGATCGACATTGCGGACATCGAGGCGTTGGGCATCGGCGAACGGGGCTGGGATGCGCGGGCAGCGCTGCTTCATGAGCTGATCGAGCAGCGTCAGAAACAGCATGGCGCGACCGCGGCTGAACGTGGCTATGGCTCGCCGACGACAGGCGCGCACGGCGAAGGGCTGGCCGCTGAGCTGGGCATGATCGGCGCAGTGCTAGAGTCGGACACGAACCTGGTCGGCGCCACGCGTAATGCTGACGGCACAATGAACGGCCACCGCACCGTCGTCTTCCGCTACCCTGACGGCACCCGCTTCCGGGTTGAAGTTACGCTGGACCACAACAACATTACGAATGTCAGGCGTACCCGGCTACCGTAGCCGCGTACAGGCGCCGCAGCGGCGGCTGCCGGCAGGGGGAAAAGAGAGATGAATAAGGGAGAGGATCCACGGGAGCCGGCGGCGCTCTTCAGGCGCTATCTGGAGACGCTGCCCCTACCCGATCGCGAGCTTACCTCGGCCGATGTGGAAGCCGGGCAGCGCGCGCGGCAGGCGCTGTTGGACCTGGGCGCGGCAGCCGTTCCCGCGCTCGTCGCGGAGCTCACCGCGGCGGACTTCGTGGCCAAGGATGCCGCCTATGATCTGATCCTGGAGCTTGGCCAACAGGCGCGGGAGCCGCTACGGCGTGCGGTCGGAACCCACGGCCCCGTGGTCGATATCTGGATCGCGACCGCGCTGCGCCGGTTGGGAGCGAGCGACGAGCTGGAGCGCATTTGGCCGCTGTTGGAGCATGGAGAGGGCTATGTCAGGCACCTGGCGGCGCTGGCCCTGGCCTTCCAGATCGAGAACGCCCAGGCACATAAGACCAGGCTGATGCCTATGCTCCTGGAGGCATTGGACGACGAGCGTTCCATCGAGAGCACACCCTTTACGATCGCGGGCTCCGCGCTGGCTATGATCAGTGCAATGGCGCGGCAAAGCTTCACGGCGCCGCCCCGCGACGCGTACCTCTACAATTACGATGATTTTGCCTATCCACCGCCGGTCCACCCCTTCCCCTTTGCCGCAGACCTGTTGACTCAGGCCGGCGATGAGGAAAAGCGCGCCATCAAGGAGCGGGCCCGCGCCTGGTGGCGCAACACCCCCTAATGCAGGAGTCCAGCGATCAGTGGCTCAGCGATGGCTGGTCGCCTGGATGAATCGATCCCGGTCGTCGCTCTCCAACTGAGCAGCCAGCGCCTTCACGATCGCTGCCCTGTTCGCATCTGCTGCGTGTGCCAGCCCGGCCTCGCCCAGCGCTTCATAGCGGTGGGCCAGCTCCGCGTGGATGGCCCATAGCTCGCCGGGTAGCCCGATTTCGGTCGCCAACTGCGCGGCTTCGGCCAGGTACGCAACGGCCTCACGCCGCGCGGCGTCCGTTCTTCGCGCGCGCGCCAACGCCCCCGCCGCGCGCAGATAAGCCACACGATAGCGCGAGTTGTCCCTGGTCACAGCCTCCAGCCGTGCAACCGCTCCCGCTGCTACGTCCAGCGCGCCGGCGTGGACCAGAGCCTCAATCTCATACAGGCGAATGAGCGCGCCGGGCTGGCAGGTATCGTCATGGGTGGCAAGGGCCTGCTGGGCATAGGCGTGGGCGGCGGTCCATTCCTCGCCCAACACGTAGTCCGCGCACAGCTCCGGCAGGATGATCTGGGTAAAGATAGGGGAGTGCATGGGCTCGCTGATCGTTGCAGCCTCGTGGTGGGCCGCCCGCGCGCCCTCCAGATCGAAGAGGGCGCGGCAGACCTCGTAGGCCACGAGGATGTCGGTGCGGTCCGT
>JACFMY010000467.1 GCA_019455155.1 Caldilineaceae bacterium
CTCCCGGTCTGGTAACTACCGCTGTGCTCAGTTTTCTGTTTTCCTGGAACGAGTTCTTGTTTGCTTTGGTTATCACTCGCTACAACGCGCGCACAGCTCCCGTAGGCATCACCAACTTTATGGCATATGAAGGCATCGAATGGGGTCGCGTGGCCGCAGGCGCGGTGCTAATCCTCATTCCTGTCCTACTGTTCGCTGTCATTGTGCGCCGGTATCTCGTGAAAGGGCTGCTAGCGGGAGCGGTCAAAGGGTAGGATGCCTAGATTACTAGCACGATAGCGGAAGTGTTCATCACTCTTCATCATGTATAGGAACCCTTCATGTCAGCGCAGAACCGTCCCAATTTACTTCTAATTTGCACCGACCAACAGCGATTCGACACCCTCGGCTGTTACGGCAATCAATATGTTGAGACGCCAACACTGGATCGTTTGGCCAGCGAAGGTGTGTTGTTCGAGAACTGTTATGTCCAGAATCCCATTTGCTCCCCTTCGCGCGCCAGCCTGATGACGGGTCGCTACGTTCACAGCCATGGCTTATGGACGAATGGCAACACCATACCTGACCATGAGGAGCTCTTCACGCAGACTCTGGCAGACAACGGCTATGACTGCGGCTTGATTGGAAAGCTTCATCTGTCACCAGCATTCGGTGGTCGCACGGAAAAACGCCTGAACGATGGATTTCGCTATTTTCAATGGGCACATGATCCTTCACAGGGGTCGCCGGACAACATGTACCATCAGTGGTTGCGAGAACATCATCCTGAGCTGTACGCGCAAGCGATTGCCGATAGCGGGCACAGTGAGGGCCTACATGAGGCGGTGTTGTTCGACAAAATGCCAACTGAAGCGCATTACAGCCACTGGGCAGCTGAAAAGGCCATCGAGTTCTTGACTTCAGCCCGCGCGCCAGACAAGCCCTTCTTTCTCTGGGTCAATTTCTTTGATCCTCACCACCCATTTGTTGCGCCGCAAGAATACCTTGACCGGTATGATCCGGCGCAGTTGCCTCGACCCATCAAGGCGTCAGCTTCAACTGCGCCAAAACCGCCGATATTCCAGGCTGCCTCGCGTGAAAGCTATGCGGGTCATGCCCGGGGCTTTGTCGACCACACACCAGAGGAGATTCAACAGATTGTTGCTGCCTACTATGCTATGGTGACGCTGATCGATGACAAAGTCAGCCGGATTCTCGAGCAAATCAAGCTCCTCGGTCTCGAGAATGACACGGTTGTTGTCTTTACTAGCGATCACGGCGAAATGCTAGGCGACCATGGCGTTCTATTGAAGGGACCGATCCTTTCAGAGGGAGCGGTCCGGGTGCCTCTGATAATGCGCTGGCCGGGTCATTTGCCTGCTGGGGAACGGCGTCACGAGCTTGTCCAATTGATGGATCTCTGTCCCACTTTTCTGGAGGCTGCGAGTCTGGCTCCATTGCCTCGCAACCAGGCGGCAAGTATCTTGCCCGTCGCCCGTGGGAACTCGGAATCGTCCCCTCGTGATTGGGTGCTGTGCGAGTATCGCAACAGCGTCTATGCTAGAGACTACAACCCACCCCAACATGTTACAATGCTGCGTAAGGGCGCTTTCAAGCTCGTCGTATATCATGGTATGCCTGCCAGCGGTCAACCGCGCACTGGCGAGCTCTATGATCTGGCAGCCGACCCACAGGAATTGAACAACCTTTGGGGCGACCCTGCCCACCGCACACTACGTACAGAGTTGCAGGAGTTTCTACTGGACGTACTGGTGGCCACTGAGGACCGCAGCCAACCCATAGAGGCCGATTGGTAGCTGATCCAAACAGCCGGACGCGTCCTGTACATGAAACAGTGGGCGCAGTAACGGAATGAACAAGTGCGAGCTAATCCCGCCCGTGGCGCGTGACCACAAGGTCAACTCTCGGGCTGGGCTATAGCTTTGTCACCAATCATACTGCCCTTTTAGGGACATTCGTCACTCCTACCTCCCCTCTGCTATCTCTATACTCCTTGTTGATAATGACTCGCAATAACAACGAGGAGACTCCATGTCTTTCCAGGAGCAGGCCCACCAGGCCATCCGCCACAATGGCGGGCGCATGACCGGGCAGCGGCGCCTGATTATTGACCTGTTGGCCGAGGCAGACGACACCATCGATGCCGACGCCATCTACCAACGCGCGATCAAACAGGACGCCACGATCAGCCTTGCCACGGTTTATCGCACGATCCATATGCTTGAGGAAGCCGAGCTGGTCACGCCTCACTACCGGGAGCGTGACCACGCGCGGAAATACTACCGCGTCGCGACGCGCCGCGAACAATATTATTTCACCTGCCGCAAATGCCACCGTGTCATCCCTTTTCGCACACCGTCCCTGAACAGCTTCCTCCGAGAACTGGGCGTACGGCTCAACGCTGACGTGCAGACGGCATGCCTCTGCGTAGACGGTCTGTGCGACGCATGCCGGGAGGATCAACTGCCATGACCCTCGACCAGCTCGAAGCCGGACAAAGGGCAGTGATTCGCCGCATCGGCGGCACAGGCGCGCTACGCCGCCGCCTGATGGATATGGGGATGGTGCGCGGCTGCACGATCCAGATGGTCAAGACAGCCCCGCTGGGCGACCCAGTTGAATATGCGGTGCGCGGCTATCATTTGTCACTGCGTCGCACAGAAGCACAGCTGATCGAGATCGAGCCATGACGCGCGAACTCTGTTCACTGTGCGCAGGTCCAGACGGGCCCCAATGTGCCACCATGGCACACCAGGATTATCAAATACCAAATATGATTACGAATGCTGAGGAGTAGCCCCTTATGGTGGCGCGCGCGATGACGGTCGCCCTGGCCGGGAACCCGAATGTCGGCAAAAGCACGCTGTTCAACGCACTCACCGGATCCCGCCAGCATGTAGGCAACTGGCCGGGCAAAACAGTTGAGAAGAAGGAAGGTCGGCTGCATCTGGCCGGCCAGGAGATCGTCGTCGTCGATCTGCCCGGCACCTACAGCATGACCGCCTATTCGATCGAGGAGCTCATTTCCCGCGACTTTATCGTTAACGAGCGCCCCAGCGTGGTGGTGGCCGTGGCCGACGCCTCCAATCTGGAGCGCAACCTGTACCTGGTGACCCAGTTGCTCGAGCTGGAGACGCCCCTTATCCTCGCCCTCAACATGACCGACATCGCCCATAGCCATGGCCTGGCCATCAATGTGGCACGGCTGGCTCAGGAGCTGTCTGGCATCCCTGTCATCGAGACGGCCGGCGGTCACCGGCTCGGCATTGCAGCACTCAAACAAGCGATAGAGCAAGCCACCGCCCAGCCAGACGCCCGTGTAGCGCAGCGGCCGTTGCCCATCTCCTACGGCGAGCTCCTGGACAGTGAAATCGACGCGCTGGAGGCGGCGATTCGTGGACGACCGGAGCTGGCGGACCAATACCTGCCCCGCTGGCTGGCCATCAAACTGCTGGAGTGGGACGCCGGGATCGTGGCCCAGCTCGAGGAAGCCGGCCAGGTCGACCTGCTGGCGGCGACGCGTGCCGCCATGGCCCGGGTCGAAAGCACCTACGGCGAAGATGCGGAAACGCTCATCGCGGACCAGCGGTACGCCTTCATCAGCCGCGTGGTCGCCGCGTCGGTCACCCGGCCCGCCCGCGCGATTATGCGACGCTCCGAGCAGATCGATCGCGTGCTCACCCACCGCGTGTGGGGCGTCCCCATCTTTCTGTTCATTATGTGGATCGTCTTTCAGTTCATTGCCAATGTGAGCGCCCCAACGCTGGATTGGGTAGATGGCATCATCAGCGGACCTATGGCGCGCGGGGCCAGTGCGCTCATGGCGGCGCTAGGCCTCGGCGGCGGCTGGGCCGAGTCGCTTATCGTAGATGCCCTGATCGCTGGCGTCGGCGGTGTGCTGGCCTTCGTGCCGGTACTCATGACCCTCTACTTCGCCATCGGCATCCTCGAAGATTCAGGCTATATGGCGCGGGCCGCGTTTGTCATGGACAGGGTGATGCGCACCATGGGCCTTCACGGCAAAAGCTTTCTGCCCATGCTCGTGGGCTTCGGCTGTACCGTACCCGCTGTCTATGCCACCCGGGCCATGGACAATATGCACGACCGCCAGCGGACGGGTTTTCTCTTGACCTTCATGAGCTGCGGCGCGCGGCTGCCTGTGTATGTACTGATCGGCGCGGCCTTTTTTGGCTCCCGGTCCGGCAATCTGATCTTTGCCATGTATCTGTTGGGCATCGCGGTCGCGCTGGTGACTGGGATCGCCCTGCGCATCACAGTGGATGGGAACACGCCTCCCCGGCCTTTTGTCATGGAATTGCCGCCTTACAGGGCGCCACATCTACGTGATGTCTGGCGACAGACGTGGGAACGGACCAGTGGCTTTGTGCGCAAAGCCGGCACCGTGATCCTTGCCAGCACCTTTGTGATCTGGCTGCTGCTCGCCATTCCTCTTCCGGGCGCGGGGCAGTTTCACGCGGTGCCGCCGGAGGAGAGCCTTTTTGGCGCCACCAGCCGTACATTGGCGCCTCTCTTTGCACCGGCAGGTTTCGGCAACTGGCAATCTACCGGCTCGCTCCTCACCGGCATGGTCGCCAAAGAAGTTATCGTCAGCACCATGAACCAGGTCGTCGCGGATGGCGTCCAGGAAAACAGTACAGCGGGCGCGCCTACCAGCCTGGCCGGTGAGCTGGCAGCCATTGGCACATCGTTCGTCGAGACGTGCATCCTCACGGCCCAAGAGATTGTGAATATCGTACCCCGTA
>JACFMY010000468.1 GCA_019455155.1 Caldilineaceae bacterium
CCGCGCTCTATGCTTTTCTGGTTTTCACTCCTGTCGTTCCTGCTTCGCTGGGGGGATTGGCACAGTGGATGTCCTCGCGAATCGTGATCTGGCGTGACGTGTTGACAATCGTCGGTGACTATCAGTTTACCGGCGCCGGATTGGGTACGTCTGAGATGATCTTGTCGTCCTACCTGTACCTGTTGCACGTTCCTTATCTCTATCACGTCCACAATCTGTTCATACAGATCGCCCTGGAGCAGGGCATAATCGGAGTTGTGGGCTTTGGCTGTATCGTGTTAGCGGCTGGTACTGCTGGCATCTTGACAACGATGACCTCTTCCCGGTACCGGACGGTGGCTGCGGCCTCCATGACCTCCCTCGTCGCGCTGGTGGTTTACGGCTTGTTTGACTCGGACCTGTACGTGGGTTGGCAAGTTATTTTCATCTTCGTGCCCGTGGGCTTCAACTGGGTTTTGGCTGACCAGCGTATTCAGCCGATACACCGTGAGAGAGAACGGCCGGGTCGAGTGCGGCCTGGCGACGTTTTGATGGGGGTCGCCCCACTGTTGTTGATCTTGGGCATGTGGTTACGGCCAGAAACGGAGGCCGCCCTGTACGCGAATTTGGGCGCGGTGGCTCAGGCCAAGGCCGAGCTTTCTGTCTATAAGTGGGAGCGTTGGCTGATCCAGGATCGAGTGCGGAGAAACCACATAAAGGATCTGGCGCCGGCGATTGCCTATTACCGGATGGCGTTGGCCGAGGATCCGCTGAACAGCACAGTCCATCGGCGGCTTGGCCAGATCTATCTGTCCCTGGGTGACTATTCGGCTGCCTTGGGAAACCTGGAGGCCGCGCGTGCGTTGGCGCCAGAACAACGCACGATCCGTCAATTGCTGGGTGAAGTCTATGCGGTACTGGGTGACAGCGTCAAGGCCGCGCAGCTTTGGCAATCAGTAAACGACGATCAATATCAATTGGAGGCTCGTCTGTGGTGGTATCGCTCGTTGGGGGCCGCCGAAGAAGCCAGGCGTGTGGAGCAGGTGCTACAACAGATTCGCGATGATCCGGAACCGATCTATACAGGTAATTGACAATCTAATGAGCGAACAACTTAGCCAGGCTTGGTGGCTGATTCTAATCTCGATCTCCTCAGGTGTCGCTGGTCAATATTGTCTGAAGGCTGGCTTGAACCGGGCTGGTAGCAGCGGCGATGGCGGGATCATAGAGCTGGTCTTGATGATTGTAGGCTCGCCGTTAATCCTGCTGGGGTTGCTCTTCTACGGTGTAGGAGCCCTGGCCTGGATCTCCGTGCTGAAACGCATGGATCTCAGCTATGCCTATCCCTTTCTGGCTCTCAACTTCGTATTGATTACGCTCGTCTCCTGGCTTGGGCTGGGAGAGACGGTACCGCTGCTGCGCTGGGCAGGCATTGCCGCCATCTGCGCCGGCATCGTGCTCATTGCCCAGAGCGGCCCATTGCAGTAGGCGTTAAGTTATGTGCGCAAATTGGCAGCGAATCATGATTCGCGTGCTCAGTCTATTCGTTGGATTAACACTCCTGGCCGCGCTGCCAGCGACTGGGTTGGCTCAGGCACGGCTTGATTGGATGCCACAGCAGCCGATCCCAGATTACGCGGTTGGTGTTCTGCCTCCTATGCTGGTGGCTGACCAGAACCGTACAGTTCACGCGTTTGTAACCCAACCGCTGGATACAGACGAGGAACCGGGCCCGGACAGTAACTTCGCTATTCTCTATCGCCAGTGGACCCTGGACGGTGGTTGGACCAAACCTAACGACATTCTACTGTCGCCGCTCAAGCAACAGGCGCGTGTTAAGGGGGTCTTCCTGGATCCGGCGGGCATCATGCATCTCATCTTCTATGGTGGTGACGAGCAGGATGCCTATCTCTACTACAGCTGGGTATTGGCAGCCAATGCCGGCAACGCGCATGCCTGGGCGGAACCACTGCCCATTGGGCCTAAGCCCATTACGCCCGATGTCGCGCAGATTGCCGGCGATGGCGAGGGAAATCTCGCCGTTGTGTACAGCGGCAATTTGGGAGAGGGCAACAGCCTTTATGCGCTTTACTCCTATGACCATGGCATAACATGGTCGGAGCCGGCGCCGATCTTCTCCACCTATCGCCTGGATCAGAAGGTGTTCAATTTTGCGCTGTCGCTGGGCAAGTCTGGCATTCTGCACATGGTCTGGAACGTGACCGATAGAGACGGGCGCAGTGTAGCGGGCTATTATGCACAGCTAAGCACTCTGAATGGTGGCTCGTGGAGCACGCCGTTTGTGCTAGACACGCCCTATGGTCTCGGTGTCAGCACGCCGGCAATAATCGAGCACGGAGACCAGGTCATCCTCGTCTATAACAATGGGCTGCCTGAACCCGTCACGGCGGAAGGCAGCTATACCCCACCTGTGCTCTGGTATCGCATCTCGTATGACCTGGGACAGCGGTGGACGAACCCATTCCGGCCGTTCAACCAACATATCGGCATTAACGGCACACTCTCGCTGGTTGAGGACGGCGACGGCCAGCTTTATCTCTTCTTTGGGCAACGTATTCCGAAAGATAACACGGGCGGCTTTGACACCCACGGCATGTGGTACAGTAGCTGGCTTGGCAACCAATGGTCAGCCGCGCAGCCTGTTGTCTCGGGACCTCAAAAACCTGATTTCGACCCCTACGATGCACGGGCTGCGGTCGCTCAGGGTAACGTGATCCTGTTGACCTGGCGTACCGATCCGGGCAACCGGGGATCATTTACCTGGTTCTCCGTCGCCCGTGTCGATGCGGCTGAGACGCCCATTGTTCCGTTGCCGACCAGCGCACGACCAGCCATTGCCATCCAGCCGACGCCCGTTCCAGTTGTGACCAGTAGCCCGCCCGAAGCAGAGTTGATTGCCAGCAACATACAACCGGTGACGAGGCAGTTCTCGAGGAGCCGCGATACGTACGTATCATTCTCCAGCGGCCCGGCATTTGGCCTGCTCGCGGGCGTTGTTCCGGTCGTATTGGTGCTGGTCGCGATCGGAGGACTTGCTCTCCTGTTGCGTACCAAACGTGGTATCCTCGATCTGCCGGAAGATAGAGCGCCCGAGATCGCCTACGATGAGGAGGCAGGCCGCCGCAGCAACTGGTGGGTGCTTGGTGGGTTGCTGGTGTTGGGTGCTCTGATGCGTTTGTTCGCCCTGGTGGCTCCGGATTGGGCAGCGACATCCCTCGCGGTCATGGCGCCTGAAGCGGCTGCTACGAGCTACGTGCAGTTGGCCCGAAGCCTGCTGCAAAGCGATTTCGTTGCCTTTCAAGGCGTTAGTCCCACAGCTCTTCAAGCTCCTGGCTATCCGCTGCTCCTGGCTGCGAGCCAATTGCTGTCTCACAGCTGGTATCCGGTTCAGGTCGTGCAGATTCTGGCCGACCTTGTGCTGATCTGGGTTGCGTACTCGCTGACCATGCACCTTAGCCAGCGCACTGTGATCGCAACATTAGTGGGTTTGGCCCTGACCTTCAATCCGCAGCTAATCACCGCGTCGATTACGCTGCTGCCGGACACATTGTCCATTTGCCTGGTTGCGATTGCCATATTCTTGCTCATCGTGCGGCGTGACAGGCGATCCACGAATCTGTGGCTGCCGCTCATCTTGTCCCTGGCTGTCTATCTGAGACCGGCATTGCTCTCGGTGGTGGTGCTGATGCTTGTCGCACTGCTGTTGCACCGGATCTTGCGCGGCCACGGTTGGCGGCAAAGGCTCCTTTGGCCCCTCACAACCGTGCTCATATTCGGCCTGCTGTTCGTTTCTTGGGTTCTGCTGATGAATGGAAACATCGTGGCCGACTGGAAGGCGACTTGGGCCCAGGCGATATCTGGCGACCTCGTGCCATCGTTGCCGGCCCATGCGTTCAGGATTTTCTGGCCGGGTGCGGCGGATAGCTCCAGCACGCTTGCCATACCAACGTCCGTCCTGACTGTAACGCTGCTCGTGCTCGCGCTCTGTTATCTATTCGTAGTATTGGGCGCTATGTACCTGATGAGAAACAGAAATTGGTGGTCTGTTATCGTCATAGCGACCGTCCCCCTAGGTTTGCTGGTGCCGGCCGCCGCTGCGCTCAGTGTGGACCGTGCGGCACTGTTCGCCTATCCTGCACTTGCCGTACTGGCCGGCGTAGGCGTTCGTTGGGTAAGCCAGCTGATATGGCATGAGGAAGAGCGCTGGCATGTTGCTTGAGAAACGGTTGTGGCGCGCAGGCAGGCGCGGGCCGCAAGGACCACAGTGCAAAGAGGAACCCCACGCGGTTCACAATACATTGATAATGATAAGTAGATTGGTGACATGACAGAACACGCGATTGTCTTTGACACAGTTTCGAAACGATATCGGCTTGGGCTTACCCGGGTCAGCGTGCCGGCATTGGTTACTGGTTGGTTGAAGCGCCGGCTGCGCGGAGGAGGAGCAGGCCACAATAGCCGGGAAGCCTTCTGGGCCCTGCGCGATGTCAGCTTTACGCTCGACCGCGGCGAATCATTGGCGCTCGTGGGACCCAATGGCGCGGGAAAGACCACGACGCTCAAACTGCTTGCCAAGATCACCAAACCGTCCGCCGGGCAGATCACGATCAATGGACAATTATCGGCTCTCATCGAGCTGGGCGCTGGCTTTCATCCAGATCTGACGGGGCGTGAGAACATCTTCTTGAACGGCACAATTCTCGGGCTAACTCGCCAGGAGATCGCGCGCCGTTTCGATGAGATTGTCGCCTTCTCG
>JACFMY010000469.1 GCA_019455155.1 Caldilineaceae bacterium
TGCATAGTGTGAGCGAAGGGGAATATTTCATGACTACAATGGCTAAGCCCCGTTATGAGCTCTCCGGCTGGGATCTCTCAGAACTCTTAGCTGAGCCGGCAGACGAGCTCGTTACCCAACGGATGGCTGAGTTGGAGCAAGAGGTGGTGGCCTTTGAAAGCCGCCGCTCGAATCTCGACCAAGGCATAGGGCCTGATGGCGTACTCGACATGGTGCGGCGGTACGAGACGATCATACGCAAGGCTTATATGCTGGCCGGCTATGGCCATCTATGGTTCGCGGCAGACACCCAATCATCGGCGGCGACCACGTTCCAGAATCATATGCAACAGGCGCTCACCGCGATCCAGAACCGGGTGCTGTTCTTTGAGCTCTGGTGGAAGGGGCTGGGCGACGATGTCGTGGAACCGCTGCTGCCCGATGCAGCTGTCTATCCTGATTATCGCTTCTATCTTGAGGATCTGCGACGCACCAAGCCCTATACCCTTGACGAGAAGTCTGAGCAGCTCATCAACCTGAAGGACGCGGATGGCATCAGCGCGTTGGTGACCATCTATACGATGTTAACCAACCGTCTGGAGTTCAATCTGGCCGTCGACGGCGAAGTGAAGACCCTCACGCGCGATGCCCTTATGAGCTACGCATTCTCAGCCGATCCAGAGCTGCGTGCCGCTGTCTATCAGGAGCTGTACCATGTGTATGGGCAAGAGGCCAAAATCCTGGCCCAAATCTACAATAACCGGGTACGCGACTGGCATAACGAGCAAGTACAGGTGCGCGGCTACACGTCCCCTATTGCCGTGCGCAACGTTGCCAATGACATTCCCGACGCGGCCGTAGACGCGCTGCTAGAGGTGGCGCGCCAGAACGTCGGTGTCTTCCAGCGCTACTTCAAGCTAAAGGCACAGTGGTTGGGTATGAAGAAGTTGCGGCGTTATGACATCTACGCACCTCTGGCAACATCGGAGCGCCGCGTAGAGTATAGCGCTGCTGTCGAGCTTGTGCTCGACACCTTCCGGCGTTTTGAGCCTAGGGTCGCCGCCCTGGCACAACGCGTCTTTGCTGAGAATCATATTGACAGCGCCGTGCGTAAGGGCAAGCGCGGCGGGGCATTTTGTTCGACAATTCTTCCTGACCTTACCCCGTGGGTACTGGTGAACTACACCGGCAAAGTGCGCGATGTAGCGACGCTGGCGCATGAGCTTGGCCATGCCATCCACAGCATGTTGGCCGAAGAGCACGCGATATTGACGCAGCACCCGTCGCTGCCCTTAGCTGAAACGGCCTCGGTCTTCTCCGAAATGTTGCTCACGGAGCGTTTATTGGCTGAGGAGTCTGATCCCCTGGTGCGCCGTGAGTTGTTGGCCGCCGCCGTAGACGACATGTACGCGACCGTCATGCGTCAGGTCTACTTCGTGCTTTTCGAGAAGGACGCGCACGCCTCGATTCTCAACAACGCCTCGCCCGAAAAGCTCAATGAGCTTTATCTCGGGTTGCTGCGGGAGCAGTTTGGCGATAGTGTCGAGCTTTCCGATGAGTTCCAGCATGAGTGGGTGAGCATTCCCCACATCTACAACACGCCCTTCTACTGTTATGCCTATGCTTTCGGCCAATTGCTGGTCCTTGCCCTCTATCGCCGCTATCAGGAAGAGGGAGAATCATTCAAGCCAGGTTATCTCAAGCTCCTGGCTTATGGTGGGTCAGCCAGGCCCGAGCATATCCTGCGGGAAGCAGGCGTTGACATGACAGATCCGGTCTTCTGGCAGGGTGGCTTTGATGTGATAAGCGGTCTCATCGACGAGCTCGAATCGCTTCGCGCATAAAGTTGTAGTGGCTCAAGGGCGCAGCGGATACCCTGTGCAGGTGTACGCTGCGCCCTTTCCGTTGCCGGCGGGAAGCAACTATTTTAGTGTAAAGGGCCCTTGATCGGTGCATTGCGCAATTGCGACCAGTCGGCTATAATCGAGACGGCTCCAGATCGGTTCCCTCGCATCGGACGCAGCGATTCATGACGGACGACAATTCTATCCACGTTCTATACGTGGCCCGAGGAAGGCAACGTGCCGAGATCCTTTCGTCGTTGCAGAAAGTAATGGCTGAGCTGGCATTGATTGCCAGCCGTGCCGGTCTGCCAACCATCGAATGGAACTTGGTGACAAATCAAAAGGCGGCGCTGCGCTTGGCCCGGTCCAAGCCACCCCGCGTTGTGCTCGTGGAGCTCAAAGCCCAGGGCGATCGGCTGGAATTCTGCAACGTCGTACATCAGCGCTGGCCAACAGCAAAGCTGGTGGCCATTGACGCCGAGGATAGTCCTGCCAATGTCCGCTTTGACGCCACGCTGCCCGCCAATCCAGATCCAGGGCGTATTCAACGCGTCATCATGGATCTGCTACGCAACGTAAATGGCCATCTGCTCACGCTTGGACCCATCCGGCTTGACCTGGATACGCGGACGGTTATCACACCCAAGGGCCAGTATCACATGACGCCGAAGCAGTGCGCTCTCTTGCGTATGCTGATGGAACGGCGCAATGAGGTGGTCTCCCGCAGCGATATTATGCAGTGTATCTGGGAGACCAATTTCATGGAGGATACGCGCACGCTCGATGTCCATATTCGCTGGTTGCGCGAGCGGATCGAGCTCGATCCGTCCAGCCCCACCTATCTGGTAACCGTGCGCGGAAGAGGGTATCGTTTCAGCGTGGAATAGCGGTGGCCCGTCCCTAGCCGATCTTGCGCCGTACCTCTTTGATGTTCGGCAGCCGGTCGATTTTGGTCATGATGCGCGTGAGCTGCGACACATCCTGGATTTCCAGGGTGGCTGTGATCACGGCTAAGTTGTCTTTCTGGCCGGTAACCGCCTCGATGTTGCGCATGTTGACGTGCTCGTCGGCGACCAATGCGGCGACGTCGCGGACAAGGCCAGAACGATCGTAGGCGCCAATCTGGATCTTGACTGGATAGGTGCGTTCCTGCTTTGTGGTCCAGGAAACCTCGATAATCCGGCCGCTGCCCTGGGTGACCAATCGTCTGATGTTAGGACAGTCATGGCGATGGATCGTGACCCCTCGCCCCCGCGTGACATATCCCAATATCGGGTCGCCAGGGACAGGATTGCAGCATTTCCCCAGGTTCGTGAGCAGACCCTCAACTCCCTGTACGCGCAGCCCATCCGATGACGAATAATCCGGCTCCGTTGCGTCCAGCCCGGTGTGGAAGGCGAAATAGTCATAGGGCGCCAGCCGTTCCTGCTCTCGCCTCTCATATTCTAGGACCTTGGCGGCAATATGCTGCGAATTGATGTCACCGTAGCCAATCGCGGCCAGGAAATCTTCCAAATTCTCATGTTTGAACAGTTTGCTGACCGTCTCAAAGCTCATATCGGCTGAGAGGCGCTGTAGCTCCTTCTCCAGGGCCTGCCGCCCGCGCAGAATGTTCTCATCACGATTCTGCTTGCGCAGCCAGGTGCGAATCTTGCTGCGCGCCCGTTGCGTGGCGACGAACTCGAGGTCCGGATTGAGCCAGTCACGGCTTGGGCCCCCGCGTTTCGCGGAAATGATGGAGACCTGGTCGCCGTTCTGCAGCTTGTAGTCCAGTGGGACCAACTTGCCATTCACATTGGCGCCGCGACAGCGATGTCCAAGCTCGGTATGGATCGCGTAGGCAAAATCAATCGGGGTAGAGCCGGCGGGCAGATCGATGATGTCGGCGTTGGGAGTGAAAACGAGCACCCGATCACTGAAGACGTCCGTCTTCATCCCGTCCACGAACTCGCTGGAGTCCATGGTGGCCAAGGGCTCCTGCATCAGCTTACGCAGGTATGCAATCTTTTCCTGCACATCCTTGCTGTGACGTGCTTGCTCCTTGTACTGCCAATGGGCAGCGATACCGAGTTCCGCGGTCTCGTGCATCTCATGTGTGCGGATCTGGATCTCCACGGGCCGGCCATCTTTCTTGATGCGCACTGCCGTGTGGAGGCTGCGATACATATTGTCTTTGGGATTGGCTATGTAGTCGTCGAATTCGCCGGGGATCGGGTGCCACATGGTGTGAACCACACCTAGCGCGGCATAACACTGGGCGACGCTGTCAACAACAATGCGAAAGCCGTGCACGTCGTAGATCTGGTCGAAGCCCACACCTTTCCGTTCCATCTTGCGATAGATGGAATAGATATGTTTGGAGCGGCCGTAGATCTCTGCTGGAATCCCGGCATCGGCCAATGCCCGCTCTAATTCGACCCTAATCTTGATGACCAGCTTCTGGCGGTCACTCTCTTTTTGCTGGATGGCGTTCTTGATCTCTCGATAGCTTCCCGGGTTTAGATAACGGAAGCTCAGATCCTCCAACTCGGATTTGATTTTCCAAATACCGAGCCGGTTGGCCAGGGGGGCATAGTAATCCAGCGTTTCACGGGCAATGCGGCGTCGCTTATGCTCCTTCTGGCCGCCCAGCGTGCGCATATTGTGCAGCCGGTCGGCCAGCTTGATAATCAGCACGCGCAGGTCCTCGATGCTTGCTAACATCATTTTGCGCAGTGACTCGGCCTTTTGGTCGCTGATCGCGCCGTCGGTTCTGCTCTTTTTTTCCTGGATCTTTTTCAGTTTGGTCACGCCGTCGACCAGGCGCGCAATCGTAACCCCGAATTGGTTGCGGATATATTCGACCCCAAACTCAGTGTCCTCTGCCACGTCGTGAAGCAGCCCAGCGGCTAATGCCTCTGGGTCCATGTGAAGCTCACTCAATATCTGTGTT
>JACFMY010000470.1 GCA_019455155.1 Caldilineaceae bacterium
GATCCAGGCAATCTGGGAGCGAGGGTGGCATTGCCCCCACGATGTCTCGGTTGTTGGCTTTGACGACAACCCGGTGGCGTCGCAGATCTGCCCGCCCCTAACCACGGTGCGCCAGCCCATTTACGAGATCGCCACCACAGCAACATCGCTGCTCATCGAGCAGCTCATCCCAGGTACCGAAGTTACAGAAGGCGTGATTCTCCCCACGCGTCTGATCGTTCGACGTTCGACAGGACCTGCTCCCAGGCGCACACCCGAGACGCGCGACAGCGCTGTCTCGAATGGCGGATAATGCGCCTCCTTTTGGTTCATTCTGTGCGAAGGTTTTGGTGCGAAGTCGCCTCACCCGCGACGAAATCATAAGGCATTCACGGATTTTGGTTTTCCTTTAGGCGTGTAGAGGGATCGACCGGCGAAACGCCAGTTGCTCCGCAGGCGATGGCTGTTGTGAATCTTCCATACGGCTGTCACCAGCGTATTGCTTGCCCGTGCGTTAGCATATTTTCGTGCTGTTGTGGGCGATTATTCACTGTTTGTTTCGCTCACGCGCACGTGCCGGGAGGAGGTGGACCGACATCCCTATGTATTAGCTTGATTGACGGCTTTTTCATTTTCACAGGAGGAAGGTACAAATGAAACACAAGCGTCCGATTCGCCAGCAACTGGTTGCCTGGCTGGTTGCCCCGCTCGTCGTGCTAGCGCTGCTGGCCGGCTGTGCAGCACCAGCGCCCCAGGTCAGCGCGCCGGCCGGCACTGAGGCGCCGGCTGTGGAAGTGGCCTTTGAGATGGAGATGTCGCCCGAGGCTATCGCATACTACACGCCTGGACGCTTCGACGGCCAGGAGATGAATGTCGTGGCCAATGCCTCGCATTTCACCACGGACAACTCGCGCATGGCCATGGAATCGCTACGCGAGCGCTTTGAGGAGTTGACCGGCGCCAAGGTCAACTACGTGCCGCTGCCCGAGAACGAAATGTATGACAAGGTGCGCCTGGAGTTGTCCACTAACTCTGGCAAGTATTGCATGATGGAGACCGGTGCGGGCGGCGCCAAAGATTATGGTCTGAGCGGCTTCCTGATCCCGCTGCCGATCCCGCCAGACGTAGATGACTTCTACGAGGGCGACGTACAGCAATACAGTATCGGCGGCGAGCTCTACGGCATGCCCAAGATAGCCGACACCAACCTGCTGTTTTGGCGTACCGATCTCTTCGAAGAGGCTGGTCTTGATCCGGCCAAGCCGCCGCAGACCTACGATGAGTTCCGCGAATACGCCATCTTGCTGACGCGTGATGTCAACGGCAAGCACCCTGGTGAGGAGGGTTTCGATCCCAATAACATCGACGTCTTCGGCTCCGCCTTCAAGGGGACTGCCGGACTGGCCTCGACCTGGGAATGGTATAACTACCTCTACGCGTTCGGCGGCGATCTGCTCGACGAGAACTACCAACCCACCCTCAACACGCCGGAGGCTGTGGCGTCCCTTGCCTGGGTGGTAGACAACTTCCGCGAGCACAACATCTACCCGCAGGATACGCCCACCTATGACTACACCGAGTTCCATACGCTCTTCATCCAGGGCCGCGTGGCCATGGCCGTCAACTGGCCGTACATGTGGGCGCTGGCTCAGGACCCGAACCAGTCGCAGGTTGTGGGCAAGGTGATGGTGGGGCGTAAGCCCGGCGAAGTTACCCACGGCGGCAACATCGGCGGCTGGTCCTGGAATATCTTCCAGATGTGCCAGACACCCGATCTGGCCATCGCCTTTGCCAAGTGGATGGGCTCGCCCGACGCGTCGTTGACCTATGCCCGCGCCGGCATCGGCAACCCGGTGCGCAAATCGGTTTCCGCGCTCATGGCCGAGCAGGACCCGGTCCTGTACGCGGCCATTGGGGAAAACCTGGCGGACGGCCGGGGCGTGAAGTGGCTCGACACCGGTCCGTCGTGGATGGAGATTGAGAAGGCCCAGTATCAGGCAATCCAGCAGGCGCTCATCGGTGAAAAGGACCCGCAGACCGCGCTGGACGAAGCCAATCAGGCCGCCATCGACATCTTGACCAAGAACAAGTTCTATGAGGAGTTGCTGCCGGCGTTGCAGGGACAGTAGTAGTCGTCCAGAACCATGAGCTTTGCCGGCGCGCCGGTCTTCGCACCGGCGCGCCGGTAAAGCCAAATCAGACAGCTGCCGTCTGTCGATGGAAAAGCTCGATTGGAGCTCGATGGACTCATGACCACAATCTCAGACTCCGCTTCGAACAAAGCATCCGGCGAGGATCTCCAGCCGCAGCGCAGGTCGTGGAGCCTGAGCAACGCGGCTTTTGGCCGGCTGCTCGTCCTGCCCGCGTTGGCGATTCTGCTGGCGGTCTACATCTACCCTCTGCTCTATTCGGCGTACATGAGCCTGCACAACTTCTATCTGCCCCGGCCGCAGGACTTCGAGTTTGTCGGGCTGGGCAACTACATGGAGATCTTGGGCAGCCAGGAATTCCAGCGGGCGTTGCGAAACACAGTGATCTACGCCGGATTGGCAGTGCCCCTGGAGTTTGTGTTCGGCCTGGCCCTTGCCCTGGCCCTGGCCAACATCGAACAGGGACGGGGCGTCATCCGCATGTTGCTGACGCTGCCCATGATGCTGGCGCCGGTTGTGATGGGGCTCATGTGGAAGTTCATGTACAACGATCAGCTGGGCGTGATCAATTACCTGATCCGGGCGGTTGGGCTTACCGACCGGCCGCCGCTCTGGCTGGCCGATCCAAATCTGGCGCTTTACAGCATCATACTTGTCGATATTTGGGCTACAACGCCGCTCTTAATCATCCTGCTCCTGGCAGGGCTGCTTGCCATTCCCCACGAATTCTATGAAGCCGCGCAGATAGATGGGGCCGGCTTTCTCTACCGCTTTCGCCGTATTACGCTGCCGCTGTTGCGACCCGTGATCATGGTGGCGCTGCTGTTGCGCGGTATGGACGCCTTCCGCGTCTTTGATGTCGTGTACATCATGACCAAGGGAGGGCCGGCTTTGCGCAGCGACGTGCTCTCCTTCTTTGCCTATCGAACCGCGTTCACCGAGTTGTCCATGGGCCGGGCCACGGCCACGGCCTGGATCATGACCGGAATCTTGATTGTTTTCGCTATCGTATTGATTCGCACGTTGCGTGGTCAAGGAGAAGCGACATGAAACGTTTGCGCCGCCTGACCTTGATTGCCAGCTACGGCATCGTCTTTGCGGGGCTGGTTGTCTTTCTCTTCCCGATCTTCTGGCTGGTCTTGGGTTCCCTCAAGCCGCCGGCAGAGATCCTCAATATCGGCCTGCCGACCCGTCCCACGCTGGAGAATTATGCCACGGTGTTGGACACGTATCCCATCGCTCGCTATCTGGGCAACAGCCTGCGCGTCGCGTTGCTCTCGACCGCGCTCTCCCTCATTGTCGGTTCGCTGGCGGCCTATGCCTTCACACGCTACCGCTTTCGGGGCAGCGGTTTCGGCCTCCTCTTTGCGCTGGCCCTGCGCATGCTGCCAGCCATCGGCGTGAGCATCCCCCTCTATTTGCTCTTCTCACGCATTGGATTGGTGGACAACGTGGCTGGCCTCGTGCTGGCCCACTGCGCGGTGGTCCAGATCCCGCTGGTCATCTGGATCATGTACGGTTTCTTTCAGGATATCCCCGTGGAGCTGGCTGAGGCGGGCCTCGTCGACGGCTGCAACCGGCTCACCGTGATCTACCACATCGTCTTGCCGCTGGCCGCGCCGGGCCTGGCCGTGGCCGCGGTCTTTTCGTTCCTTTTCAGCTGGAATGACTTTGGCCTGTCCCTGATCCTTGTCTCGACGCCGAATCTGCTCACCATGCCCGTAGCGCTCTCCCAGATGAATTTGCAATATGGCGTGCGGTGGGACAATCTTTCGGCTGCGGCCGTCATGTACATTGTGCCGACTATGATCATGGCGCTGTTGCTGCAGCGCTACATCACGCGCGGGCTCACGGCCGGCGCGGTAAAGGGATAATGCCGCGTCAAGGATGGGTTGGGCAGGCCGGCCGGGACTTTTCGCGGGATGGGACGATATTGTGTGCGTACACCCGGCGGACAACATTGCCTGCCACATGGACACTTTCATAACGAGACTGAGAGCGAATGACATGGCCACGCAACAAGAGCCATCACAACAATCGAATGTTTCCTTGATTCCGCCGCCTGAATGGCTGCCAGATCTGATTCTGTATGAGATTGCGACCAAGGCGTTTACATCGCCCGCGGGACCGGAATCTGGCACCTTTGAGAGCCTGCGGGCAAAGCTGCCCTATCTCAAAGATCTGGGCATAACAGGGATCTGGCTGACCGGACACTCCCTGGCCGATCCGGACCATTTCTACAATATCTGGACGCAGTATGCGGTGGTGAGGCCCGACGTTATCGATCCGTCGCTAGGCAGCGAGGATGATCTGCGCGCCCTGGTGGCTGCCGCCCACGACCACGGCATCAAGGTGCTGCTGGAAGTGGTTACCCATGGCGTCATGAACGACAGCCCGCTCGTGCAAGAGAACCCCCACTGGTTTAAAGGCGGCTCATGGGGCATGACGGACTTCGATTGGGCAGGTCACCATCCAGACCTGGACGACTGGTGGGTAGAGATGTGGGTCCACGCCGTGGAGCACTACGGCGTCGACGGGTTTCGCCTGGACGTTGCAACCTACCGGTTTGATCTGTGGCAGCGCATTCGCCAGCGCGCTGCGGAGCTAGGCCACCCCATTG
>JACFMY010000471.1 GCA_019455155.1 Caldilineaceae bacterium
ATATGCCGGGGTGGACCGGCTTTCCCGCCGGCCGGCGCCGGGCTGCAAAACTGCGCAGGCCCGTGGTCGTGGACAACGATGTCAACTGTTTCGCGCTGGCCGAAGCCAGCGCGGGCGCGGGTCGTCCCTATCGCCATTTCTTGCTGGCAGCTGTGGGCACGGCAATCGGTGGCGGCATCGTGATCGACCGGCGGCTCTACCGCGGATTGGCCGGCGGCGCCGGCGAGATCGGCCAGCTCTGTATGGTCCCCGAAGGCGGCCCTCCCTGTACGGAGCCCTTGTCGGGCTGCCTGGAAGCCTATGCCGCTTCCAGTGTCATGGTGGCGCGCAGCGGCTATGACTCAATTCACGCGCTTGCAGCCGCCTATGTGAGCGGCGAACCCGTTGCGGCTGTGGAGGAGGCGGCACTGTGGTTGGGGCGCGGTCTGGCTGGGGTGGCGCACGTGCTGGCGCCCGAAGCGATCCTGATTGGAGGCAGTGCCGGCCTGCTCGGGGAACGCTATCTGGCCGCGGTGCGCACGGCATTCTACGGCCATACGCTGCCTTCTTTTCATGCTATCCCTTTGGTGCCGACGGCCCTAGGCGCGGACAGTGGGCTCATTGGTGCGGGGTTGCTTGCCGGGACCAGCGAATAGCGACGAAGCTGTCACGCACAGGGGCAAACGCATCCTGAATCTGCTGGCTATGGCTCGTCCTGTGTCAACTGTCGTCGCGGCGGCCATCACCCAAGACGGATAACAGAGCTTCCAGGGCATCGAGTCCACCCTGGCTATAGGCCAGCCAGGCCGGTGCCGGGCGTGCGGCTGCGCGGTAGGTGTTCAACATCCGGTCCCAGCGCGCCCGTTCGTCTTCAACCAGCGTCTGCGCTGTGTCCGGATGCCAGGCCTCTATTTGCTGCAGGGCGCGACGGATGTTGTGGAGCGCGACCAGCTGGCCTTCGTCGTATTTCAGGCGGTCTGTCGTCTCCGCTGATTTGTGTAGCTGGCACGTCGTCTTGCCACCAGCATGGATGGTGAACTCTCTTTCGACGCGTTGAAGCCGGTCATCGAGCCACCGGAGAAGAGCTTCGCGGTGCACGATCCGTCATCCCCCGGGCGCAACGGGTGTCCGTTTATTGGGCACAAAATCCCCAAACAGATCCATGTTGCCAAACTTCTGTTCCAAGAAGCGACCATGTGCGAGCAGCTTCTGGGTGTCGTTTTTGCTGATGTCGACGACTAGCTCCTGCATCTCACGATCCAGGATCTCCAATTGCTCGTGGAGCAGCTGGCGCGCGGTTTTGCCATCACGAATGGGGTGGACATTGGCGAACGCGGGCGGCAGATTGAGGTAATGTTCCAGGGCTTCGGGCAAATAGGCGAACGCGGTCTGGCGAATGACATAGACATTGCGGTCACCGGCGTTTGCGTCTGCCAAAAGGGGCAGGATCGAGAAAATCGACTCCTTAATGCTTTCGACCTTGGCCAGTATCTCGGGCGGCAGCCGCCTGCGAATCCTGCGGACCAGCTCGTTCAGCTCGTTGCGGATTTCATCGACGGAGAGCTGGCTTTCGATGGCGAGGTCGTAGGCAGTATCCTTGGGCGTAAGCAGCACGCCGATGAGATAGAGGCCAACGACGATCAACAGCCAATAGCGGCCGATGATACCGGTGAAGTATAGCGCCAGGCCCACAAGGGCCAGAATAGAGCCTACGATGTTGGCCGTACTGTAAAGGAACAACAAGATTCTCTCGGTCCTGCGCATCATCGTTCTCCAACTGGGGGCCCGGCCAGCTGGGGTAGCCGGGCCCCTTGCTACACGCTACTGGTAGCCGCGGATATCTTTGAAGATCGCACTCAGCGCTTCGTGTTGGGCATCAAAGACACGCCCACCGGTCAGCTCGGCGATCTCCCGCATCTCGCCTGCATTGGCATTGCCAAAGAGGATCGTGAAGGTGCGTATCTGCTGCAGCTCGGCGGGCAAGCCTTGATAATAGCGCCTGAAGTCGCCAAGTGAGGCTCCCTCATTGTTCTCGCCGTCGCTCATAAGCACTACGGAATAGTAGCGATCGGGGTTGCTGCCATAGGCGACCTGCGCTTCAGAATACGCCAGCTCCAGTGACGTATAGATCGCGGTGCCGCCGCCCGCCTGTAGCCGGCTGACATATTGCCGGATCGCGTCCATGGAAGCGCTGCCTTCTGCCGGATCGTCGACGGTGAAGAAACGCACATCCTCCACGTGATCGCTAAAGGGGATCAGTGTAACCCGTTCGCGGCTGCGAAAGCGCGAGAACTGGCCGGTGAGGCTGTTGTCGAGTCCAGTTAGGCCGTGGAGCGCGGTCTTGAGCGCGTCGAGACGGTCGCCTTCCATGGATCCACTGACGTCGAGCACATAGAAGGTATGGGAGGGAATGCGTTGTTCGTCCAGATAGCCGTAGATCAGGCTGTCGATCACGGCGACGCTGTTAGGGAACGGGAGCTCTACCAGGATCTGGTTGGCGAAGTCGCTGCTTAGCTGGACCTGGGGGTTAATGGGCCGGCGCAGTGTGCGCTCCATGATCAGCCGCTGCATGTCGGTGGAACGCAAGTAGTCCACCAGCTTCTGATACGCTTCCCGCTTGTCAGGATTGATCAGCATCAGCGGGTAGTCGGCCGTAATGATCCCATCACGCGGGTAAACCAGATAGAGCGGTTCCGTTAGCTTGTGACTTTTGTTCAGGGCCAGCAGCACCGATTCATAATTGACTATGCCGTCAAGGTTTGCCTGCTCACGCACATAGGCATCGGCCAGCCAGCCCGAGCTGCCGGCTGTCAGAGCCTGGCCTTTGAAGAAGCCCTGTAGGGCCTCGGTCTTGATGTCTTCCACCTGCAGAGCGTCGCTGGTGCCGGACAGGGCGGACGCAACGCCGACCAACGCGGTGAAGCCAGAGTTGGAGGCTGCAGGGTTGGTCATGGCAAAGCGCAGCTCCCCGGCTGCCGCCTTTGCGGCGATATCTTCCCAGGTGATCTCTGGGTTGTCGATCCAGCCCCACGCGCGGGCCTTGCTCTCCTTCACGCCCAGTACAACTGGGGAGAGCATGATCTTCTCCTGGCCACGGATGCGGCTGTTGACCGTTTCCAGGAGGGTCAGATACTTGGCGTGGGAGAACCAGGCCAGGTCCACATCAACGCCGCTTGTCAGCTGGTCGGCGCCGTCAAGTGTTCCTGTGTATTTCATCTCCAGTTGGACACCCGTCTCGCGTTGAATCTGCTCGAAGAAGGGTTCCAAATCCTTTAGTTCCGAACCGGCTAGAACAGTCAGCTTTTCACCGCCACCGCCAAAACAGGCCGCAATGGATGAGAGCACAATGGCCAACCACAAAGCCATGCCCAGTGCCCTACGGATGCTCATATGAGTGTGCCTCGCTTTGAGTAATGTGTGTGCGCCGGCGCTGGTGAACCGGCTTCTGCTCCATGGCTGAGACGTTCCATGGCTTAGAAATTGACCGTTGCTGTGGTGTCGCCGCTGGTCCCTGCTGCCGCTGTCTCAGTATCCACAGTGGAAACCGCGGCCGCGGCCTGTTCGGAGCGTACCCGGTCCAGATGACCCTTGGCCTTTGTGACTTCTGCGCTGAGTGTATCCACTGTCTTTTGCATCGTGTCCAGCGCCTGCAGCTTGTAGGTCGAGATCATATCGATGGTCTCGTAGATGTTTTTGAAGGCCTGCTGCAACGTTTCCAGGCTTACGGATGCGCTGGAAGCCTGCTGGTAGACCTCCGCTGACTGGCTGCGCAGCATGGCGGACGTTGACGTAATCATCTTGCCAGTCGTAGCGTTGAGGGCCGAGATCTGATCCAAAACCAGTTTCTGGTTGGCCAGCGCTTGGGCCACGATCACGGCCGTGCGCAGGGCAGAGACTGTACTGGTGGTGGCGCGATCCACACCCTTAATCAGCTCCAGGTTGTTCTTGCGCACGACGTCAAGAGCGAGGTAGCCCTGAATGCTGACGGCCAGCTGGGTCAAGAGATCCTGGACCTTCTGGCGCACGGAAAAGAGCATCTCCTCCTTGACCACGCGTGCCTTCTCTGGCTCACCACGTTCTAGCTCGGCGATGCGCGCCGACAGCGCGTTGTCGATCTTGCGACCAACATAGATGTACTGCTGGAGGTGGCCCATGGTATTCCACAGGTTGACCTTTTCCTCTTCCAGTGCGGCGTTGTCCTTCATCAGCTCATCCTGAGCGTGATAGAGGGACTGCAGGATGGCGTCGATATGGCTTTGGGCTGACTGGTAGCGCAGGAAATAGTCGCGTACCTTGTCTCCCGCTGGGAAGATACCGAAGATCTTCTTGGGCGCAAAGAGATCGCCCTGACGCGCCGGATCAAGATCCTCCACGGTCTTGCGCAGGTCAAGCAACGCACGGGTTACGGGTGACTTATCGTCGAAAAAGCCTGAGGATAGGGAGTGGACAGGGCGCTGTAGCATACGGTTGGAGACGTTCGCCGCGGCGCGAATGTCATCGTTACCGAGATGATGGATAGCCTGGACCTTTTGGACAAAGGGTGGGCTGTTGACTTCGCTTGTGACTACGACGTCAACGAACTGTTCTACCTTGGCATCCAGGGTATCTTGCGTACTGGCGTCCAGCTTCACCATGCTGTCTGCCTGCGTGGAGCTCACGGCCGCCACCGGCGTTGGCGGCGCCAGCGGCTCTGGCCGCAGGGACTCGGGCGGGGTCAGTTCAAGTGACATATAGTAACTCCTTCATTTCTTTGCTAGCGGGCGGGAGG
>JACFMY010000472.1 GCA_019455155.1 Caldilineaceae bacterium
GGCGATACCCTGGATGATGGTGGTCGCCGGTCCGGTCTCGGTCGCGCTGGCGATCGTCCGCGTGGGCTTGTTGGTATAGGAGGTGTAATACTCGGTGAAGAACGCGATAGCGTTGCCCGCGATCAGTCCGGTCAGGATGGCCAGGAAGTAGTAGAAATGGACACCGGCCAGGAGGGTGAAGATGGCGGAGAGCACAAGCACAATGCCAGACGCGCCCCAGACCGAGCGTCGCAGCGTCGCCAACAGATGCTCCTGGCCTGCATCCTCTTCGGTTTTGACCAGGAAGGTACCGGCCAGGGCCGCAACAATGCCGCCGCCGGCAATGAGAAACGGCAGACCGACGAAGCCGGCGCTTGAGGTGCCAGTTGCCTTGAGGGTAACGCCCAGGGCCGCGGCGGCAATAATGGAGCCGACATAGGATTCGAAGAGGTCGGCGCCCATGCCAGCCACGTCGCCGACGTTGTCGCCCACGTTGTCGGCAATGACCGCGGGATTGCGCGGATCGTCCTCAGGAATGCCCGCTTCAACCTTGCCCACCAGGTCAGCGCCCACATCTGCCGCTTTGGTGTAGATGCCGCCGCCTACGCGTGCGAAGAGAGCGATGCTGCTGGCGCCAAAGCCAAAGCCAGCCAGAAAGCCGATTTCGCTGGCCAGATCTGCACCTGTGAAAACCAGGAACATGATGCTCAGGCCCATCAAACCGAAGCTTACCACGGCCATTCCCATGACGGAGCCACTGCCAAAGGCCACGCGCAGGCCCTCGTTGAGGCTGCGCGCCGCGGCCGCGGTCGTACGCACATTGGCGCGCACGGCCACGTACATGCCAAGATAGCCAGCTCCTGCTGAAATGAGAGCGCCGGTCACGAAGTTCACGGCAGTCTGCCAGCCAATGAACGCACCGATAATCAGCGCGACCACGACAACAAACACGGCCAGATAGGTGTATTCGCGGCGCAAGAACGCCGCGGCGCCTATCTGCACGGCTTGAGAAATCTCGCGCATCGTCTGGTTGCCCTGATCCTCGGCCAACACACGGCGCATCTGCCAGATGACAAAACCGATGCCGACAATGCTGAACAACAAGGCAATGACAACAGATACAGTTCCCTGTAACAAGACGATCCTCCTTAATGCTGTTCTAGGATTTGATTTGTAGTGTCACTGAATCATGCAAAAGCACTAAAATGGAAATATGCAAACAGCCAGACGCTGGCTCTTGCGTACCATACTAACATGTAGCTGACAGGCACTCTCTGCTTCAATTCGACCGCTGTTGTCTGCTGGCCGACCACTCCTTTCGGGAGCAGTGCTGGTTGTGGCGCCACTTCGTCGAATTGTGCAGCGCGTGACGCGTATTGGGGCATTGATATTGTAATTTGTGCCGTAAACTTCGCCAAATATTTCCAGAGCTGCGCATAGAGCCCGTTTCTTCTCTTCCTGCCCTGTGCGCGGCCTGCCATACCAGAGCTGCGGCAGCCGGCCACAGCACGATCCGGCCAATCCATGGTACAGTTCTGGGTATCTGCACAGATCGATACGAGATAGGAGAACCAATGGCGGACAATTTCATCTACATGGACCATGCAGCCACGACGCCGGTGCTTCCGGAAGTAGTGGAAGCCATGATGCCATACTTTGCCGACTACTATGGCAACCCATCGAGTGTACATGTGGCGGGTCGCCGCGCGGGTGTGGCCCTGCAAAAGGCCCGGCAGACGCTAGCGGAGCTGCTTGGAGCCAAAGCGACTGAGATCATATTTACCAGCTGTGGCACAGAAAGCGACAACGCGGCGCTGCGGGGTATCGCCCTGGCGCGGCGCACTGCAACGGGCGCCAGTCGCATTCTTACCACGCCTGTGGAGCACAAAGCCATCCTCCAGACTGCGGAGGATCTGCGCGATCACTTTGGCTTCGCGTTGACGCTGTTGCCTGTCGATAGTACCGGGCTGGTTTCACCTGACGATCTTGCCGCGGCGTTGGGAGACGGCCACGATGTGGCGGTCGTCAGCGTGATGTATGCCAACAACGAAGTGGGTAGTGTCCAGCCCATCGCGGAGCTAGGGGCCCTCTGCCGCGCGGCGGGCGTGCCGTTTCACACCGATGCGGTCCAGGCAGGTGGCAAGCTGCCGCTCACTGTCCAGGCACTTCAGGTAGATGCCATGAGCCTGGGCGCCCACAAGTTCTATGGCCCTAAGGGGGTTGGCCTGCTCTATCTGCGCAACGGCACACCCTTTGTGCCGTATATGACCGGGGGCAGCCATGAAAGCAGCCGCCGCGCGGGGACTGAGAATGTGCCCTTGATCGTGGGAATGGCGCGAGCGCTGGAGCTGGCCGAATCGGCCCGGGTGGCAGAGATGGACCGCCTGCGCGTGCTGCGGGACCGCCTGATCGGCGGCGTGTTGGAAGGCGTGGACGGCGCGCGATTGACAGGGCCACGCGCGCCGCGGTTGGACAACCACGCCAGCTTTGTGATCGAGGGCGCGGACGCGGAGGGGATGCTCATCGCGCTGGACCTGGCCGGCATAGCCGCCAGCAGCGGCAGCGCGTGTGCCAGCGGCTCGCAGCGTCCCAGCCACGTGTTGGATGCCATGGGAATCGCCCCTGCTGTCGCTGCTGGCGCCCTACGTTTCAGCCTAGGCAGGAGCAACACAGCTGCGCAGGTCGACGAGCTGCTGGATAAACTACCTGCCATTGTGACCAGGGTGCGGGGAGAAGGATGACGGGAGCCCACACCGGTCAGGTGGCAGCCGGCATGCTGTTAAGGCGATAACCGATGCCGCGCATCGTCACCAGCCGTTTTGGCCTGGAAGCGTCTTCTTCGATCTTGGTACGCAGGCGGCGAATGGCCAGCTCCACCAGGTTCGAGTTTTCGGCGTCTGCGTAGCCCCAGACTTCCTGCAACAACTCCTCTTTGCCCACCGGCCGGTCGGCCTGGCTGGCGAGGTAGCGCAACAGGGCAAACTCAGTGGGCGTCAGTTCCATGCGGCGGCCGGCCAAAGAGATTTCGTGGCTCGCGTTGTAGAGGATAATATCTCCCACTGCGGCCACTTCAAACTCGGCGAAGCCACTCATATGCGCGGTGCGGCGCAGCACCGCGCGGACGCGTGCTTCAAGTTCCTTGAAATTGAACGGTTTTGTAATGTAATTGTCAGCTCCCAGGTCCAGTCCCCTGATGATGTCATCGGGCCGGTTAAGCGAAGTGAGCATGCAGATCGGCACATCGGAGGTGCGGCGGAGCCGTGAGCAGACCTCAAAGCCATCCATGCCTGGCATGAGCACATCGAGCATGACAAGATCGAACTTGTGCTTGGCGAACAACTCCACAGCTTCTTCGCCAGATGCCGCTGTTGTAACGGTGTAGCCTAGCTGTTGCATGGAACGCGCCAGCAGGTTGCACATCACAGGTTCGTCGTCTACCACCAGGACATGGAGACCCTGGCCTGGCTTGGGGGCAACGGCGCGGTTTACTGGTTCATCAGGAGGAGTCTGTGGAAGTTGCTCCGCTGGTTTCATAGCTGGCATCCTTACAGACCTGGCATGTGATCGCTTCACTATCCCTTAAAGACTGCGGGCGCCTACGGATACAGATGACAGTCATCTGGCATATACCGGGAGCGATGGACCAGGGAACGATGTGCGGGTTCGGAATCCGGAGAGCATAGCCATGCTCTTTGCTGATTGTAAGCTTAGCATAGGTGAGAAGTCCCATCAAGCATAGCTACGGACAGCGATTTCGAAACGTTTTTGGCGCTCCTGGAGCACCTTGAAACGCAGTTGCATGGCCTCTTACAGTTGTGTTATACTCCTCGCATCAGTATGCTCCCAGATGTACTCCAATTGTTAGTCTCAAACTGTTGTGTTTGACACCAAGGAGAAAAAACTAAATGGCAAGTGTGACGTACGACCATGTCTACAAGCGGTTTGGCGAGGTGACAGCGGTCAACGATCTCAACATCCACATTGAGGATAAGGAATTCCTTGTCTTTGTTGGTCCGTCTGGCTGTGGCAAGACGACCAGTCTGCGTCTGCTGGCCGGACTCGAAGAGATCACCGATGGCAACATTCTGATCGGTGACCGCGTCGTGAATGACGTGCCGCCAAAGGACCGCGATATCGCCATGGTATTTCAGAGCTACGCTCTCTATCCCCATATGAGCGTCTATGACAACATGGCGTTTGGTTTGAAGCTCCGCAAGACTCCCAAGTCCGAGATTGACCGGCGCGTGAAGGAAGCCGCAGATATCCTCGACATCGGCCATCTGCTGGATCGCAAGCCCAAGCAGCTGTCTGGTGGCCAGCGCCAGCGTGTGGCCGTAGGCCGCGCGATTGTCCGCGAGCCCGCGGTCTTCCTCTTTGACGAGCCGCTCTCCAACCTGGATGCCAAGTTGCGCGTGCAGACGCGGGCCCAGCTTACCCGCCTTCATCAGCGCCTGGCGACCACCTTCATCTATGTGACGCATGACCAGGTCGAGGCCATGACCATGGCCTCCCGCATCGCCGTGATGAAGGATGGCCTGCTCCAGCAGATCGACTCGCCGCAGGCGCTCTACGACCATCCGCACAATGTGTTTGTCGGTGGCTTCATTGGCAGCCCCAGCATGAACTTCTTCGATGCCACACTGGTGGAGAGCGACGGCAAGCTGGAGGTTAACGCCGGTGGGTTCCGCCTGGAAGTGCCTCAGCCCAAGGCGGACGAATGGCGCCAGCACA
>JACFMY010000473.1 GCA_019455155.1 Caldilineaceae bacterium
AGATCGGTATTTTTGAAATTGCTATTTAAACTTTGAGTAATTATATTCGATGGGATCGTGGCTGCAAAGTGTGGGCGCATCCCAAATAGCCAACGCTCCCAGATTCATGGATAATGGGTACAGGATCGTCGCCCGCATTTGAAGTGGGCTGTATGCCGGCGCGTAGGGGAGAGCAGGGTGTTCTTCACTTTTGCAGACTACGTGAAAAAACCATCCATACGAAATCACCGTCCAATGGGGCCAAACCTTAGAAGGAGATGAAAATGGCCGTACAATATCGGATTGAAGGCACGACACTACCGGTACTGACCGTGACATTGCAGCCTGGCGAGCGCGTATACTCGTCGTCCGGTGGCATGAGTTGGATGACGCAGCACGTCGAGATGGAAACGAATACTGGCGGCGGATTGGGCAAGATGTTCAAGCGCGCGCTCTCGGGTGAATCGCTCTTTATCGTGGATTACTTTGTCAACGGGGGGACAGGCGAGGTAGCGTTCGCGGCAGAGTTTCCCGGCAAAATCGTGGATCTCAACCTGGCTCCTGGCAACCAGATTATCGTACAAAAAGACGCATTCCTGTGCGCCGAAAAGAGTGTGGACATGGACATGCACTTCCGCAAGCGACTGGGCGCGGGGCTTTTCGGTGGGGAGGGTTTCATTTTGCAGAAGCTCACGGGTCCTGGTCTGGCCTTTGTCAACTTCGACGGCGAGATCGTGGAGCGCACGCTGGCTCCTGGCGAGACGCTGCGCGTCGACACCGGCCACGTTGCCATGTTTGAGCCGGCTGTAGATTTCGACATCCAGATGGTGCGTGGTTTCAAGAACATTCTGCTCGGCGGTGAAGGTCTCTTCCTAGCGACGCTCCGTGGACCGGGCAAGGTTTGGCTGCAGACGATGCCCATGAGCAAGCTGGCCGCCAAGATCGCGCAGTTTATGCCGCAGGTTGGCGGCAAAGGGCAAAGCGGCGGTGTGAACGTCAGCCTCTTTGGCGGCGACAATTAGTGGTCTGTTACTAGCGGTCTGGCACTAGGGTATCACCTTGGAGCGTCGTAGCGAATTCAGTCGTTCTGGCCAGGCGAACAACGAACGAATTCGTTACTATGGTATCACTGGTCAGATCCTCAGTTCAGGCTCATTTGTACCACGCCGTTGGCCCTGTTTCCCGTGGTAACCTAGAAAAAGTGAGCGGCAACGTGACTTAACGTTGCCGCTCTGCTTTCTATTTTTGTAGTGGTCAGATAGGGCGGGTCTCATTCAGACGGTGATGTACTGCATTGACCTCCTGCGGAATGCCCTGTTGCACTCTTAGGATGGGTGTCAGAGTCCCGGCGTCCTATGTTTGGCTGTCGTCCGTCCGCTGCTCATTGTTCCGCTCTGCTGCGATCTGGCGCAGCAGAGCGTCTACGCGGGCGGCCTTTTCTGGCGTATCGTCGTAGGAGAAAACGAGTTCGGGCACAACCCGTAGCCCCAACCGCTCCGCCAATTGGCCGCGCAGGAACGGTGTCGCGTGCTGCAGCGCCTTGAGCAGCTGGCGTTGCGGCACCTCCTCGTCCTCGTGACTCACAAAGACCCGAGCATTGCGGAGATCTTTGCTGACCCGTACATTGGTAACCTGCACCAACGAGACACGCGGGTCATTCAGCTCGTTGGCCAGCATGATGCTAAGCTCCTCGAAGAGTAAGCCAGCGACACGCTGTTGGCGGATTTCACTGGACATGGTACGTTTCCGTAATAGAAAGGAAAACCACATGACAGGGAGGGCACGTGGACGACCAGTAGTAGGCCATGTTGTATTAGGATATCCATGTGACCCCATGTGTTTGCACGTCTATGGTTCGGCTTTCTTACCTGACGCGGCGCTTATCCATGATCTCGATGACATCGCCTTCGACAAGCAGCTCATCGCCCTCGGTTAGGTTGATGCCGCATTCGTAGCCCTGGCGCACCTCGGGCACATCCTCGGTGAAGCGGCGCAGCGTCTCTATGCGGGTGCGGGCAACGATTTCTTCATTCTTGCGCAGCACCCGGGCTACGGCCCCACGCTTGACAACGCCGTCGCTAACCATACAGCCGGCGATGACTCCCCGACGTAGTTTGAAGAGGCGCAGGACCTGGGCATGGCCGATGACAATGTCCTCGTAGATCGGCTCCAACATGCCCTTCATGGCGTCTTCGATGTCTTCCAACATTTTGTAGATGACATCATAGTGACGGATCTCTACGCCCGACTGTTCGGCGCGCACCTGGGCCGCCTTGTCGACATGGACACTGAAACCGATGACGACGGCGTCACTCGCCTCGGCCAACATGACATCGGATTCGGAGATGTCCCCGATACTGGCCTGCAGGATCTTGATGGTGACCTCATCAGTGGAGAGCTCGTTCAGGCTGCTCAGAATGGGCTCCAGCGTACCCTGCATATCGGCGCGCACGATCAGGTTGAGGACCTTGCTTTCCTCCCCCTCAAAGTGAGCAAAGAAATCGTCCAGCGACATGCGCGGGCGTTGCGGCGCGTAGGCCGCGCTGGCCGCGGCTTCCTGGCGCTCCTCCGCGATGCGGCGCGCCTCCCGATCGCTTTTCAGCCGTTCGAAGATATCACCGGCCCGGGGAACCTCCTGGAGTCCAAGGACCACAGTCGGGGTGCTGGGACCTGCTTCCTTGATCGTCTTGCCTTCGTAATCGAACATGGCCTTGATCCGGCCCCAGGTATTGCCGACGACGAGGGCATCACCCCTGCGCAGGGTACCATTTTGCACCAACAGGGTAGCGGTCACACCGCGATGTTTGTCCAGCTCACTTTCGATGACGGTGCCGATGCAGTCGCCGTTGGGATTGGCTTTGAACTGTTCGACCTCAGCCAACACGACGATGTTGTCGAGCAGGTCTTCGATGCCCATGTTCGCCAGCGCACTGAGCTCCACGACGATGGTATCGCCGCCCCATGTTTCGGGCTGCAGCCCTTCCTTGGCCAGCTCTTCCATGACCCGCTGGGGGTTGGCGTTGGCTTTGTCGATCTTGTTGACGGCGACAATAATGGGCACGCCGGCTGCCCTGGCGTGGCTAATGGCTTCCTTGGTCTGGGGCATCACGCCATCGTCAGCCGCTACCACGAGCACGACAATGTCCGTGACCTGGGCGCCCCGCGCGCGCATGGCAGTAAAGGCCTCGTGACCGGGCGTATCCAGAAAGGTGATCTTCTTGCCGTTGATCGTGACCTGGTAGGCGCCGGTGCGCTGGGTGATGCCGCCCGCCTCACCGCTGGCGACATCGGTATGGCGGATGCGGTCGAGCAGCGTGGTCTTGCCATGATCTACGTGGCCCAGCACCGCCACAACTGGCGGGCGCTCGACGAGGTTCTTCTCCTCCTGTGCGGCGACGACCCGGCGCACACGGCTGCGCGCCTTGGGCGGTTCCTGGACAGCCTCCTCGGCGGTCTCCTCTGGCTGCCCGCCTGGCGCCTCATTAGCAGGCCATTTCACCGTGACCCCAAGCTCTTCACCGAGAATGACCGCGGTATCGTGGTCGATGGTATGGGTGATGGGCGCCATGATGCCGTACTGCATCAGGATCTTGATCAGGTCAATGGGGCTGCGCTGCATCAATGTGGCCAGTTCGCGCACAGTAATAGCCGCTTCCACGACCACCTCTGTGGGCAGCTTGGCGGGAGCACTGCGGCCTGCGTCCTGTTTCGCGCCGGCTTTGCCCGGCGCCGCCGTGTGGCCAGACTGCTCCTTTTCTTTCACGGGCGTTTGGACGCCCCCCTTAGCTGATTTGTTTGTGGTCATATAGCCACCCCCTTAGAAGATAATTGCATCCGGATGGCGCCGGCGCGAAAAATGAACTGCGGCACTGCAGCATGATCTGCTGCGAACCATCAGGCGAATCCGTACGCAGGTACGACGATCGAGACTTAGCGGAAGGTGGCAGGCGGAAGGAGAGTATGCGAGGCGGATGGGGAACAGGAAAGGGGCAGGCTGACAACCTGCCAGCGAGGCGCAACGTTACCTTGCCATTGCGTCCTCCCTATCGCTCCACCATCGTGGCCTCGCTTCGCTTCCAACCAATGATGCCGGCAGCATTTCGGACTGCTGCATCACAACCTTACCGGCTGCCATGGTTATCCGCTTTGTAAGCCAGGTATGATCCAAGCATCATGATGACTGTCTCATACGGTTTCGTAGGCCTTATGCCTGCTGGGCCTGATGTTGACCGTCAGGGGCCGCATCGTCCTCGCCGCCTGCCTCCGGCAACGTCTGCGTAAATTCGAGCAATCTACTGCGGTCGGCCGCTGTCAGCTTGACGCGCAGCGCTTGCTCGATCCGATTTCCTTTGAGCACGATCTCCCAGCATCGCCGCTCTGGGTGCAGATAGGCGCCCCGTCCCGGTGCTTTGCCAGTAGAATCGATCTCGACACCTTGATCCGTACGAACCAGGCGGATAAATGCACGCTTCCCGGCTATCTGCCGGCACGCGATACATGTCCGCTGGGGGACATGCTTTGGGCGCGCTCCGCGCGGTTGTGATGTCATTATAAACGATCCTGTCACGAACGTCAGTGTTGAAAAGGGCGAAATGAAACGAATAGCAGGGCGCAGGACGACAGCGCTGAATCAGGTGCGCTCACTTTCGCATTTCTCCTGCGCCCATGCTGCTCGATTACCGGGCGTTAGAACCGTTTGATGTAATCGTCGTCTTC
>JACFMY010000474.1 GCA_019455155.1 Caldilineaceae bacterium
GAACACTTGAGCCCCAAGACTACGGTGACTCTCCGCCTGCTGCATGGGGCGGCAGGGCTCAAAATCATCATAACCTCGCGCGCGCGACTCAACTATAGCGACGAGCGCGTCGTGGAAATCGGCGGTCTCACCTATCCAGAACGCTATGAAGCGGGCGACTATCTCGACCGTTACCCCGCTTGCCGTCTCTTTCTCCAGTATGCCCAGATCGATCATCCGGAACGGCTGCCAGGTGAAGAGCAGACGGCCATCGCGCGGATATGCCAACAGCTCGACGGTCTACCCCTTGGTATCCGCCTGGCCGCTGCGATGATGCGTATATACTCCTGCCAGGAGATTGCTGCGAATCTCACGCGTACGCTCGACTTTGCCGTCGCGGAAACCAGCGAGTTACCGCCGCGCCATACGTCGCTGCGTGCGATGTTCGAGCATTCGTGGAAGCTGCTAAATGAGGAACAGCGCCAGGCCTATGCGCGGCTGTCAGTCTTCTCCGGCGGCTTCACGACCGGCGCGGCCGCGGAGGTAGCGGGTGTGTCGCCCCAGCAGCTACTTGACCTTGTCCATCGCTCGCTGGTGCATGCAATCACACCGGGCACTGATGACCTGAGCATGTCAGTGGATCGTCGCTGCCGCCTACATCCCGTGCTCCAGACCTATGCGGCCGAACAGCTGGAGCGCCAGCCAGAGCTGGCCGAGGATACGCGGCAACGTCACTGCCGCTACTATGCCGCCTACACCCAGCGCAATGATGTGACTCTAGGCAGCCAGTTGTTGGCCCAACAGATGCGGGCCATCGAGGTGGAGCTGTACAATATTTGCAGGGCCTGGAGCTTTTCGGTCCAGCGCCGGGAGCTCGCCTATCTGGAGCAGATGATCTGGTGTCTGGTCCATTACTTTGGCCTGCGCGGGCCCTTTCAACGCGGAGAGCAGCTGCTAGACGAGGCCAGACAGGCGCTGGCCGACGACGATGCTCCGGCTGGCACGGCCAGCGAACGGATCCTGGCCAAGATCTACACGGCCCAAGCCTTGCTTGCCAACCGCTTCGCCCACTACCCAGCCGCCATAGACGCGGTTCGGCAGACCCTGGACAGTGACGCGGCTGACAGCGAGACTCGCATCGTCGCTGAATTGGAGTGGGGTCGAGCCTCTTTCCATTTGGCTGACTACGCGAATGCACGCCTACACCTCGAAGCCGCCCTCCATTCGTCCCAGACCGCCAATTTGCCCCACTGGGAGCTGCGCGCATTGAGCATGCTCGGCCTCGTGCTGCTCTATATGGGCGAACACGAACGCGGTGTCCAATTGAGCCATGCCGCGCTGCGGGCCAGCCGCAAGCACGATCTCCTGCTCGATGAAGCCCGCCTCCTCACCCAGCTAGGCATGATCTACTTCTACCAGGGGCGCTACCAGTCTGCACAACAGTACTACACCTATGCCCTGCATACCTGCGAAAGCGTCAACGACAGGGCGGGCAGCCTGGCCACCATCATCTCTATGGGCGCAGTGGCGCAACAGTTGGGTGATTACGAAGAGGCGCGTCGTCTCTATCACCGCGCGCTTGACCTGGGGAAATCGATCGGAGACCGAAATTACGAGGCCGTGACGACGGCAAATCTGGGCCTTATCGCCTATCACCAAGGAAATCTGGACCAGGCACTAAGCTATCTCAAGCAGGCCCACACGTTGGCCATCAGCCGCGGCCAGCGCGATGTAGAAGCCTTCACCCAAACCTGCCGTGGCCATGTCTACCACGCCCAAGGTGAGCTCGGGTCTGCTGCCCAGGCCTACCAACAGGCATTCCAGCTCCGTGAAGCCTTAACCCAAAAACACCAGCTTATGGAACCCCTGGCCGGGTTAGCCCTCGTAGCTGTCGACTCTGGCGATGTCGAGCTGGCGCACCGCTACGCTTCCCAGATGCTAAGCGTGATTAAGTCGCCCTGGTACTCGGCTGCGGTGGATTTCTTCCGCGTCCTCTGGGCATGTTACCGCGCGCTGCAGGCGGCCCATGACACACGTGCCGCAGCGCTGCTGGCCGAAGCGTACCAGCGTTTGCTGGCCCGCGCCACGCAACTGGATGACGAGAATCTAAAACAAAGCTATCTTAGCCGGGTCGCCATTCACCGGCAGATCGTAGAGGAATTCCAGCGGCAGGAGATTTCGACTTCTTAGGTACCGTGGATATGCCTGCCTGAAAAACGCAACGGCGGCGCCTCACGGCGCCTGTCAAAACTGCTTAAGGCGTATGGCCGGCGACCGCAACTCGCTCGCTAGCCGTCTCCTCCCCCGGCAGCGGTAGCTCCGAGTTGGCGTCTATTTCTGCCAGGAGTGCCGTCAGCGCACTGTTTTTCCCCATGATAATCAACCGGTCTCCAGTTCGCAGCGGCCGGATGGCAGGCACATAAGGCGTGATCTGCGCTGACTGGCCGCGCGTCTCTACGTAGCCGATGCAGTTTACGTCGTAGCGCACACGCAGCGCCAGGTCGCGCAGCGTTTTGCCCTCCCATGCTGCAGGCACGGAAATCCGCCGTACCCCATAGCCAGGCAGGATCTCGCGACTCTCGTCTTCCTCGCGCTGGGTGCGATAGACACTCGTCGGATGTGACAGCAGAAGCGTGATCAACAACACTACCAGGGCCGGTAGCAAATAGCTGGCGCCAAAGATCTCCACCGTCAACATGATGGCCGTCAGCGGTACGTTGATCAGGGATACCAGGCTGGCAGTAATCGAGGGGATCACCAACATGGCTGGCGCATAGTCGAAGAGCTGCGCCACGATGACGCCGGCCATACCACCCAGAAACAGAGAGGGCACCAACATGCCGGCCGAACCGCCAGAAGTGATCGTGGCCATAGTTGCCAGCAGCTTTCCAACCAGCGCCACTGCCGCCACCCAGATGGTTAGCTCACCCGCCAGCGCCGCCTGTAGGCCCCGCTCTCCCGTCCCCAAAACGAGATCGAGCCGTTCGCCGGTAAGCCACGATGCGGCGAGGCCAATGAACGCGGTCAGCGCGGCGCCGGCCAGGTGCCGGTACCATGTGTTCGGGAAATAGCGATGAAAGAACCTGGACATGCCTGTGCGCACCCGTCGCAGATAGATATCTACAAAGACTACGAACAGGGCCATGACGGCGATGGCCAGGTAGTAATGCCAGGTAAAGGGGGGCGGCGCCAGGCCAAAAACCGTCACAAACCTCGTGTGCCCCATGGTGGTGAAATGGCTGAGGAAGAAGGCTGTCAACGACGCAACCAGCGCGAAGATCAGCTTCTCTATGACGGGCCGGCGCCTGTACATGACCTCGGTGGCAAAAAAGGCGCCGGCCAGCGGCGCGCCCAGCAACGTAGAGATAGCAGCGGCTACACCGCCCAATTGGGCTGTCTGTAGCTCATCGGGATTGAGAGTGCGCCACCAACGCCAGAAGCGTAGCACCCATATGTTGTGGAGCATCAGCCGCCGCCGCGGTTTGAGCAGACCAACGGCAAGACTCTCGCCGATGAGGGTGACACTGGCCTCCAGGCCGCCGCTGCCGCCTGATGCCAATGTCAGCAGCGTGCCAGCGAATTTCCGCAGGGCGAGGCTGAAGGTCGGCAGCTCCCACCGGGCGCGCACCCCTTCCACACCCAGCAGCGTGCGGTCAAGTGCAGGCTCTGAGGTGTAGTAAAGCCCGATCGTGCGTTCCAATCCATCCCCTTCCACATCATTGAGCGCATGGAGATGGTTGTCTTTGTCCCGGTAATAGACATGGCTGGCTCGCCACAGCGCGATGGCCGTGGTCAAGACCGCGCCGGCAAGGATGGGAACCAGAATCAGCAGCGGTGACGGCATGCTGTATACCCACTCCATCACCAGCTCAGAGGACCAATGCACCGCCACTTTGAGGGAATAGACCGCGGCCCACACCACGACACCGATGGCCATGGAAATGACCACCAGGTGCTGTTCGCGGCGATCGAACTGGGCTGGCCATGCAACGAGATACGAAGGCAGCGCTGCTGGTGAGATTCGTTTTAACCGCTCGAGCATTTCAACATTAAAGATAATTGAAACCAAGCCGTGGCAAGATCACTCATACCTCACCCCAGCCGCGTCACGCCTACCCGATCATGACCCTGGCCTACCTTACCGGCAGTCGATTGTCACGACCAGCGCGCGTGCATACAGTGGGCGACCTGTGCTCTATGCTGCGGAGCACTTCGCCCTGGCACGTTGAAAGCACGGTTGGCAACGAGACCAACCGCTGACACTATGCAATTCTAAGGGCTTTCCGCCGCCTGTTCGGCGGCGTCGGGGCGCAGGCGCCGTGCCGGCGTCGACTCTGGTGGGGCCTCGAAGCCGTACGCATCAGCAATGATGTAAAGGGGCCGGTTCTTCACTTCGTCGTAGATCCGGCCCAGGTATTCGCCGATGATACCTAAGAAGATGAGCTGGATGCCGCCTAGAAACAGGACACTGACCAGGGTAGTCGCCTGCCCAGAGAGGGCATCCTGTCCCCACAATCTGAGCACAATCGTAACCACGATGCCCAGTGCGCTGATACCTGCCAGAATAAAGCCGGTATAGGTGGCCAGCTGGAGGGGTACGTGGCTAAAGCTGGTGATGGCATTGTTGGCCAGCAACAGCATCTTGCGAAACGGATATTTCGTCTCGCCGGCGAAACGGGCTGCGCGCTCATACTCCAC
>JACFMY010000475.1 GCA_019455155.1 Caldilineaceae bacterium
CACTGGTTCCCGCCAGCAATTGCTTTGCCGCCCAAAGGAACGAACGGACCTGCTGCCAATCGTCCCCTGTCTCACGATCCATTCTGTGCACAAAGTGCATCGGCCGCGGCTTTGATCAGCAGATAGGCCGAAGTGGCGCCGGGATCTTGGTGACCAACACTGCGTGGCCCGAGATAGCTGGCCCGGCCCTTGGTAGCCTGCATGGGTATCGTGGCCTCCATGCCCTCCTTGGCCGCGGCTTCCGCCGCACGCAGTGCTTCGCACGGCGCTGCGCCACCGTCCAATGCTGCGCGCAGGGCGGTTACGGCAGGTTCCAGGGCGTCCACCATGGTCTTTTCGCCGGGACGCGCGCTGCCCCGCTGGCGAATTCCTTCTACGCCGGCCGTAAGCTCAGCCAATAACTCTGAGCTGTTGAGTTCTTCTTTGCCCGCGGCCGCCATGCCCATGCGCAAAAAGAGCGTTCCATAGAGCGCTCCGCTGGCGCCTCCCACTTTTGAAAGCAGGGTCATACCCACGTTCTTGAAAATGTTGCCAATATCCATGCTATCAAGGCTGGCCATTCTGTGGCTCACTTCGTTGAAGCCACGGGCCATGTTGATGCCGTGGTCCGCATCGCCAATCGCAGCGTCAAGCTCCGTCAAATACTCCTTGTTCTCGGCAATATAGGATGAATAGAGCCGAATCCATTCAACAATATGTGTCTTGAGTATCATCTCTACCCCTATATACGTAGATCCTGATGGCACAGTAGAGTCTGGGGAGCCGCTGCCGCGCCAACACGGCCTTACCAACGCAGCGCGGGTGTGTTGACCGGTCTGTCCCACAGCCGCACCAGTTCGTCGTCCACTTTGAGCAACGTGATGGAACAGCCAGCCATCTCCAGGCTGGTGATGTAGTTGCCGACAAGGTTGCGCACAATGACAATGCCGTTGGCGTCACACAGTTCTGCTAACTTGCGATAGACAATGAATAGCTCGACGAGGGGCGTGCCTCCCATGCCGTTAACCATGGCGATGACGCGATCGCCGGCACGAAACGGTAGGTCGCGGATGACAGAGCCCGCGATCAGCTCCACGATCTCGTCGGCTGGCCTCATTCCCATACGTTCGCGGCCCGGTTCACCGTGGATGCCAATGCCGATTTCCATTTCATTGGGCCCCAAGGTAAAGGTGGGATAGCCCACGGATGGTACGGTGCACGATGTCAGGGCCACGCCCATGCTGCGACCCCACCCATTGACCTTGCGGCAAAGTTCCGCAACCTGGGCAAGGGACTGTCCTTCTTCCGCCGCCGCGCCGCAGATCTTTTCCGCCAGCACTGTTGTACCAACGCCGCGCCGCCCAGCCGTGTAGAGGCTGTCGGTAACGGCCACATCGTCGTCTATGGTGACGCTCTCAACCTCAATGCCTTCGGCACGGCTGAGCTCAGCGGCAATCTCAAAGTTCATTATATCGCCGGTATAGTTCTTGACGATCTGCAGCACACCGGCCCCACCATTTACGGCCTGGGCCGCCGCCGCCATCTGGTCAGGTGTTGGTGACGTGAAGACAGCGCCGGGACAAGCGGCGTCCAACATGCCCGGCCCTACAAAGCCACCGTGCATCGGCTCGTGGCCGCTGCCGCCTCCGGAGATGACACCGACTTTGCCCGGCCGCGGCGCGTCGGTCCGGACAATAAAATCTGGGTCAAGATTGACGCGTATGCGGTCGGGAAAGGCGCGTGCCATGCCCAGAAGCGATTCACGCACAACATTGTCCGGACCGTTGATAAGCTTTTTCATACAAATCTCCTGCCCCGGCGTCTTCATCGCCAATTGTCGAGCCGTTTATCCCCACCAGCCGACAAGTACCGGTCACATAGGGGTGTGGCTCCGAAGGTTATGTATGGTTATTGGGTGTGCACTTCAGAAGATCGGCAAGCAGCGCGCGGGCGCGGGCAGCCGCCAGGGCCCGATGGCTGATCCGATTTTTTACAGCGGGCTCCAACTCCGCCATCGTCGCGTTCTGTTCGGGGATGAAGAACACTGGGTCATAGCCAAAGCCATGGCGACCGCGTGGCGTGTCGACGATGCGCCCTTCGATTGTGCCCTCGGCCGTGTAAGCATGGCCATCCGGCTGGACGATAGCCACTACACAGCGAAAACGCGCGGTGCGCTCCTGCACAGGAACGTCTTGAAGCTGCGCCAACAGGTAACGATAGCGTGCCTCATCGCTCAATCCTGGACCTCCGTAGCGAGCAGAAAAGACACCCGGCCGGCCGCCCAGGGCATCCACCTCCAGACCACTATCGTCAGCCCATGTCCAGTGCCCGCCCAACGACGCATATTGGGTCGCCTTGAGCAGCGCGTTCTCGGCAAAAGTAGTGCCCGTTTCTTCGACTTCCTCTGTGATGCCCAAAGCGTCTAGCCAGGTGACAGTCAGGGAGAGCCCGGCGAGCAGTTCCCGGTATTCGCGGATCTTGCCCTGATTGTGCGTGGCAACCAAAAGTGTGATCGGTGTCAGCACCCAGCTACCTGTTTCTAGGTTTCATTCTGTGTCAGATGATACGTTTGGGGGCCATGAATGCACGTGGTTCCCCTCCTGATTTTTCCCTGTCCACATGCTATCATATAATCTTTTCTGACGGTAGCTGCGGATCAACAGGGTCCAGGTTCCCCCTGCTATGGCTCGCCGGTGAGCTTTGATTCCAGCCCTGCAACTGTGGCACAGCGATTCCACGGCCGGTTGGCTCCTTGCATTGAAAGTCCAAAGCACTTATGGTTGAGTCTTATCATCCCTTGCGGATCTTCAGCGGTGCGGCCCACCCTGAGTTGGCACGTGAGATCGCGGAAATGCTGCACGTGGACCTCGGTCGGGCTACAACGCGACGCATGCCGGATAGCGAGATCCATGTCATGCTCGACGAGGTGGTACGGGACCAGGATATCTTCTTCATCCAGCCCTGCTCCGAGCCGGTGAACGATCACCTGGTAGAGCTTGTGCTCTATTTGGACGCATTTCGGCGGGCCAGCGCACACAGCGTCAATGTTGTGATCCCGTACTTCCCCTACGCGCGCCAGGAGCGGATGGCGAAAGGGCGCGAGGCGATCAGCGCCCGCGTCGTGGCCAATATGCTGGAGATGCAAGGCGCCCGTCGCGTGATCTATGTCGACATTCATAACCGGGCCATCCAGGGCTTTTTCAACATTCCGGTCGATCCCTTGAGCGCGGTTCCGTTGCTCGCCAACTATTTCCGGGGACCCGAGTTTGAAAACGCCGCCATTGTCAGCCCGGATGTGGGTCGGGCCAGCATGGCCGGCAAATATGCCGAGCTGCTCAATCTGCCCTTGGTCGTGATGCATAAACGGCGGACGAGTTTTACAACCACGGAAACTACCCATGTGGTTGGCGACATTGAGGGACGGCGACCTATTATCATCGATGACGTCATGGCGGGCGGCAGTGTGCTGAAACAGATCGACGCGCTCTACGATGCTGGCGCCGAGGGCAAGGCCTGCTTTGCAATCACTCACCCGGTACTGTTGCCGACAGCGCTGAAGCGCCTGGACGAAGATGATCGCATCGAGCGGCTCGTCGTTACCAATACGATCCCTGTGCCTGAAAAGAAGCGCCACCCCAAGGTCGTCGTGGTGTCCATCGCGCCCCTTTTGGCCGATATTATTCACCGCATCTACAAGGGCGAAAGTATTTCGTCGATGCTTGTGCTGTCATGAGTATTGGCCTGGCAAGAGGAGGATCCATGTTTGGTCGCACACAGCGCCCCGAGCCCGATGCCATTGACGTCATTATCGGCCCGCGCGCGACCTTTAGCGGGAAGCTCCAGTGCGATGCGAGCATTCGCATAGACGGTGCGGTGGACCAGGGCCAGATTGAGACGCCAGCGAATGTGATCATTGCCGAGACAGCCAATGTCCAGTGTGACATCGTAGCCCGCGTCGTGAGTATCCGAGGGATATTCAAAGGCGTGATCCACGCAGACCGCGTAGAGCTGTTGGATGGCAGCCAGGTCGCCGGCGTGCTCAATGTAAACAGTTTCTACATGGACGAGAAGGTTCTTATGCGTGCGGCCGTCAACATCCGTGCGGATGTGATGACTGACACACCAGTTCCTAAGCCGCCGCAGGATCCGAGCATTCCTGTGACACCGTCTCCCACCGACACACCGTAATTCCTACCACAACCCCTGGCAACAATCCAGGGGTTGGCGTGGTCACTAATCCTGTGAAAACCCAACAACAAAGGAGGTTCATACCTATGCAAATGTATCGCACACGTGTCTGGAGCCTGTTTGTGTTGCTCCTGACTGGCGCCCTGGTCCTTTCTGCCTGCGCGGCTGCCGTCCCGGCTGCGCCGCCCGCCGCGGCAACCGAAGCAGGAGCCGCCCCGGCTGAAAGCGCGCTGGGCACGGTGAAGATAGGCACCAATGCCGAATACCGCCCCTTCGAGTTCGTGGATGAGACCAACAACATCGTCGGCTTCGACGTGGACTTGATGAACGCGCTGGCTGATGTCGCTGGCTTCGAGCCTGAGTTTGTCAACACCAAGTGGGACGGCATCTTCGTGGCGCTGGCGAACGGTGAGTTCGATGCGGTTATCAGTGCTGTTACGATTACTGAAGAGCGCAAACAGACTGTAGATTTCACCGAATCGTACTTCAACGCCGGCCAGATTATT
>JACFMY010000476.1 GCA_019455155.1 Caldilineaceae bacterium
CATAGGCCGCCACCAGGTGATCCCGCACGATCACGCCGCACGGGTCCGCCGCCAGCTCCTCCATCTCCCGCGCAAAGACCTGCATGTCGCGGACCACGGGCGTCAGGGCCAAACGGGGCGAGCTGAGCGCCAGCAGGTAGGAATCTTCGAAGGCGTTGTTGATGCGCTCCGCCTGGGCCACGAACGCGTCGCGGCCGGCCAGCGAGCAGCCGGCCGCGCGCTCGCGCAGCAGCTCATCGAAGGGCGGGACGGGTGCCGGCGTCGGCACGACGGCCGTGGCGCCGAACGCGGCGGCCCGCCGGATCTCCTGCTCGGCCCGGCAGCCGGCCAGGAGCGTGGCGCCGAGGGTGACGACAACCAGGGCAAAGAGCACGCGTCTCATGGGGGATGTCCTTCTTTTGCGCCGCGCGGCGGTGGATCCCGCCGCCTACCCCAATAACAAACCGCAGCCCAACGAGCTGCGGCTCGGTCGCGCAACGCATCGGGGGAAGGGGCTGGCGGGATCGGTTCGGTTGTGTCCGTCGGGCACGGTCGCTGGGGCGGCCGGCGGGGCGGCACGCGCTTGCGTGGGCTCCATCGTACCACGCGGCTAGGGTGTGGGCAAGGCGCGGCACTGGCGCGACCGTCAATCGCTTATGGGGCAACGTCCTCATTCGTTCCAGACCATGCCACCGGCCGAGCACCTCAATGCGGCGGGAAATGCAGATGACCATCAAGGCCCAGATCTAAGCGGCACCGCTCCTCATACAGACCACCACTTGCGCCCGATCCAGCTCCCGCCGAGCGGCAGACTCTCACACGCCACCCCATCGTTGTCACCGTCAAGCCAGTGCACGTCGTAGCCCACCTCAGCCAGGTAATAAGGGAACGGGACGGTGCGAAATGGCCGATCGCTTCCTCCATGCATCCCGGCCAAGCAAAGGTATTGCCCCATTGGCTTGGGGTGGCACCGTTTGCGGGCGCGCGGCCAACCTGCCAATGCCGCGGGACCCGCATCGGGTATTCTGCGTCTGCAAAAACCGCAACAGGACGTTTACCGCGCCCCTACGCGTCACATGGTGATGACGACCTTAGCCTGGGCGTGTCCGGTTTCGACGTACCTGATGGCATCGGCAAGCTTGTCCAACGGGTACTGTCTGTCGATTGCTGGTACCACCTTGCGCGTTTCCAGAAGCTCTTTCAGGAAAAGGATTTCCTATTTGGTCGGTTCGTCGCTCGAAGCGGGGACAACCGTTTTGCCACCTGGCTTCGACACCCGCGGCGCCCGGAAGGACTGCAGCAGCATGCGCGGCATGGAAGTGAAGCCGACTATCACGCACGTACCCGTAGGGTTCAAGGCGCGCGCCAGGTCGGGGACCGAACGGTTCCCAACGTTGTCGAGGATCAGGTCATAGGTCTGGCCGGACCGCGTGAAGTCTTCCCGCGTGTAATCGATCACATCGTCCGCCCCGATGGAGCGCACCAGGTCGAGATTTCGTGTGCTGCACACACCGGTAACTTCGGTATCGAAGGCTTTGGCGAGCTGCACTGAGAATGTACCGACTCCACCCGCGGCGCCGTTGATGAGGACCTTCTGTCCGGCCTGTATGTGTCCCTTGTCGCGGAGGCCCTTCAACGCGGCCACCGCGGCGCCCGGCACCGACGCCGCTTCCTCAAACGTGGTGCCGGACGGCTTGAGCGCCACGAAGCCCTCTTCATCGATGCAGGCATACTCGGCGAAGCCGCCCAGCCCGAAGCCCAGACCGCCGAACACCTCATCGTCCGGCTTGAACTGCGTCACCATTTTGCCCACCGCCTCAACATGGCCTGAAATGTCATAGCCCAGGACTCTGATCTTTGGTTTGAAAAGTCCATACTGAAGGCGGACAAGGAACGGCTTGCCCCTTAGAAAGTGCCAGTCAAGCGCATTGACGGATGCCGCATGAATTTTGACAAGCAGTTGGTTGTCGTTGGGGACGGGCTTCTCAATCTCCTTGAGGTGAAGAACGTCCGGTGAGCCATATTCTGTGAATACCATTGCCTTCATGAGACCTCCGGTCTTCCATTTCATTGTTTCTATGTTGCATTTTGAGCGCGATATCCGGTGAGATTGGGCCGAACGCCGAATGGGGTTTTCAAACGTCCCGGACGGCATAGCCGGCGCCATGGCTGCTGTGCTGTTCACATCGCCGTCCTTCCGGCCGGTGGTCGCGGTGGCACTGTCTGATCGGGATAGGCATAACGGGAGAAAAAAGGACCAGGTTGCCTTGCGACTCCGCACGCCCAGCAACCTGGTCTCAAACACATTATCCACCCCGGCCGTATTCCGGCGCCGCATGACGTCTTAAGGTTAATACCCTTCTACCCGATCCGCAATGTCGGCGAACTTAATCGCCTTCGTCGACAGGGCAAGGCGCCAAGGAGCACTACTGCTCGCAACAGGGAGCACGCCCTTGGTAGCGTTTCAAGCTGGACTCCTTTCACTCGCACTAAGCCAGCGAGTGAACGACTAGCAAGGGTTACCCGTCACAGATAAGACGAGGCTAAGTGCATTGTGGCTACATAATGGCTACAGCTGTGTTGGCCCTGGCTGCAGTTCGTTGTGATTGGGCAAGCGCCGCGGATCTGCGCGCGACGGCGGAGCGAGGAGGTTGTATTGATACAGGAGCCGGCTCCGATCAAGAAGCCGCATTACGTTTCGGGAGAGAGTAGCACTTCGTTGCCTCTATTATGTTAGTGAGTATCCGGGCAGAAGAACTGCCGTATCGTTCAGGCGGATCATGGCAGTAATACCGTCAGAGGTATAGAAATCCTCGCGCGGAGATTGAAGCATTTCCGTCACCATATCCGGGTTGGCAACGAGCATTAGGTCACACACCCACGAAATCGCCCGACTCATCGATTTGCCTACTCCAGGTTGACCAGAACGGCACCCCCAATCGCCAGCACTACGCCCACCACCTGTACCCACGTCAGCGTCTCTTTGAACAATATGACGCTGGCGGCAACGACGATCACTGCATAGAGCGCAGTCTGCAGGCTGCCGACTATACTGAGCTCCCAACCTCTGGTAAACATATAGGTCATCACCACCACCTGGTACAGATACAACAGCGTGGCCCCTGCCATCCAGGGACTCTTGAAGGCCTGTACGAGCACGCCGTCGCTGGCAGCCTTCTTCAAGAACGCATCCGCGACTGCCACGGCAACGATGGCTACGACGATGAGGGCCAGATGAACGATCTTAAACATGGTTTCCCCCTTGGATCTCCCTGGAAAAAAGGAGGGGCCGCAGCGGCCATTCTCGCCACGGCCCCCCGCTCAGACGCCACGCCGGGCGTCACCCATGACTCTACCGTGACACCAGCGGCAAGAAGACCTGCCCCATGCCCGCGGCGTCGCTCGCGATGACCAGGCCCGTGTTGGCCGGGTTCGCACCGTCTGCGACAGGCCGGCGTTGACCCACTGGATGACATCACCAGGCCGGGCCATGACCACAGGCGGCTCGAAGCCGTGATCCGTAACGTAGACGACGTGGTCCGCTGGCTCTGCCACAGCAGGCATGAGCGTGATCTCCGCGGCCAGCGCCCCCGCACTAGCATCGATGTCGTTGCTTCGATAGGGCTGGTAGCCGCTCCGGGCCACGTCCAGGCGGTAGATGCCCGCCGCGACCGTGTACGCATAGCCGCCGTCAGCTCCCGTAAGCTGGGGATTCGGATCGCCCGAGAACGCGCCCGCGGTGCCGTCTGGCGCCAGCGCGGCAACGCTTGCGCCGGCCACTGGCTGGCCCGTCAGGACATCGCGCACGGTTCCCTGCGGCAGCGCCTGCACCATGCTAACGAGACTCTGCTCCAGGCCGCTGCCCGTCATGATGAGCTGCAGCTCTGTAGCGGACCCCGTGGCGGCTGCCTGCACGCTCGGACTGTAGGTGAAGCTGCCCGTGTACCGGCCGTCACCATCGTCGTCGATCAGGCGCGCAACCAGCACATTGTCCAGGACGAGCTTGATCTGCAGATTGGGATCGCCGGAGCATCCATCTACCGCGACCTGGTAGCTTTCGCCGCTGCGCAGATAAGTGTCCGCCTGGGTTGCCCCCCACGACCAGTTCAGCGTGGGCGGGTGGATGACCCGGCCCTGGCTGTCGGTGAAGGTGAGGCTGATGGGATCGATGGGCAACGTGGAATCGACCTTGAGCGCTACCGAACTGCCCGAGTTGGCGTCCCTGGGCGATACCACATTCAAAGCCGCCGCGCTCGCGCCGCCGGCATAGCCAGCGCGAATAAGGTTGCGCCCTTCGTCCAGGTTGGTGAGCAGCGCCGCGAACGTGCCGTTGGCGTCGACCATGACGGTGACCAGGTTGCCATCGTTGACCCGGAGGTTCACCGTCTTGCCCGGCTCCCCGCGGCCGGCCAGTTGAATGGAGTCCTGGCAGGTGGCGTCGGCTTTGCGCCACAGCGCGTCGCCGTCGACGACCCCGCCCATGAGCAGCCGCGCGTTGGGATGCTCGATGGTGGCAGTCGCGCTGTTGTTGCCCGGATCGATGTCGCCGTTCAGGTCGACGCGCACGGCGGCGGTGTAGCCCATATTGACGGCCGCGGCCGCTACCTGTGCGCCGGTCACCGGGACGAAGCCAAGCACGATCGAGCCGGCCGCGCTGGGCGCGACGTCAGCCAGGAGGATCGTCGC
>JACFMY010000477.1:0-2251 GCA_019455155.1 Caldilineaceae bacterium
GTCCAGCATGCGCGCTGCGGCACGAGCTTTGTGCTCTATGTGCTGCTCATCAGCATTCTGCTCTTTGCGCCTCTGACCTTCTCTACGGTGGAGCCGGGCTGGCTGGCGCTGCTCCTGCGTTTTGTGACGCGGCTGGCGCTAGTGCCTGTGGTGGCGGCGGTGGCTTATGAGATCATCCGTTTCAGCGCGGCCCACGCGGAGAGCGCGGCCATGCGCCTGCTCATCGCGCCCGGGCTGGCGCTACAAAAGATGACGACCCGCGAGCCTGACGACAGCATGGTGGAATGCGCGATCGCTGCGCTCCAGCCGGTCCTGGCGGCTGACGGCAGGCCGGTGCCCGCGCCGGTCGTCCAGCCGTTCGCAGCTGAACCTTCGACTGCTAGCGACTGATCCAGCGATTGATCCAGCGACTGATCACTCTTCCACCACGATCAATTCTTCCCCATCCACCTCCACGCGATCGCCGGCGCGTAGCTTGCGCCCGCGCCGTGTCTCCACCACGCCGTTGACTTTGACGCGGCCGCTCAGGATCAGGAGCTTGGCCTGCCCGCCTGTGCCGGCGACATCGGCTAGCTTGAGGAATTGGTCGAGTTTGATGGTTTCGGCCATGGGGAGAACCGCCGGTTACAGGATCTTCCGAAAGCTGCTCACGCCGAACCAGCTGCATGCCACGGCAAACGCGGCCAGGACCGCGGCACAGACCCAGAGGGGCAGGCTGCCGGCGGCGAAGAGGGTGGCGCGCATGCCTTCGACAACATAGGTGGTAGGGTTGGCGTAGGCGACGACGCGCATCCACGTGGGCATGGTTTCCAGGGGGTAGAGTGCGCTGCTAAGAAAGAGCAGGGGCATATTGGTCAGGAAGAGCAGCGCGTGATAGCCGCCGATGGATTTGCTGCGCAGGGCCATGCCGTTGGCAAAGCCTACAAAGGTCACCATATATAGGGTCAGGAAGAGCAGCGCCCCTAGCGCGCCCAGGAGTGTTGTCTGGAGCCGGGCGCCAAAGAGTACGGAAACGGCCAGAATCAAGATCGACTGGAGCAGGGTCTTGACCAGACCGCTGGCACTCGAAGCGAGCAGAATACTCAGCCGCGGCACGGGCGCCACCATGTACCACTTGAGCATGCCCTTGATCTTTTCCTCCAACACGGTCATCCCCGCGTTGATGGCGCCGCTCAGCGCGGTAAAGGCGATAATACCGGCGGCAATATAGGAGATATAGTTGAGACCGCTGATATTGGTGGGGCTGATCAGCCGGTTCATGCCCAGGCCAAAGGTCATGGCCAGCAGCAGGGGCACAGCCAGCGTGCCGCCCAGTTCCTGCCCGTTGCGCACGAACTTGTACATGTGCTTGGTGAAGATCACCCAACTGCCGCGCCAAAGCTCCAGGCGGGCGGCGGGCGCCGCGCCGGTGGGCAGCCGTGCGCCCATCTGACCCAGTAACTGGTTCTCCATACGTTCCTCTCAATCACGCCCTTCTCCGCGCAGCACCGTACAGTCTAACCAATGTCGCCGCTCCCTCAAAAATAGCCGCGCGGCGGATAGCCTTCTGGAAGCCGGCAGACGTTGTGTGATCGAATATGCGGCCCTTGCCGGCTTCCAGAAGGCTGCCTCGAACGCGTAGTAGATCCGGGGCGCGCTGTTGCATCTGACGGACGGCTGTTGTAGAGTACAACGGAATTGGTAGTCGCGACTGCAGTCGTTCTAGACAGGTGAACAGTGACCAAAGTCGTAACTACGGAGTCACAACGGATGGACCACTAGGAAAGTAGCTCAAAAAGGAGAGGGAATCATGGCTTCAACGCGCGGCGGAGTGCCAGGATCATTGCAGTGGAGTATTATTGCCCTCACCGTGGTTACTGCTGTGATCCACATCTGGCTTGGCGTAGGCTTTATTGCCACCGGCGGCCTGATCTTTGTCCTCAACGGCATCGGCTATCTGGTTCTGTTGGCCATGCTATATCTCGATCTGGCCATGCTGGCGCCTTACCGCACTATCGTCCGTTGGCTACTGATCGCGTACACAGCTGTCACTGTCATTGGCTGGGTCTTCATTGGCACCGGCTCGCCGTTGGCTGGGCCCGTGGCCATGGGCTCGGAAACCATCGTGGCCTACCTGACCAAGATCGTCGAAGTGGTCTTGATCGTTTTGCTTTGGCTGGAAGGCAGCGGCCAGCCCAACAGAAACGCTCCCCCAGGCGCGCAAGGTTAGCGCGCGAAATCTGACAATATTCACAGATACATAAGGATCGTC
>JACFMY010000477.1:2261-4655 GCA_019455155.1 Caldilineaceae bacterium
AGGAACGAGGGTCGTTGCGCCGCGCTCGCACGTGGCTGGGGCTCCTTGCCAGCCATCTGTTTGCGATTTACAACATATCATTATGTCCAAAAACCATGTGAAAATTTGCGCGAACAAAAACGCCGTTGCTATAATCGCCGTACCGCCGGTCAGGAGCACAGTGCGCTGTCCTGGGTTGTTGGTGTCACACAGAGGTTTGGGGTAGACTGTTGGCGCACGATTTCCACCGCTCAACTGGACCGGCGCGCATTAACTGGCGACGGTTGGTCAAATATACGCTGCTGTTATTGGTGCTGCCCGTAACGGGGGCGGTGATTCTGGACCTGATCACTGCTCTGGTGCCGGTGCTGACGCTGCTTGCCAGTCTAATCTGCATACCGCTGGCCGCGGTTGTAGTCAACCGGGCCATTTTGGCGGAGCTGCAGCAGGTTATTGATGTGGTCGCTCCCGAGCCTCCCGACGACGAGGGCGACACGGCTTTACCAGGTGTTGCTGGCACCGGTTCGCAGGATGCCAGGCCGTAAAATCGATCATCAGCCGGTTGCCGGCTAGTTATTTACCGAAGGAGCGAAATGCACCATGGGTAAAATCCTGACCAGATTACAGGACATGTTTTGGGGCACGACCCAACGAAAAGTAGTCACCAGCGTGACTGTTGGTCTGTTATTGGCCAGTATCCTTGTGCGTTTTATCTTCCCTGTGCCAGCGCCCCACGTCGCCCTCTCTGGTGAGCCGATCCTTTCCACGGGCCCCCAGTGGCTGACCAATTCCATGCTCACCACCTTTATCGTCGATATCTTGCTGATTGTGCTGGCCTTGCTGACGCGCTTTGGCATGAAGGAAGTGCCGAGCGGTCTGCAGAACGCCATGGAGGCCATTGTCGAAGGCATGTATGGTTTGGCCGAGAGCGTCGCCGGCAAGAATGCGCCCAAGTTTTTCCCCTGGGTGATGACGATCTTTTTATTGGTTATCGTCAGCAACTGGACCGGCTTGATACCCGGCGTGGGCAGCATCGGTTTCCTGCATCCAGTGGAAAGCCACGCCAGCAGCGAGGTGAATGGTGGGGAGCACCAGGAGGAGCAGCCGGCCGAGGGGGGCGACAGCCATGGTTTCCGGTGGGATGGCCAGCTGGCCATGGCCAACGGCAGCATTATCCTATCCACACCGGCCGAGGTGACCGCGGCCCCGGCTCAGGCAGAGGCTGAGGAACATGGCAAGTTCGTGCCGCTCTTCCGTGCCCCCAGCGCGGACCTGAACCTGACCTTTGCCCTGGCGATTTCGACGATGGTCATGGTGCAGATTTGGGGTGTCCGCTTCCTGGGTGGCACTTATTTCCGTAAGTTCTGGAATTTCAGCGGCCCCAATCGATTCATGCAGGGTATCAACGGCTTTGTCGGGATTCTAGAGCTCATGTCTGAGTTCTCCCGTATCTTAGCGTTTGGCTTTCGTCTATTTGGCAATATCTTTGCAGGCGAGATCGTGCTGGCAACCATGGCCTTCCTCATGGCCTATCTGCTGCCGGTACCCTTCTACGCGCTGGAGCTGTTTGTAGGCTTTGTTCAGGCCCTGGTGTTTATGATGCTCGCTCTGGTCTTCTTCCAGATGTCGACCATCGGCCATAGTCATGAAGAGCATCATTGATATTGGGAGAATGCGTCATTGAAGATGGAAAGGTGTTACCGCTAAGGTGCTGCAAAGCAAGGAGCGAGGCGCACACCTGCCTGGTAGGACTTTTCTTTTTTCGGTTATTCATTCTCAATTGACCTTGGGAATCTGTCTCATAACACAAAAGGAGATCGAAAAATGGATATCGATGCGATGAAGCAACTCGGTGCAGCGCTGGCCATGGGTTTTGGCGCGATCGGCCCGGGTATTGGCATCGGTCTGATCGGTGCAAAGGCCATGGAAGCCATCGGGCGCAACCCAGAGGCCGCCGGCACAATCCAGACGAACATGATTCTGGCGATTGCCTTCTCCGAATCGATCGGTATTTTTGCGCTGGTTATCGCTCTGCTGCTCAAGTTTGTCTAAATCATTCCGGCGCAGCGATTACAGAGCCTCGGCAGCGGTGGGCTCGGCGCCCCTTTGGATGTTCAGGCCGGGCTCAGGCTCCGGTTTGGGTGCACAGGTGGGGTGGCAGCGATCTGCTCCAACCGATGTGATCGCAGGTTGAAGAAGGAGGCATAATCGTGGATGCACTTGGTATTGAATGGTCACTGCTTTTAGCGCAGATTGTAAACTTCTTGATCCTGATTGTGCTGCTGCGCTTGTTCCTGTACCAGCCGGTACTGAACATGCTGAACGCACGCAAAGAGCGCATTGCTCAGAGCATGAAGGATGCTGAGCGCGTGAGCGCGGCCGCCCGCGAGGCGGAGCAGGAGAAGGCGAAGGTGT
>JACFMY010000478.1:0-4274 GCA_019455155.1 Caldilineaceae bacterium
AGACTCACCGTTGCGGCAAGTCTGGCTAAGTGTACCACATCTGAAGCTGGCTATGCACCTGGCAGTGAGAGAACCTTCCTAGAAGCGGTCGAGAGTCGTCTGGTCGAGCACGCAGCCTCCGACCGCTACCAGGAAGGTTGAGCCTACACGGTTACTCGCCGCTCTGTTCCTTGCGCTGGCGGGCCTTCTCGGCAGCCTTGCGCTTGAGCTCTTCCAGGCGCGCCTTTTTGGCGTCATCGGCGCTGCTCGCCGGGGCAGCCTCGCTTTCGCCTTCTTTGCCGCGGGCCGCAGCTTTCGCCGCCGCCTGTTTTCGCAACGCATCCAGTTCTTCTTTGCTGCGCTTAGGTTTGGCCTCCTGCTCAGCCCCGGCTGCCTTGGCCTTGGCTTTTGCTGCGGCCGCCTTTTTCTTCTCCTCAGCGCGGCGCTGCTCTTCCTCTTCCTTGGCGCGCATCTGTTCCTGTTCGGCCGCGTACTGCGCTGGCCAGAGCGCCGCGTAATATTCCACCGGCACGGTCAGCTCTTCTTTGTCGTAGACCAGCTGCGGGTAGCGGTCATACACAGCCAGCTCGTAGTCGTGGTTCATCTTGATGGCATCGAAGGGGCAGAATTCGGCGCAGAAGCTACAGCTCATACAGACCGCCGTGTCGATGTAGAATTCGGCGGGCCGTGTCACGGGCTTGCCATTCTCATCGCTGTCGCGCACGATCCAGATACACTGGGGCGGGCAGACCTTGGCGCAGATGCCACAGGCGGTGCAGCGGTCCTCGCCCTTTTCCGTGTCCCACACCAACATGGGAATATAGCGGAAGCGCTCGGGCAAGAGGCGCCGCTCTTCAGGATATTGGATGGTGAGCAAACCCTCCTGGCTTAGCGGCTGCTCGATAATGCGCCGGCCATTGTCCAACTGGACACTGTCCTGATAGCGGCTGGGAACCTTCTGCCGATCATCCTTGAACGTATCGGTGAAGTGTTTCAGCGTAATGCCCAAGCCCTTGAGTAATCCGGTTCCAAACATGTATTCCTCCAAAATTGAAAATGGAAAATGGAGAATGGAAAACGGTCAACGAGATCGGCTTGTGGCCGGCGTCATTAACGATTTTCCACTTTCCATTCTCAATTCTGCCATTTTCTATCTGTCCACCTCGCCCAGCACGATGTCGATCGCGCCCAGGATGACCACCGCATCCGCCACCTTGTAGCCCACGGACATGGGGCCCAGGGCCGTGACATTGATGAAGCTGGGGCTGCGCACATGGTACCGGTAGGGGTTGGGCTTGTTGTCGCTGACCACGAAGAAGCCTAGCTCGCCCTTGGGCGCTTCAACGCGGGCATACGCTTCGCCTTCGGCCGGCCGGAAGGTGTAGCCCCCTTTGCCGCCGATGAACGAACCAAAGCCCTGGCTCAGCGTCGCCGACGCGTAGCCTGGACCGCCGTTGACCTCTCCGGGCGGGATGTCGCGCAGCGCCTGCTGCAAGATCTTGATGCTCTCCCGCGCCTCCAACAGACGAATGTAGTAGCGATCGTAAATGTCGCTGCCCGTCAAGGTCGGGATATTGAAATCGAAGCGGTCGTAGATGCAGTAGGGCTCCGCCTTGCGAATATCATACGCCACGCCCGCGGCCCGGATCAAGGGACCGCTGACGCTCAGCGCAATCAGATCCTCGGCGGGCAGATACCCCACACCGCGGCCGCGAGCCTTGACGATTTCGTTGCCGCTTAGCAGCTCGTCGAGCTGGTCCAGCGCCCGAGGAATGCGATCGTGGACCAGGTATCTGGCCCGCTCTTCCCAACCAGGCGTCAGGTCACGGACCACGCCGCCGAAACGCATGTAGTTGCACATGAGCCGGGCGCCGCTCACCTCTTCAAAGAGGTCGAGAATCATCTCGCGTTCCTCGATAGCGTAGAGCGCGGGCGTCTGCAGCGCACCCAGGTCGTTCAAAATGAAACCGATGGACCACATGTGGTTGATGACACGTGTGAACTCGGCCATGATGACCCGGATATATTGCGCCCGCTCCGGCACCTCAATATCCAGGAGCTTCTCCACGGCCAGGGCATAGCCCAGGTTGTTGCTCATGGAATTGATGTAGTCCAGGCGATCGGTGAACGGCATGTTCATGAGCCACGTGTTGCGCTCGCCGATCTTCTCGTGGTTGCGGTGCAAGTACCCCATCTCCGGCTCCAGCGCCAGGATGGTCTCACCTTCCACGCGTGTCAGCATGCGGAAGACACCGTGGGTACTAGGGTGGTGGGGACCCAAATTGATGACAATGGATTCGGTATCTAGCTCCCCGAAGCTGTGGTGGGGCGCCTGGCTCACCGGCACGTAGGTGACCGGCTCCTCCCACGAGTCGGGATCCCAGCCCGCGGGGTAGGTATTGTTATCTCCCCATGGCAGCTTATCTTCGTGCCATTTATAGCCGCCGCCTGGGTGGCGGCTCTTGAAGGGCTTGCCTTCCTCCTCGAAGTAGGTCTCTTTCCAATCCTTGCGCATAGGGTGGCCGTTGAAGCCTTCCCAGGTCAGAATGCGGCGCAGGTTGGGGTGCCCCTCAAACTTGATGCCGTAGAGGTCATAGACCTCCCGTTCCTGTAGATTCGCACCAGGGTAGAGCCCCGTGGCCGAAGGGATCGTTTCGCTCTCTGGCACACGCACATGGAGCCGAACAGGGCCACCCCCCTTTTTGGTGCTGTACAGGTGGTAGACGACATCGAAGCGTTCGTTGATGCCGCCGCGCAGCTTGCCTTTGTACGCCGAATAATCGACGCAGCTAACGCTGGATAAGAAGTCGTACTGCTCGTGATTGCGCAGATGTTCCAGCAGCGCCACCAATTTGTCGGGCGCCACGAACAGCGCCTTTTCGGTGTCATCCGCCCAGGTGCCCACAACCGCCCCGGGTACCGCATCGTTGTACGGCAGTGAGGGATCAACAGCCGTATCTGTGGCGACCGCAGTTGCTTCACTCATGGAACCCCCCAAGAATGGTTAATGGCCGATTGATAATGGCGAAGCCGGTATGGCAAGCAACATGCTGCCGCGTCGACCGTGCACCGTTCACCACGACCAATCAGGAAATCATCAGGCTGGCTGCTTTTGCGCCCGGTATTTGGCCTGGGCCGCACGGATACGCTCTTTGATCTCGGCCGGCATCGGCTCGGGTTTGAGCCGCTCCCGCTTGGCGCCACCCACCGCGGCGGCCGCCGCGGCCGCGTCTGCGCCCAATGTATACTCGCGGATGATCTGGACCTTGCGCGGGTCAAAGATATCCGGACCCAGCACCGGCACCGGCACAAACTCGGAGGCCTGCTTGCTGTACCACGGCACTTTGGTGATACTCTGTCGCTCTACCTTTTCGTGCAGCTTCAACAGGCCGTAGATCAGCGCTTCTGGGGTTGGCGGGCAGCCTGGCACATAGACATCCACGGGGATATACTTGTCAATGCCGCTGACCACAGCATAGCCTTCCTTGAAGGGGCCGCCGCCGGTCGCACAGGCGCCCATGCTCAGCACGTAGCGGGGCTCAGCCATCTGGTTATAGATGCGCACAATGGCAGGTACCATCTTCTTCGTCACCGTGCCGGAAACGATCATAAGGTCGCTCTGGCGCGGGCTGGGGCGCATCACCTCCATGCCGAAGCGCGCCAGGTCGTAGCGGCTAGCCGCCGTCGCGATCATCTCAATCGCGCAACAAGCCAGCCCAAAGAGCAGCGGCCACATGCTCGAGCGCCGGCTCCAGTTGTAGACCTTGTCCAACGTGGTGACCATGACGTTGGCCTGCAGCTCTTCGGGTACCTGAATCGTGTCATGCAGGAACTCTTTATGCTGTTCCTGTTTCAGATCTTTGAAGTCAGTCACCGGGGTCGTTGTCATAATAACATATCCCTCTTTTGCGGCTGCAACGTTACGCATCAAGACTATGCATAAATGTTGCCCTTGACTGAACGACGCGAGGACGGCCACCGAACGTGGCCAAAAGCGGGCGACCCGGATCGTTCACGGCCGCCTTTGCCTGGATTGTGCGAAATTTTACATGATGGAGAGGGGAAACGCAACTTTTGGCGGATTAGACTGGCAATACGCTGGCGGCTGGCCGGAATCGTTTGTTGGTGTCGTGCGTAGAGTGTAGCAAAGGATAGACGAGGATTCTGCGTCTAGGTGGACAGCAGCACAAAAGAAGGGGAAAGCCATGATGCGTATCTTTTTACCAACTTTACTGATCGGTGGCCTGGTGCTGGCCGCGTGTACCGTCGTCGTGCCTGTGCCGCGGGTGGTCATT
>JACFMY010000478.1:4284-4652 GCA_019455155.1 Caldilineaceae bacterium
TCGGGCACCGTCACCACGGAGAGCCGGCCGGTTCAAGGCTTTTCGAAGATCGAGCTTGCCGGCGCGGGCGACTTGACCATTACGCAGTCGGGCGAAGAGTCGCTGGTTGTGGAGACGGACGACAACATCTTGCCGCTCTTGAAGACGGAAGTACGGGGAGATACCCTCTATATTGGCTTCGAGGGTGCATTCACGGTGACACCGACAACTCTCAAGTACACGGTGACCGTCAAGACGCTGGAAGAATTGAATATATCCGGCGCCGGGCGCGTCGTGGTACACGATTTGGCGGGTGACCGGCTGGAGGTCAATACATCGGGCGCCGGCTCGATCGAAGTAGCAGGCACCGTCACGCGGCAAAAGGTCAG
>JACFMY010000479.1 GCA_019455155.1 Caldilineaceae bacterium
TTCTGCCCAGTCAAGGCTGACTGTCTCGTCGAACCAAAAGGAGTGGTAGTCAAGGCGCCAGAAACGGACGAGGGTCGCCAGGGCCAGGACCAACAGCTCCGGCCACCAAGAACGCACCCAGGCCACGCCTTTCCGTCGCCCACCTACAACACGGCCGGCCGCGGGAACGCCAGAGGAAAGCGATTCCGAATCCATGGCGCTGCCCTATCCAGCCCAGCCCAGCTCGGCCGGCTTGGCCCGCCGGACAAAGCCCCGGTAGGCGCGCACCTCGGCAACTTCTGTCTCCAACTCTTCCAGCAGCTCGCGCGCGGCGTCTGGGCGTGGGGTATGATCGCCGGCGGCGATCTTGACGTCGTCGCCCACCAGCCATTCCACCAACGTGATCTCGCCCCGCGCCTCCAGCCAGAGCAGGCAGCAGCGGATGATGCGTTCAGTTGTACCTACGCGCGCGGCCATACGACCGATGTCGAGCCTGCCTGTGCGGCCCAACGCATATTTGCACATGCCAGCCACATGGCGGAGCAACTCGGGAAGCGAATCGTTGGTTGTCGGACGCGCACAAAGGTAGATCTCCGCTGGGGCGGCGGTTTCCACCAGCCAGTGCAGGATCTCCCCAGACGGCGGGATGCTCCACAGCACCAGCGGCCGGCCGGCCACGCTGGCGGTGATCTCTATGCGGGGCGCGTAGGTCACGCCGGCGGCCTCCAGCTCCAGTTGGGTGCCCTCCGCATACCAGGTAGCTCTCGCGGGAAAATCTGCTGCGACCGCAGGCTTGGTGCGCCAGTCATGGACACGCACAGAAATAACAGGCGCCGGCTCTGCCACGCGAATTTCCTCGCGCCTGGCCGGGCGGGTGTCCACGTACATCAGCTGCAGGTTGCGCTCGCCCCGACACTCGTTGACTGACAGGGTGTAGAGCAGGTCCAGCGGGCCGCTTGGTAGCTCGGCATCGGCCCCGCCAAACCAAATCACATCGTGCGACGGCCCCTCACTTCCCGCCGCGCGCACGCTGAGCTTGCGATGGCTGCCGTCCCGGCCCAGCCGCCGCTCATCCAATACCTCGAGGCGATAGCTGGCCAGCTGCGGCATGGGATTCCCCTGGCCAAAGGGGGCCAGTCGCGCGATCTCTGCCGCCAATTCCAGCGAAAGCTCATCCAATTTCACTACGGCGTCAATTGCCATACCTGCTTCCATGCTTTCGTCGCGATGGAGCTCGATCTGCCGGCTCAGCTCGCGGCGAAACGCGTCGATGTTTTCGGGTAGGAGGCTGAGCCCGGCCGCGCCTGGGTGACCGCCGTGATTGATGAGCAAATGGCTGCATGCGGCAATGGACGCGCCGATGTCGACGCCAGGGATGCTGCGTGCGCTGCCACGCGCAGGCTCACCGGGCGGGGTCACCAGCAACACAGCGGGCTTGCCAAACTCCTCGACCATCCGTGACGCCACGATGCCGACGATGCCGGGATGCCAGTTAGGATCGGCAAGGACAAGGCCATTGTACTCGCTCAGTCGCGGATCACGCTCCAGCTTATCCATTGCGGCCCGGGTGATCTGGCTGGTGAGCAAACGGCGTTCCTGGTTCAGGCGTTCCAGTTTGCCTGCCAGCTGGCCCGCGCGGATGGCGTCTCGCGTGGAGAGCAGCTCGACCGAGACCGTCGCGTCGTCCAGGCGGCCCAGCGCATTCATGCGCGGGCCAAGCTGAAACCCAATCGACTCGGCCGTAAGGGAGGCAGGATTGACGCGTGAGACCTCCATGAGGGCCTGTAGACCGGCACGGCGGGTCGTGCGGAGACGTTCCAGGCCCCGCTGCAGCAAATAGCGAGCGTCGTGGACCTGTTCGGCCACATCTGCAACGATACCCAACGCCACCAGGTCGAGCATCTCTTCGTCCTCGCCATGGCGGCCCGCCAGCCGGTAAAGCTGTTGGACCAGCTTGTAGGCGACGCCGACGCCTGGCAGCGTGCGCAGGGCATTGCCATCGGGCAGGAACTTGGGGTTGACAATCGCATCGGCGCGGCGCACGCTCGCGGAGCCAACGGCCTCTGCTGGCTGCCCCCAGATCGGATCCACACCGGTTGTCAGCCCTTGAAACTCAGACGCGAGATCGTGGTGGTCGGTAATGACCACAGTCAGGCCGCGATCTTTTGCATAGCCCACAGCATCTGTCTCAGCAATTCCTGTGTCGCAGGTGAGCAACACATGGATCGGGCTGTCCGCGGCGTCCAACCTTTCTTGGAGTACAGTTTGGCGGATGCCGTGGCCTTCGCTCTGGCGGTTTGGAACGTGAAAGCGAACATGCCCGTCGCCAGCCAGGTCGCGCAGGGCAGAGACGAGGAGTGCAGTGCTGGTCTGGCCGTCCACATCGAAGTCGCCCCACACGAGGATATTTGAGCCGGACCGGATCGCGTCATCCAAGATCTGGGCGGCTTCGGCCACGCCGGTAAGCGCCGTAGGTGGCGCCGGCTGGTAGGCATTGGGGTCAAGAAAGGGAATTGCTTTTTCCGGTGTGTCAATGCCGCGCTGGGCAAGCATCCGGGCCACCAGTGGATGGCCCCCAACAGCCTCAACCAGCGCCGGCGACGGCTCGACAGGCGGACACAGCCTCCATGGTTTTGACATAACAATCAAAATGCCAGTTCTTCTATCTCGTCAAGGGTGAATTCCAGCGCTTTCTCAAGGTCAACGGCGAAGAAATCTTCTGGGTCATCCAACTCGTCCAGGTTGCCAGCCGATTCACCCCGATTACAGCGGCTGCGATATACACAGAAGGCACAGAAGCGTCGACGGTTCTGGATCGTATCCGGCACCTTAGGAAAGCCCGCCTCGTCTGCGCCGGCCAGGATCTCCTTCAACAATTGCGCCAGGCGCGCCCGGTTGGCCTCGTGTTGAGCCGCGTCGTAGCGAAAGACCACCGGTTGGCTCGGCGCAGCCGTAAACCAGTAGCGCATCTCGACCTGCTCGGGTCGGACGGGGCCCCAAGGCAGCGCGCTGCTGGCTTCCACCAACACGTACGGGTAGACAATCGTCTGCAGGCGGAAGCGCAACGTGGCCGGGTCGCTGCGCCGCCGGGCCGTCTTCCAGTCTACGATAACGACGCGCCCGCCTTGTTCCGCCGCAATCAGGTCATATTTTGCGGCCAGGCGGTAGCCCGACGCCGTGGTTTCTCCATTTTGCGCTGCTTGCCCCATCTCTGCCCGCGCGATCTTCCCTGGGCTATCTGAGTCCACAAATGGTATCGCCAGCACCCGTTCTATCTCTACATGCTCAACTGGCAGATCATTGGGCCGGAAGCGCTGGTAAGCGTCGTACCAGAGCGCCAGATCTCCGTGGAGATCGGCAGCGACTCGCTCCGGTGCGATGCCGATCTCGGTACGTTCTACCAGGCGATGAAAGGTCGCCCCCTGACGCATGTGGGCCTCATGCTCCTGGACGGGCGACGCCTCGATCGCGGGCCAGGGCAGTTGGGCAACGTAAGCCAGCCAAAAGCGGCGAGGGCAATCAGCATAAGCCTGCAGGCTGGACTGGCTAAAGACGAAGTTGGGTGGCAGGGGCAACATTGACGGCTCCATAGCATGGCAACAGGCGCCGGACAGAACGCCAGTTCGATTGTACCGTGCTTTGCTGTACGGGGCAACGGCCGGCGTCGCTGGAGTACGGCCAACTGAATGGACGATTGTCATCGCCGCGGCCGTGTCACTGGGGATCCTGGCTAACCTGGAAGCGCGCCCGGTCCAACGCTGCCTGGTACACGGCCATCGTCTCCGCGGCACAGCGATCCCAACGGAAGCTAGCGGCGCGCGCCTGACCCTGCGCGCGCATGCGACTGGCCAGGACGGGCTGGGTTAAGACCAGCGCGATTTGGGCGGCCAGGGCCGCATCATCCATGGGAGGGGCGAAGCGCGCGGCGCCCCCACAGACCTCAGGCAGGCTGCTGGCGTTGCTACAGACAACTGGCGCGGCGCAGGCCATCGCCTCCAATGCAGGAAAGCCAAAGCCCTCGTACAGGCTGGGCAGCAGCACGCACTCTGCGCCGGTGTAGAGGGCTGGCAGCTCCTCCAAGGGTACATAGCCGGTGAAATGAACATCATCCTCGAGTCCCAGCGCATTGACCTGAGCCCGGACCGGCTCGAAGAGCCAACCTCTGCCGCCGGCGACAAGCAGCCGGTGTGGAAAGCCAGCCGCCTTGAGCCGGGCGAGCGCGCGCAGCGCGGCGGCATGGTTCTTGCGGGGCTCCAATGTGCCAACCATGAGGAGGTAGGGGCGGTCAGGGCTGTAGCGGCTGCAGACGCGACGCACTTTATCCGCGGGCGCCGGAGCAAAGATCGGATCGATACCCTCGTAAACGACGTGGATCTTCTCGGCTGGTGTCCCGTAGAGCTCGATCAGGTCATCCCGGGTGTGCTGGCTTACCGCGATGATGGCCGTGGCCGCACGCACGAAGAGCCGCATGCCCACGCGCAGGAACCAGGTGTTGCGCCGCGTGTGGTGTTCGGGATACCGCTCAAAGATTAAGTCGTGGACAGTTAGCACCGTGGGCCCAACCAGGCGGGGCAGCAGATGTTCCGTGGCGTGAAAGAGCGGCATGCGAGTTGGAACGGGCGCTCCATCCTGCGCCGGCCGTAGCTCGCCGGCCCGGTTCGTGCGGCCCT
>JACFMY010000480.1:0-2170 GCA_019455155.1 Caldilineaceae bacterium
CAGCTGATGCGCCGTGTACCCCTTCAGCCTGTGCATGATCTGGTAGGGGGCAATGTCTGTTCCACTTCCCTGCATAGCCAGCATCCTGGCAACGCTCCCCCCAGCAACTGCCGTGCAACATCATTGCCATACGAATATGGTGTCCGCTACAATGAAGCCAAAGCATAGCTACAATCCAAACCGCGCGCAACCTCACAGAGCGCCAGCACAAAGCGGAGGAAACATGCAGAAGTATGTAACGGAATTCATCGGCACCTTCTTCCTTGTTTTTACGGTAGGCATGGCCGCCGTCGCTGGCCTCGCTGGCGACTTCGCGCCCTTGGCCATCGGCTCGGTACTCATGGTGATGATCTTTGCTGGCGGCCATATATCGGGTGGCCATTACAATCCAGCGGTCTCGCTTGCGGTCCTGGTCCGGGGCAAATTGACAAGCAACGAATTGATCATGTACTGGATCGCCCAACTGCTGGCTGGTGCCATCGCGGCCCTGGTTGTGCTGTATCTCACCGGCCCGGCTGCACCGGCTACTTTGGCGATCCTGCCGGCGTTCGTCGTGGAGATCTTGTTCACCTTTGCCTTGGCCTTTGTCATGTTGAATGTGGCCACCGCTTCTGGAACCAAAGACAACTCGTTTTACGGCCTGGCTATCGGTTTCACGGTGATGGCCGGCGCGTTCGCCGTGGGCAAGATCTCGGGCGGCGTCTTCAATCCGGCGGTGGCGCTTGGCATCAGCGTCATGGGCGCCGCGAGTTGGGTCGATATCTGGATCTTCCTGGTGGCAAACCTTGCCGGCGGCGCGCTGGCCGGCCTTGTCTTCCGCTATCTCAACCCCGGCGACTAGCCTTATCCCGCGTCGCCTGCCCGGCAGCCGGTTCCTCAGGCGGAACCGGCTGTTTTTTCCCTGTATGAGCGACAATTTTATATGTGCTCCTGCCAATCATCTGCACTACATATTGTAGTTTGAACAGGACCGGCTTTGGCATACAATAGCGACCAGGGTCCGTTATTTGTCGATGGGTCTCTGTTGCACAAGGTGAAAGGACAACATGCAAGATAAAGCCAGTTTGTACGAGTTCGTCCGCATCGGCGAGGTCGCCGAGACCACCACACAGCTCCTTGCCCTTAACCTGCAACACAGGACCACCCTGGGTGGCCGCAGTAGTAGCGCCCGATCACAGTCGGATAATCAGGTCGAACACTATGTGTTGCAGCAGGCGCGCGATTATCTGGGCCAGGTGCGCGAGGGATTCATGCTGAGCGTGCGCCAGAATGAGGTTCCCACACAGGGGGAGTTGCGCTATCTATTGGAGCGTATCCTGTTCGATTGGGCCAAACTTAGCGAGGAGCTGAATCTGGAGGTTAGCCAAACGCGGGTCGATACGCCTGAGCCGCCCCACGATGACGCTGGCCGCGGTCTTAGCAGCGTGCGCTACCAGCTGCTGGCATTTGGCATGGCGGCCACTGCGCTCGGCTTTCTGCCACGTACGCCAGCCGAGGAGATCACCTTTCCCTACAGCTTCAGCAGGCCACCCAATTACGGTGACATTCCTGCTCCCGCGACGCCTGCTGAAATGTTGCACCGCATCGAAGAGCTGGTTCACATGACCTGGAAGCTTATGTCCGTGGACCTGCAAGAGCTGGTCAACCATCACTACGGTCCCTTACGCCGCACCTACGGTTTCTTTGAGGTGAGCGCCCTCCTGGCGCGGCAAGAGACCAAGCGAATTGGGATCAAGAAGCGCCGGTCGCAGCTGCGGCTGTGGTCCTAGCCCCAGGTATCCACACCGGCATACACCATTGCCCACCACGTGGTCGCAGACGCCTGAATCGGCGTGCATACCTGCTCGTCAGCGCGTCACGCCCTTGCGCAGAGAAGGCACTCCAACGCCGCAGGCGCTCCGGTTTGACGCGGCCCCGTGCGTGCTAGTAGGATCAGGCGCGTCTGTCTATGGCGGACAGAGTTGCAGAATTGTACGGCGATGCGCGCCGTCAGCATAGGAGAGATGCTGCAATGCAGACTGACACTGTCATGCAAGATAAGATTGAGCGGTGCCCCCCAGCTCTCAGGGAGATAATCGAAGATTTTCGTGAGGCGCCCCCGCGTGATCGTATGGAATATCTGCTGGAATTTGCCATGAGCCTGCCGGATCTGCCGGATCGCTTTCATAGC
>JACFMY010000480.1:2180-4647 GCA_019455155.1 Caldilineaceae bacterium
CCAGACGCCGGTTTTCCTGGCGACTGAGATTCAGGATGGCGCCGTGCAGTTTTACCTCGATATTCCGCGGGAATCACCGACCGTGCGCGGGTACGCCAGTATACTCGTTGCCGGCTTTGAGGGCGCCTCTCCCGCGGAGGTTCTGTCCACCCCGGATGATGTCTACATGCTGTTGGGCCTACACGAAGTGATTACGCCGCAGCGCGTGCGCGGGCTGCACGCGCTACTGGTCTATATGAAGAAGCAGGTGGCCAAGCTCCAGTAGGTCTCGGCTTCGAAAACGTATGCACTGGTCAGTGTGCAGATAGCCTGCGCACGCCGTGACCTACGCATGCGGCTCTGCACAACCCCTATTCCGGTGGTTATGCAGGGCCGCATGCGCGTTAGTAACGAAGCGTCAACTGGCCGCGGTCTTGCCGGCCGCCGAGGCCACGGCATCCACGATGGCATCGCCAGCAATGAATGCCTCAGTCATACGAAACGCCTCGTCGTCTGTGAACTGCCGCGGCGGATGTTTGCAGAAATAGGACGAGGGCGCGTACAGCACGCCTCCCTGACCGCGCTCCAGGGCCAGCTTGGCACAGCGAATGCTGTCTATGGCTACGCCCGCAGAGTTGGGCGAATCTTCAACGGAGAGGCGCAGCTCTATATTCATCGGCACATCGCCAAAGAGCTTTCCTTCCATACGAATGAAACAGACCTTGTTGTCCTTCTGCCACGGTACATAGTCGCTGGGACCAACATGGATATTGACATCATCGAGCCGCTGCGCGGCCACTGACTGCACGGCCTCGGTTTTTGATTTCTTCTTGGAGGCCAGCCGGCTCCGGTTGAGCATGTTCAGGAAGTCGGTGTTACCGCCAGTATTCAGTTGGTAGGTGCGCTCCAGCTTCACGCCGCGCTTGGCAAAGAGGTCGGTCAAGGCCCGATGGGTGATCGTCGCCCCCAACTGAGCCTTGATGTCATCGCCGATCAGCGGAAGCTTCTTCTCAGCAAACCGTTGTGCCCACACGCTGTCGCTGGCGATAAAGACGGGAATGTTGTTGACAAAGGCCACCCCAGCCTCCAGCGCGCATTCGGCATAAAAGCGAGTAGCTGCTTCCGAGCCGACAGGGAGGTAGTTCATGAGCACCTCGGCGCCGCTATCCTGCAGCACGCGTATGACTTCGGCTTTGCTCGGTTCCGTCTCTTGGGCGGGTACAAACGTAAACGGTGCATCGTAGGCAGCCATGTGGTCGGAATAGCCATCGAGCATTCTGCCCATCTGCACAACGACGCCGCTGGCTGGAATCTCCGGGCAGAATATGGCGGTACAGTTGGGCTCAGCGAAGATCGCCTCGCTCACATCTTTGCCAACCTTGCGCCGATCAATATCAAAGGCCGCCACCACGCGGATATCGCCGGGTGTATAGCCGCCAATACTCCAATGCATAAGGCCAATAGCATCTTCCGGGGTTCTATTCCGATAGTAATGAATCCCCTGAACCAGCGAGCTGGCACAGTTGCCGACACCTACGATGGCGATGCGGATCTCGCTCATGGTCATTACTTCCTTTCTTTGAGTCAACTTGCTCGGATCCTGCGCGGGTAGAAGTGCAGGATCTGCGGCAGTTCTGCCGGCGTTCAATCGTACATCGAGTACGCCCAAGATCGCGAATTTTAAGCATTGCCTGCGCACATTTGTGCGCAAACGTGGTCTCAGCTGCTTCAGTGACGGATGTCACTTGAATTGGCGGACAGGGAAGCGTTGAATGTGAAGCAAATGAGGTGTAGGATAGCCGGGTAGCGCCTCTTACCTACTCATATCTCTATTTTCCTATTCAACCCGGTTTTTCGGATCGTTACGGTATGTGAAAGTGAGTCAAACCATGAGCAACCTAAGGACCGACGCTCTGGACTATCATGCCCAGGGGCGCCCAGGTAAGTTAAAAATCGTGGCCACAAAGCCGATGGATACACAGCGCGACCTGGCGCTGGCCTATTCGCCCGGCGTGGCATACCCGGTACTAGACATTGCTGAGGACGGTGAGCTGGCCTATCGATACACTGCGAAAGGCAACTTGGTCGCCGTCATCTCCAACGGCACAGCCATTTTGGGCTTGGGCAATCGGGGAGCATTGGCCGCCAAGCCGGTCATGGAAGGCAAGGCGGTCCTATTCAAGCGCTTCGCTGACGTGGATGTTTTTGACATCGAAGTTGATACCAAAAACCCTGACGAGCTGGTTCGCTTTTGTGAAATGATCGCACCGACATTTGGCGGCATCAATCTAGAAGATATTAAGGCGCCCGAATGCTTCTACATCGAGCGCAAACTTCAGGAAACCGTCGATATCCCTGTTTTCCACGACGACCAGCACGGCACCGCCATCATCTCCGGTGCGGGCCTGACCAACGCTCTAGAACTGGTGGGGAAACCGATCGATGCGGTCAAGATCGTCTTCAATGGCGCCGGCGCCGCATCCATTGC
>JACFMY010000481.1 GCA_019455155.1 Caldilineaceae bacterium
TCACTGATTGGGCATCCCTTTTCAACTCCCTGCCAAAAAAGGCCAAACTCCAGGGCAGCGACAACGTCGCCGCCTACTATACGCCGGCGCCATTGAACGCAGACGACCTGGCGGGATTAGAAGGGCTCGCGCTTCCCGCCATTGTCGACGCTGACCCTGCCGGCGCAAACAACGGGGCAGGAGAACATACGGCAGGTCAACAGATCTTCCTGCCCGTTGTATCTCGATAGACAAGAATTGCGTAGCCAAGGTGTGAAATGAGCTTAGTGACATTGCAGGAGACAAGCATGACTAGCAGCCAGACCTACTCACGAATATGCAAGCAGTTCATCATACGGCAGGCGTTCCGGTGCTGCCGCAGCATGAGGGTTGTAGCTGCCGCGTCCATTTTACTGGTCGCCTCATGCACGGGTAACACCCCGCGACAGGTCATGCCCACCGTTGCCTATCTGGACGAGTCGTTGCTGGCAACTGCGGCTTCCGAAGTCTCCGTGATCGTGACAGGCAGCACAATGCAGGCGGCTACAAAAGCTGTGGAAGCCCACGGCGGCACGATTAGCAGCGAGCTGTGGCTGATCGATGCGGTTGCGGCTATGGTGCCGTCAGACCAGGTATCCAATCTTACACATGCGCCAGGCATCAAATCAGTGGTGGCGAACGTTGGTGTGAGTGCGGCCCAGTCGACCACATGCAACAGCGAAACAGGCGCGTGCACCAGCGAACAGAGTGGCTGGGTCACCGACCGGCTGGAGAAGAAGGGGGAGATCAGCATCGCGCCCTCCCAGTTCCGCGCCTTACTGCGTTTGCCAAATGGTGGGGTGGTAGCGGTTGCCGACCGGCAACAGGTGCTCTTCCTCAATGCTGACGGCACGCTCCGCACCCAGAAGGGCGGCCTTGATTTCCAGGTGGCCCGAGACACCTCTATGGTGGGGCCAGACGGTTCAGTCTACGTTGTGGGCAACCTGCTCTCCGACGGGGAAAAGGTCGTGATCCTGGCCTTGAATCCAGACGGCTCGCAGCGCTGGCTATTTGCCGAAAAGGAGCTCGTGGCGGGTATGGGCCTCAGCCCCGACGGCAGCAAGGTCTATCTAGCCAAGCTCAAGGACAAAGTCTATATCCTTAACGCCAACAATGGCGCGAAGGTAGGAGAAGTAAGCGTCAAAGGCAAAGACTCAGTCTCCATCCTGGCGCCGCCCAGAGTTGGCGCTGACGGGACGGTCTATGTGCAGACCAGCGGGATTGGGGCTGGCGTCACGGAGGACGGCAGAGTAGGCAGTGGTGGCGTTGGCCACATGGTGGCGATTGATCCAGGAAGTCCGCAGGTCGCGCCCGCTTCCGTACGCTGGCACTACTTTGCGCGGCGTGGCGGAGTCACCTATACCTTTGGTATGCCGCCCGTGATAACCGATTCGCTGATTATGATGACCAGCCCGGCATACAGGACCATCTTTGCCCTTAACCGTGCGAATGGCTCGCTGCGCTATGTCTTCGCGACTCCCGGCGCCATTCTCACGCCCCCAATCCCAGGTCCCGGCGACACGCTGTATGTACTGACCGACAGCAGGCTGATCAAATTGAGCAGCAGCGGCGCGGTGCTCTTCTCCTTTGCCACAGAAGACGGCGCAGGCATGTCGTCACCGGTCTTTACGCCAGACGGGCAGACCCTCTATGTGGGGAGTGGCCGGCTTCTCTATGCGCTGGATACGGCGGACGGTACCTTGCGCTGGCAAAGGAAGATGACCGGCAAGGTCCAGATCCGCCCGGTCCTCGCCGCCAATGGCTATATCCTGGCCGGTACGGATGATAAAGAACTCACCGTATTGGCCTCTGACGGACGGGCTACGACGCGCCTGGGGCTGGGCGGGCAGCTGGTCCGTGCCACCTCGTTTGACCAGCCTGGCATCGAGCTGATTGTCCAGGCGGGCGCGACAAATCTGATCCGTATCGGCCAGATGTCCGCTTCCTGGAGCGGCGTCGATGTGGAGCCCGCCGACACCCGGCTAGAGTGGCGACTGAGCAATCCTATAGCCATCGACGTCGGCGCCGACGACGTCAACGAAGCGCACCTCCCGGGTACCGATCCAATCCGGGGCGAATGCGTCACCAAAGCCATCGGCGACAGCGGCGTCTCGTTCACCAATAAGGTGCGCCAGACGCTCGGCACCCATCTGGATCGCCAGTTTATCGGACAGGTCGACTTCACACGCAACGGCATCTGTGTGAATGGTGGCGTCCAGTACGACACCTATTGCGTGGCGCGCAAGAATCAGAGCGTCGATCCCTACGGCCACGGTTCTCATGTGGCGGGCATTATCTGGAGCCAGATCACCGATTATGCAACCGGCGTGAGCATGGGCGTGGCGCCCGGCGCCAATATCCTCAGTCTGCGTGTCCTCGACGAATATGGCATCGGCTCGTATGAAACGGTGATCCGCGGCATCCAATATGCCGTACACAATAAGGACGTCCACAACATCCGGGTGTTGAATCTGAGCCTGAGTGCCAAGGCAACGGTGCCCTACTTCGTTGACCCGCTCAATCGGGCCGTGGAGGCGGCCTGGGCCCGAGGCATCGTGGTGGTCGCGGCGGCGGGAAATAGTGGGCCGGAGGCTGAGACAATCACTGTCCCGGGCAACGATCCCTATATCATCACCGTCGGTGCGCTCGACAACAACCGGACGCCGGGCTACTGGGCGGATGACACGGTTCCACCTTGGACGGCCAGCGGGCCAACTGAGGACGGCTTTGTGAAGCCGGATGTGCTGGCGCCCGGCCAGAACATTATCTCGTTCATGCAGAATGCGCCGAACCAGCCGGACAATACCGCACAGCTGGCGCTGGAGCACCCTGACTATACAGAGACGATCAGCCTCTTCCGCATGAACGGCACGAGCATGGCCACCGCGGTCACCTCCGGTGTCATGGCGTTGATCTTGCAGGCGCACCCCAATCTCACACCGGATCAGGCTAAGTTCCGCCTCATGTATACGGCGCGCCCCGCGCTCGGTCCAGGGGAAGAGCAGCTCTACGACAACATTTTCCGCCAGGGCATGGGACGGATCTGGGCGCCTGACGCGGTCTGGTCGACAGATGTGCCCCCTGACGGCATGGCAAACCACGGCATGGATATCCATGCCGACCTTGCTCACGGTTGGAAGTGGACTGATGCAAACAATGACGGGCTGGTAGACGACACCGAACTGGATCCAGCAGACCTGGCCTATCACTATATAGGTCATGTCCAACGCTTCTTGAGCGACGATGGCTTTGCGCTGCTCTATGTCATGGTCGACGATGCCGGCAACCGCGTCGTGGTCGGGGCGGCTTGGGCTGAAACGAAAGAATGGATCGATCCCGACACCCTTCCCACCTTGGGACTCTCCTGGAACAATAGCCAGTTCGACTGGCAGCGTGATGCGATCTGGGGAGGCGGGCGTACTTGGGCGGGCGGCCGTACCTGGGCCGGTGGTCTCACTTGGGCTGGCGGGCGAACTTGGGCTGGCGGGCGAACTTGGGCTGGCGGGCGAACTTGGGCTGGCGGGCGTACCTGGGCTGGTGGTCGTACCTGGGCTGGCGGCCGGACCTGGGCGGGCGGCCAGAGCTGGACGGGAGCCAGTGTCGGGTCAACCGACTGGGTCAACGACGATGGCACAGTCCAACCGACCGCACCTGTGGTTCCGATCTTTGTGTCCGATCTCGACGGCGTGGCCGTCCCGAATGGGCAACGCTGGAATGCCTCCGTAATCGTCACTGTACGCGATGCCCTTGGCGTACCGGTGGCAGGCGCCATGGTAGAGGGTCGCTGGTTTTACAACGACCGCAGCCGCTGCCTGACTGACCAGCTTGGCCAGTGTACGGTGGTCAGCAAAGGCCATGATAGCGGGAAGGTGTCGGAGCTGGCCTTTACGGTGATTTCCGTCGAGAAGGTGGGCTATGAGCTAGACAGCCGTTTGAGCAACGATCCAGACGGCGACAGTGACGGCCGCACCATAAGTGTGGCCAGCACGCTAGCGGCCAATTCGAATGCAGTACCCATGTTCATCACTGACCTTGACGGTTTCGCTGAAGCTCGCAACACCCAGTGGCGCGCTACCCTCATCGTTACCGTGCAGGACATACATGGCATGCCCGTACAGGGCGCAACTGTGCAAGGTAGCTGGAGCTATGGCCGGAACGGCTCATGCTCAACCGACAGCAACGGCCAATGTGCGATTCAGACGAAGGCGCTGCGTATGCAGAGCTTCGATGCCGTCGCCTTCGCGGTGACTCATGTCACACACGCGGAACAGGCTGTTTGGCAATATGACGAGCTGCTCAATCGAGAGGCTGACGGTGACAGCACCGGAACCTCCATCTCGGTGGGTCAACCGCCAGTTGGCGACGTATCTGCCAGCAACGCCGAGCTCGAGTGGATACCGTTCGCACCGTGGGATGGTGCGAATGCCCACCTGCTCTTCTTGCCTGTGGTAGGACGTTGAACCGGAGCGTCCAGATTGAGATGCAGAAAAGAGAATTCGCGATGAGCGTTGACAGGGTAAAGCAAGCAATGTGGCTCGCGGCGAGGCTATTCATACTCGTCAGCCTCTTGCTGGCGCTGCCCGGTGGCCAAATCCGTGGGCGGACCAGCGATGTGGCGACCGTAAT
>JACFMY010000482.1 GCA_019455155.1 Caldilineaceae bacterium
TGTTCTGTACAGCTGCCACACGCCAGGTTTCACACCTATTACCATGGGCAACCAGTTGGCCATGGTCGTGCAGGAGCGCAAGGGCGTCGTCGAGACCGGCGAGATGACTGTGCCCGAATGCCGTCCTGACGGCAGCCAGGGACGGCTGCTGCCGAGCGGCGTCTATGGACGCTGGTCAGCAACGGACGACATGAGGCACGAGTAATGGTACATAGCGATCGGGGCCCGCGGCGCACAGACGCCGGCGGCCCGTGGCCATGCGTTCATGATCCATGTCCATCGCCATCACTAGCCTAAGCAACCAGCACATCAAAGACGTAGTGAAGCTGGAGAAGCGCAGCGAGCGGGCGCGGCGACAGCGCACGATCGTCGAGGGAGTGCGGGAGATAAGCCGTTGTTTTCGCGCGGGCATCGTGCCCGTCGAAGCGTATCTCTGCCCTGAGCTTGCCACCGATGCGGCCCTGGAACCGGCGCTGGCCACTCTGAAAGAGCTCGACCGCGCCCGGCGCACCCGCCTGTACACCGTGCCGCCCGAGATCTATGCGAAACTTGCCGTCCGCGAGGCCAGCGGCGGGCTCCTATTGGTCATCCCGTATCTACCCACCGCTCTGGCGCAACTGCCCCGGCCGCAGGTACCCTTTTATACTGTCATCGACCAGCCGGAGAAACCGGGCAACGTGGGTGCGATCCTGCGTACAGCTGACGCTGCGCGCGTGGACGGCGTGATCGTCTGCGGCGGCACAGACCTGCACAATCCCAACGTTGTGCGGGCGAGCCTGGGCACCCTCTTCACCGTACCTGTAGCTGAGGCGACCGCCCGCGAAGCCATCGCGTGGCTGCGCAGCCACAACGTGCAGATCGTGGCAACGACCCCTGCTGCAGCTGTCCGCTATACCGCGGCCAGGCTGACGGGACCGGTCGCCGTGGTCATGGGCAGCGAGGCGTATGGGCTGAGCGCGGAATGGCTCGAGGCTGCTGACATGCAGGTCGTCATCCCTATGTTCGGCCAGGCTGACAGCCTTAATCTAGCGACCGCGACTGCGCTCTTGCTTTATGAAGTCGTACGCCAGCGGCTTGATGCCGGCATCTTTCACGCGCCAGAGCAATAAAGAGAGCAATCATGAGAATCGAGCATTTTGCCTTGTGGACATCCGATATCGAACGCATCAAGGCATTTTATGTCACCTATTTTGGCGCGGATGCTGGCGCCCTATACAGCAACCCACGAACCGGCTTTGTGTCCTATTTCCTCAGCTTTGCCAGCGGCCCGCGGCTAGAGCTTATGCAGATGCCGGGGACCACACCGCTGGCTGATCGCAGCGAGCGCCACTACCACGGCTATGTTCACCTGGCCATGGCGGTTGGATCCCGTGAGGAGGTCGACAGGCTGACTGAGCGACTGCGCCGGGACGGCGTACCGGTCATAAGCGAACCGCGCACGACGGGTGATGGCTACTACGAGAGCGTCGTGCTCGATCCTGACGGGAACCGCGTCGAAATCACGATCTAATTCTTCACAGTGTCTAGTAGGGGCAACCAACATAATGGGAAAGGGAGCGTGGATCGCGGGCGCTGTGGCCGCAGGCGCGGGAGCCATGGCGTGGATGATGCGACGCCAACCGGCAGCCGGATTCCCCTGGCACCGCAACCATGTGGGAGAACCGCCAGTAGCGCTGATTACGGGTGCGTCCAGCGGCATTGGCGCCGAGTTTGCCCGCCAGCTGGCCGCTTACGGGTATGACCTGGTGTTGGTGGCGCGGCGCGCCGAAGGGCTCCAGATCCTGGCTGGCGAGTTGGAATCTGCATTCGGCGTACAGGTTGAGTTTCTGCCTGCTGACCTTGCCACGGACGGCGGGGTGAGCGTGGTCGAAGCGCGCGTGCGTAGCCTGGACCGCCTGGAGGTGTTGGTCAACGCGGCCGGTTTTGGTCTTGTTGGCCGGCTCATGCATGCAGACCCGGAAAAACAGCAGCGCATGGTCTATCTCCATGTCATGGCCACTATGCGCCTAACGCAGGCCGCGCTGCCGGGCATGGTGGCGCGGCAGCGCGGGGCCATCGTCAACGTGTCGTCGGTGGCGGCCTTTTTGCGCCGTGGACGGGGCAGCGTCAACTACATAGCGACCAAGGCATATATCAATGTCTTTTCCCAGGTCCTGCAGGCCGAGCTGCGAGGCACGGGCGTTCAGGTTCAGGCCCTGTGCCCAGGCTTCACACGCACTGGTTTCCACGAAACGGCAGAGTATGCACGCTTCAGGCGCGAGCAATATCCAGCCTTTATGTGGCAAACGGCCGAAGAGGTAGTCCGCGGGTCGCTGGCGGCGGTTGGAAACGGGCAGGTGATCGTCGTACCCGGCGCCCTATACAGGCTACTCGTCGCCATCATGAGGATGGTGCGCGTCTAGCTTCCTGGAAGGGCTGCAAGCTCTATGCTGGCCCAAAACGCGATATATTACGTTGAAAACCGCCCTTTCTTGCCAATCGGTGGCGGGCCGGGTATAGTGTCCTGCAAAGGACAAACTGCCAAGAGTTCCACGCATCTGCGTTTGCATTCGGTCCAAGGAGAACGGCATCAAATGACGGCTAAAATCGGCATCTTCTTCGGCAGCAGCACAGGCTGCACAGAACGCGTCGCCCTCATGATCAAAGAAGAGATCGAAGCCACTGGTGTGGCGACATGCGACGTCATGGTCATTTCGGTAGAGAATGCCAAGCTCTTCGCCAACTATGACTTTCTCATGTTTGGCGCATCTACCTGGAACATTGGCGAGCTCCAGGATGATTGGGGTATTGCGCTGCCTCAATTGACGAGCGCAGGGCTCAAAGGCAAGAAAGTGGCGCTCTTCGGCTGTGGTGACCAGTTCGGCTACTCCAACAGTTTTGCGGATGCCTTGGGCATTGTCGGCGATCGCGTCACCGAGCTGGGTGCAGAAACGGTTGGCTGGATCGTTCCTGACGCCAACTTCCAGTTCGAATTCTCGCGGGGCTCATTCGACGGTGTGATGATGGGCTTGCCCATCGACGAGGATAACCAGGCGGCGTTGACGCCCCAGCGAGTGGCCAACTGGGTACACTGGGTGTTGGAGGAGTTTGGCCTAAAAACCATGGAAGAGGCGGCGGCCGCCCAATGAGGCGTGTGCCAGGGCTCCTTCTGGGACACCTGGTGCAACGGCCTCTGTCCTGTTCGCGGCAGGCTGTTCGCATACGTATCGTCGTTTAAGAGCAGGCGCGCCGGGCATGGAAAAGCTGCCCGGCGCGTTTTTGTAAGGATCTCCGGCGGAACCGGTGTGGCAAAGGTGACGTTTTTCACGCAGGAACGCGCGGATCCGAAGCTGCCGGTTGGGTAGAGTCCCGAAACGGGGCCGTCCTGGAAGTTGCCCTACTGGCAAAGTCACCGCTTTACGCATATACTTTGCGAAACGTTGACAGTGTTCACACGTCGTTTACACGTCTGGAAATGCCTACAGCCATTTCGTCTAGGCTGGCCACCAACCTGCGAGCGCGCGGGGGCCGGCATTTGCGAGGGGATGGCGCCCAGTACCGGGCGCCCCGGGGTGATGGCCAATTGCTTTGACGCCACCTGGGGCGTGTGATACACTGTAGTCGAGTGTAGTTTCGGCGTTGCATGGCTCCGCAACTCTCTGTGTGGCCGGAACTCTTTCCCATATTGATAGGGTAACGATGAACTCAAAGCGACTACGAAGTGGCGCGATTTATCTCCTGTTAGTGATTGCACTGGGTGCATTTCTATACACATCTTTGATGCGCCGCTCTGGCACCGATGCTGCCGACGCCTCGATTGCCAAGGTTGCCACGGAGGTACGCGCAGGCAACGTGAGTGCAATCGTCATCAACGGCGATAAGCTTGTCGTCAACACGAAAGGCAGCGGAATCCTCGAAACCCGTATCGAGAGCAATACCGGCCTTGTCGAGACCATGCTAAATCTCGGCGTTACACCCGAGCAGTTGGCGGTGGTTGATATTAGTGTCGCCAATCCCCAATTCTGGGACACCTGGAGCAGCATCCTGATCGCGGTTTTGCCGCTGGTGCTGCTGGGTGCATTCTTCTTTTTCATCCTGCGCCAGGCGCAAGGCGCCGGTAACCAGGCGTTTAGCTTCGGCAAGAGCCGGGCGCGCATGTTCACCGGCGACCGGCCGACAGTGACCTTCAACGATGTGGCCGGCAACGAGGAGGCAAAACAGGAGCTGCAGGAAGTCGTGGAGTTCCTCAAGGAACCCCAGAAATTTGCAGCCCTGGGGGCGCGTATTCCTAAGGGCGTCTTGCTCGTGGGCCCGCCGGGGACAGGCAAGACCCTTATGGCCAAGGCGGTCTCTGGCGAGGCGGGCGTGCCCTTCTTTAGCATCTCCGGCTCTGAGTTCGTGGAGATGTTCGTCGGTGTGGGCGCCAGTCGTGTTCGTGATCTCTTCGAGCAGGCCAAAAAGAACTCGCCGTGCATCATCTTCGTGGACGAGATCGATGCGGTTGGCCGCCATCGTGGCGCCGGGCTCGGGGGCTCTCACGACGAGCGAGAGCAGACACTCAACCAGATCCTGGTGGAGATGGACGGCTTCGATACCGGCACCAACGTGATCGTGATCGCGGCCA
>JACFMY010000483.1 GCA_019455155.1 Caldilineaceae bacterium
CAGCGCCTGGCATTGTCCAACGCATCAAGCCAATAGCGGGACGCCTCTTCGCCGGCGTCGTCACAGTCAAAGGCAACCAGCACTAGGGGCGCCAACGCCAATCGCGCTAACCACTTCGTGCGCCTGGCGCCCATGGTCGAACCAGTAGCCACAGCGGCGACCAGGTCGTCTGCCGCCTGGCGCAGGCTGAGTGCATCGAACTCGCCTTCCACCAGCATGGCAGGCTTGCTTGCCGTGAGCAGATCGGCGCCATAGAGCGCCGGCGCGGTCCCGCCGGGGATCCAGTAGTATTTGGGGTCGCCGGCCGGCCTCCGGATGCGGATGCCCCACAGGTCCTTGCCCGACTGCCACGGGATCACGATGCCTCTTGGCAGCCACAACTCTTTGCGGTTATCAGGGAGCCCCCAGAGGGCGCGATCTTCGTGACGGTCGTGGGGCCAATAGCCGATGCCATACTTCCTGAGCGTGTCATCTGAAAGGGCACGCTCGCTGTTCAGCCAGGCCCGGGCGCGCGGCTTGTCGTCGTCGGCCATGAGCCGCCGCTGGCTGTCGAACACAAACGCCCATCCTCGCTCGCACCAGCGTGCGCTGGGTGGCACGAGCGGCTGTGCAGACGCCTGCGCTCGCGCTGATGCCCTGTTACGCTCATGCAAATTGCCCTCAACGAACCTTTCCACGGAGAAACCTAGCAGACTCAGGTATTCGACGGCTTGCTGGAAGCCCAAGTGCCGGAAATCGCGCATAAACTGGATGGCGTCGCCGCTGCGCCCGCACTGACGACACCAGTAGCGCCCTTCGTGCGGCCAAATGTTGAAGCGGTCGGTGCCGGTTCGGCAGAATGGGCAGGGTCCACCAAATTCACGCGGCGTTTCGCGGCGATACGCGTAGCCCGTCTCTTGCTGGATGAGATCAAGAATGTTCGTCATCGCCAGGTTCTCCAATGGTAGACGGGTAGAACGGTAGCAGGGTAGCAGTGTTGTTCGGCTTGTTCGACATTTCTACCCATCTACCTTTCTACCGCTACCTGTACGCCCAGATGGCACGGTCGACATGCCATATCACTTCCAGACCTTCACAGGCAGGCTGTCACCTACCGCCACGTAGCGTTGTCCGCGAGGAGTCGGGTGCTCGATCAGGGCGCCGATCTCCAACAGCTTCTCCAAGCAGGGCGCCAGATCGCTGCGGGGGTAGCCCGTGTACTGCATGAGCACCTTGCGCGTCACGCCGTTGCCCTGATCGTGCTTGCGTGCCACAGCATGGACGCGCTGAAGCTTGGATCCACTGACACCAAGGTTCATGCGTTCGGCCAGGATGCGGTGCACATATACCTTGTAGTTGTCGGCGAGCTGAATGGCTGTCCGCATGGTGGATGGCGAGATCGTCCCCCACTCGTCGTTGACAGCGGCCAGGATCATGGCAAACTTCAGCGCATAGGCGCCGTAACGCGTCATAACGGCTGCAGTGACGTCATCGCCCAGATAATAAGCATCCATGGCGCCCTGTCTCTGCCAGGCGTGCCACAGATCCTGAGCATCGCCGGCGAAGAGGAAATCGGTCTCCGGCTTTTGCGCGACCTCGCGCAGCCGCCCGGCCAGCTCGTCAATCTTGTCGTCCTGTTCGGCAGTTCGAAGGCTCGTGGTGGCGTCGAAGTCCGGATCGCCGTTAGGCAGGACGATGAGCCAGCGGGGCAGAAAACCGTCCACCCAGTCGCTGTGGCGCACACCATCGGCGAAGCGCTGGGGCGTGGTGGCGCCCAGGATGTTCAGGTAGGGTTTCTCGACCTTGATCTCGGCGTTGCTCCGCCGCCGGGAGTAGGGATAGCAGTCGTAGAGTGCGGTCAGATCCGGCTTAAGGTGGTGGAGATAACGCGTGCGGTTGCTGGCGAAGAGCGTGCCGATCTCGTCGCGGATAATGAGCCCAGCCGGCTGCTTCTCCAGTTCGCGGAGCAGGCCCTCGCTGGTCTGCAGCTCGTTTAGCAGGAGATAATCAAGCTCTGCCCTACGCAGGGTCCGGCGTCCCATGCCTAAGGCCGTCGACTTGTGAAAGACGCTAGACCGGCCGATGAGCACGGCGTAGACGTTGGGGTAGATGTCGCCGAAGTTCATGCACAGGCGCGCCAGGCGCTGCACCGCCGTCGCCGCGATGGTGATGCCAATGAGCTGGTTAAACTCCCGCGGGGAGCCGGTCAGTTCACCCATAACTTCGGCGTAGGCGTCGATCCACCCCAGTCGCAGATCGGACGTGAATTCCGTCGGCAGTGGTGACCTGTCATCCACCTCGTCATAGTCTGTGGCGCGCAGAGCAGCGATCTGCGGATCGTGGCGTGCATATGTTTCGAAGACTCGACGGACAGCGGTCACGCCGCCAGCATGAAGCGCCTGGCACATCTCATCGATGCACTCTGCGAAGCGCCCGTATTGCTCTGGCGGACACTCGTCGGGCATGGTACCGTTCAACAGTCGGTCGACGGCGCGGTAGGCTGGGGAAACTGCAGGTTCGTTCATGTCGGTATGCTCCATATGGGAAGGCGGCATGCGACAGCTACACGAAACTCGCTACGTACGCGATGAGAGCGCGACTAACCAGCGGAGCCGAGCCACTGCACCAGATCGCGGTCCGCTTTGCGAATCTCGTACTCGATGAGTATCTGCTCGATTACCCACTGGTGGTGCCAGGCAATTGCCTCGGTTCGAGATGACACTCCAAGCTTCTCGTAAATGCTGTGCAGGTGGTTTTGGACGGTGCCAACAGCAATAGAAAGGACGCCTGCAATTTCCTTATTACTCTTGCCCACTGCCAACTGGTGGAGAACTTCCCATTCGCGATTGCTCAATACACCTGGTAGCCTCATGTTGCGCCCCCACCTGAATGAATATGCGCCCGAAGGATCGCCCATATTTGAGCACAAGTGCTTCCGGTTTTGCGGCGCAAAAAGGCCGCACTTTCTGCCACTGGAAGGTAATTTGACATCTAGGCGATTCGCGTTATAACAGTTTCGCGATTTTCAGCAGACTGCTACGCCAAAACAATTACACAGTTTCAGCGCTCATCTGGTTATGGACGGCAGCCACATCAGCAGGATGGAGAGAACCGCATGCCCAATACCAGCCTCAATTCGGAGAAACTAAGAATCCTGGAAGAGTTGCGTATTCAAGCGAAGTTGACTCCTGCTGGGGCCAGCAGATATTTCGGACTGCGCGACCGTGAATCGGTTAGAAACTGGGAGCTCGGACACAAGGCACCACCCCCAAAGCACCGCGAGCATATGAAAAGCTATCTGCACAGCAAATTGGGCCTCAGCCACGACCATGTCCTGTTTCTGCAGATTTGGAAAGACATTATGGTCGGAGAGTGGGGTTGGCCATCGCTGACCGTAGATGAGATGTCTATTCTCTTTCGTAATGTCTGGTCTAGCGTACTGAAAGATGTCCCCCAGATGGCGCCAAATCGGCCACCACATCGCCTTATCGGTCGCTCGGGTTTGATCCGCCAACTCAAGCAGCGCCTATTTAATGGAGGTCACTCAGCATTCACAGCCTTGAACGGCCTACCGGGCGTGGGCAAGACCGCCATTGCAGTGGAGCTGGCACATGATCTAGAAGTGTTGAGTCATTTTCCCCATGGCGTGCTGTGGGCTGGTGTCGGCAGAGATGCCACTGAGGCAGGTGTGCTACGTCACCTACATACATGGGCGCAAGATGTCGGCATGTCTCCAGAGACTATAAGACGTCTGCGCTATGTTGATGATCTGAAACGCGAAGTGCACAAGCTTATCGGCAACAGGAGTTTCCTCATTGTCATAGATGATGTGTGGAACATTGATGGCATTTCTCCTCTAATGATCGCCGGCCCAAACTGTGCCTACCTTATGACTACTCGTCTACCGAGAATCGCTGAGCAGTTTGCCGGCCAAGGCGCGATATCCATTCCTAAGCTTGAGCCGGCATATGGGCGAACACTTCTGAGCGAGCTTGCGCCCTTGGCAGTTGAGGAGGAACCCGAAGCCGCCTCGGATTTGGTGGAGGTTGTCGGCGGCTTACCGCTCGCCTTGATCTTGCTCGGCAACCATTTGCGCCAGGTCTCCGCCCAGCAGCGGCGCCTGCGTACCATGATCAAGCGATTAAAGCAAGCAGAACATCGGTTGAGGCTGGCTTTGCCAAGCGAACTCCTCGGATCGTATCCGAGTCTATCGGACAGTGCCATCTCTCTTTGGGCCTCGATCGAGATTAGCGATCAGGCATTAATGGATGAATCTCGCGATGCGCTCAGATCGCTCTCGGTCTTTTTGTCCAACCCAAACTCATTCACGGAACAAGCCGCATTGGCCGTTACAGCTAAGCCAGCCCAGGCTCTTGACCAGCTAGTTGATTCTGGCTTGCTGGAGATAGCTGCGAGGAACCGCTACAGTGTGCATCAGGTGATCCACGACTATGCCAAAGCCAACCTTGTGGATACGATGGCATATAGCCGAATGGTCGACTTCTTTACCGGTTTTATTGACACCCATGCAGACGATCACACAGCTTTGGCACAGGAGCATGAGAATCTTCTAGGCTCGCTAGACACAGCCTTCAGACTAGG
>JACFMY010000484.1:0-429 GCA_019455155.1 Caldilineaceae bacterium
AACACGCCGCTTTTCTATTACTCCACCCAGGTGTTTCAGTCGCTTGTCGCTGAAGACGAGATCCAGGCGCCCATCTCACAGGGGCACTTCATTCCCGGGGTCGAGCTGCCGCAGTGGCGCGTGCCGACGCGATACCGGCCGCTCAGCCAGCAGGACTTCCTGTTTCATCGTGGAGAGGATCCGGGCCAGACGCGCAATCTTTGGGACGCCGATGCGCGCCAGCGCCGGCGCATGCTGGATCTGCTCTTCCATCTGCTCGAGAGTGAGGGTATGCCAACCGAACAACAGGCACGGCTTGGTCTCAGTTAATGGCTGCCGCGCCTGTTGGAAGCGGCCGTGGCAGAGGCTGTCTGCCAGGAGGCTATGAGGTGCCCATGGTGTCGTCTGCCCGCTGGGTCAGGCGATGCGCGAGCAGAATGGGCAGAACGG
>JACFMY010000484.1:439-4562 GCA_019455155.1 Caldilineaceae bacterium
ACCACAAAGATCGCCACGACGTTTGTCACAGGGCGATCACGGGGACGAAAGAGCTGGCTAAAGATCCAGATGGGCAGCGTCTGCTGCTGGCCCGCCGTAAAGGTGGTCACGATGATCTCGTCAAACGACAAGGCAAAGGCCAGCATGCCGCCTGCCAGCATGGCCGTCCCTAAATAGGGTAACAGGATGTGGCGAAAGGTCTGGAAGCCGTTGGCGCCCAGATCCATGGAAGCCTCCACCTGGGACCAGCTTGTGCGCCGGAAGCGGGCCAGCACATTGTTGTAGACAGTTACCACACAGAAGGTGGCGTGGCCGACAACAATGGTCCAGTAGCTGAACGGAATCTCGAACATGCCCATGGAGGAGCGCAGCGCGATACCGGTCACGATACCGGGCAGCGCAATGGGCAGCAGCAGCATCAATGAGACAGCTTCCCGCCCAAAGAAGCGGCTGCGATGGACGGCCGCCGCGGCCAGCGTGCCCAACAGCAGCGCGGCGCCCGTTGCCAGTGCGGCCACGCGCACCGAAAGCCAGAAGGCCTGCCAGAAGTCGCTGCGTTCCAGGGCCAAGCCGATCCACCGGGTCGTGAAGCCAGGCAAGGGGAAGGTGAAGCCCGCCTCGTCCGTCGTGAACGCGTAGAGGAAGATCAGCCAAATGGGCAGGTGCATAAAGAGCAGCACCAGGATGGCTGAAAGGCTAACGCCATAGGGAGCGCGTGTGCGGTCTGAACTGGGTTTAGCGGCCATAGCAGAGTGAACAGCCTCGATTATCCACGCTTGTAGCTTACAGCGCCTCGAACGCGCCCAGCCGTTTGGCGATGAGCAAATAGACCACCATGATGACCAGGGGAACGACGGTCATGGCGGCTGCCAGCGGGACATTGCCCGAAGTGCCCTGGTAGGCGAGCACGGCCTGGCCGATAAAGAAGGCCGAGTTGCCCAGAACCTGGGGCACCACAAAGTCACCCAATGTGAGCGAGAAGGTAAAGATCGAGCCCGCTACCACGCCCGGAAAGCTTAGGGGCAGGATGACATTACGGAAGGTGGCGGCTGGCGGCGCGCCCAGGTCAGCCGACGCTTCCAGGTATGAACGGGGCACCTTCTCCAGCGCGGCCTGGATCGGCAGCACCATATACGGCAGCCACACGTAGACAAAAGCAATGAACATGCCTAGAAATGAGACCGAGAGGGATGGTCCCCCAATGATGGGTGCGGCCAGCACCCGCTCCAGCAGCCAGGTCGCGCCGATCTGGTTGGCCAGCCAGGCGATAATGCCTTCACGGGCAAGGATCAGCTTCCAGGCGTAGACGCGCACGATGTAGCTCGACCACAATGGCAGCAGCACAGCCAGGTAGAAGAAGCCCTTGGTGCGGGGGGGTGCATAGCGGGCCATGTAGTACGCCAAGGGAAAGGCCAGCAACGCACAGGCTATGGTCACCGCTGCGGCCATGCTCGCTGTGCGCAGGATGATGGAAAGATTGGCAGGCTGCAGGAGGGCAAGATAGTTCTTGACCGTCAACTCCCGGACGATCTTGCCGCTGAAGTCGTCGAGACGGTAGAAGCTGTTGACCAGCATACCGGCCAGCGAGCCCAGGTAGATGACTACCATGTACAGGAGCGGCAGCGCAAAGAGCAGCGCGGTCAGCAGCCATGGCCGGACATAGAGCGCGGTGGAAAGGCGCGAAAGAAACGTGCTGTTGGCTGGTGCACGGGTCGCAGTTGTGGTCATGGATCGTGTCGTGCCAGATGGAGGGTGGTGGGAATGTCTGTCGACTTAGCCAGGAAGCGACTGGAACACCCCATTCCGCCTTATGTCTTAATCTCTCAGCTTCAACATATGGGCCTTCGACCACTGTAGCCGCACCCGTTGGCCCTGGTGCGCGGCCACGTCCGTAGCAGTCGTCTGGAGGTTTTGCTGGACCACGGTCAGCGTCTCGCTCTGGTCCAACTCTACCAGATAGCGTGTGTACAGGCCCAGATAATCCACGTCGGCCACGGTGCCGTCTACGGCTATGGAATCGGCCATGACGGGCGCGTCGATTGGACCGAGATGGATCTTCTCCGGGCGCAGTGCGAACTTGGCGGCGACGCCAGCAAGCCGCCGGGCCAGCTCGCCGCTGATCATGTTCGAGGTGCCCACGAAGCCCGCCACAAACGCCGTCTCGGGGTTTTCGTAGATCTGCGCGGGCGTGCCCACCTGCTCCACTTTGCCGGCGTTGAACACGGCAATGCGGTCGCTCATGCTGAGCGCCTCTTCCTGATCGTGTGTAACAAAGATAAAGGTGATGCCTAGTCGCTGTTGTAGGCTCTTTAGCTCAACCTGCATCTGCTGCCGCAGCTTGAGGTCCAACGCACCCAACGGCTCATCCAACAGCAATACACTCGGTTCGTTGATGAGGGCACGCGCGAGCGCGACACGCTGGCGCTGGCCGCCAGAGAGCTGTGAAGGCCGCCGCGCGGCGTAGCCGGGCAACCGTACCATCTCCAACATCTGCTCTACCCGGCGTTGGCGCTCAGCCTTGCCGACCTTGCGAATCATTAGTCCATAGGCGATATTATCGCCCACTGACATGTGGGGGAAGAGGGCGTAGTCCTGAAAGACCGTGTTGACATCGCGCTCATAGGGCGGGACATAGGTGACGTCCGCACCGTGGAGGAAAACCTTGCCCCTGGTTGGCCGGTCGAAGCCTGCGATCATGCGCAGACAGGTCGTTTTACCCGAGCCCGATGGGCCCAACATGGTGAAAAACTCGCCATCCCGAATCTGCAGGTCAATGTCGTCCACGGCGATGACCTCGCCAAAGGCGCGAGTGACCTTTTCAAAGACAACAGCGTATGTATTAGATGGATGGTTCATGAATCGAATTCTAGGGAGTCCGGCTTTGCACAGCACCGGACTCCTATATGCGTCGAGACGGGAGCTGTCTAACTATTGGCGATCATGACATGTTTCGTGATCTGATAGTCGCCGACAGCTTCCACTGATAGATCTTTGCCAAAGCCCGACTGTTTGAAGCCGCCATGCGGGCCTTCGGACGCCAGCGGAATGTGGTCGTTGATCCAGACCGTGCCGAATTCCAGCTGGGCGGCGACGCGCATGGCGCGGCCCACATCCCTGGTAAATACCGATGCTGCCAGGCCGTACAGCACGTCATTGCCGAATCTCACCGCCGTATCCTCGTCGTCGAAGGCGCTGATGGTCAGCACGGGGCCAAAGACCTCGCTCTGGATGATCTCTGAATGCTGGTCCGCGTCGACGATGACCGTCGGTTCAACGAAGAATCCCTGGTCAAAGCCCTTGGGTACGCCTCCTCCGGTGAGAACCTTGGCGCCGCTGGCACGGGCCCGTTCGATGAATCCCAGGATGCGTTGGCGTTGTACGTCAGAGATGGCGGGACCCATGGCGGTGTTGTCGTCAAAGGGGTCGCCCACCTGCACGCCACGCATGGCTTCCACCAGCGCTTCCATGGCATCGTTGTAGCGGCTTTTCGCGACGTAGACACGTGTCGCCGCGGTGCAGTCCTGTCCTGTGTTGCAGATGGCCGCAAAGCTGGCCTTGGCGCTCACCAGCTCCAGGTCGGCATCATCGAAGACAAGCACGGGCGCCTTACCGCCCAGCTCCAGGTGGACGCGTTTTAGGGTGGCCGATGCTGTGGCCATAATCTTCTTGCCCGTAGCGGTCGATCCCGTCAGGCTCACCATGCGTACGTCGGGATGTTCGACAATGGCCTGTCCGGTGTCGTTGCCGCCGGTGACGACGTTCACAACGCCGTCGGGGATGCCCGCCTCCTGGATCAGCTCGGCCAGCAGCAAGGTGGACAGGGGCGTGGTCGGTGCGGGTTTGAGCACCACGGTGCAGCCGGCTGCCAGCGCCGGGCCCAGCTTCCACACAGCCATGAGCAGGGGATAGTTCCAGGGCGCGATCTGTCCAACTACTCCTACGGGCTCGCGGCGAAAGAGGGAGGTGTAGCCGGCTGCATACTCTCCGGCGCGCATGCCATGGTTATCACGGGCTACCGCGGCGAAGAAGCGCAGATTGTCTACAGAGAAGGGTATGTCACCGGCCATGGTGAGTTGGGCAAAGGGCTTGCCCGCGTTCTCCGACTCGACGCGGCCGATGCGCT
>JACFMY010000485.1 GCA_019455155.1 Caldilineaceae bacterium
TGGATGTCGCGGCGCCAGGCGACGATCTGCGGCGCGAGCGCCTGAGCACGGTTGTATAGGTTCATGTTGGTTGTCATAGTTGGTCCAAGAAAGGTTTGCAGTTATATGGAAAGAGTCAGCCTGACTGCCGGAGGTATGCAAGCAGCCGCTTGTGATCACAATCGTGCGGTGAGCGCATCGATGCATGAAGGGAATTGCTGCAGCGCCGGCATGTTTGCCAGGTGGGGCTGCATCTGCGACGCCACCACGCAGTAGGGCCGCCTTTCACAGCAAGGGTCCGTACGCGGGTGGCACAGCTATGAACTGAGTGCTGTGACGGTGCTTGCCTGCATACGGCCTGTATTGTACTGCATGGCAGGTTGCGCGGCGAATCGCGATGGAAGGGGTATCACATTCCGTGCTGTGAAAGGAGTGGCTTGAGCCAGGGGATTTCCGGCGGCGCGCGGCGGTGGAAGGGGCGCGCCGCCGGTCTATCTGCCAGCGCTGAAAGGCGCTGGCAGCCCACACGCAATGCTGCTTACCGGTTGGTAACGACCTTTTTGATCTCGATCTTCTTGGGCTTGACCGCCTCGGATTTGGGCAGTGTCAGCGTCAGGACACCATTCTCATTGACGGCCTCGATCATGTCCGCATCGACAGTCGCGGGCAACGTTACGCTGCGCAGGAACTGGCCGAAGCGACGCTCGCGCAGATGGTAGCTTTCTTCCTTGATCTCTTTGTCTTCCTTTAGCTCGCCTTTGATGGTGAGCACATTGTCGGACAGTGTAATCTCCACGTCCTCAGGGTTCACACCTGGGATAGAGGCCTTGACAACGTAGGCATCATCCTTTTCGGCGACGTCCAGCGCGAGGCCGAACACTTCGCTGCGGCGTTCCCATAGATTTGGAAATTTCAGGAAGTCGTCGTCAAAGAAGCGCTCCATCATCTGGCGCATGGTGGCAAGCTCGCGATAGGGATCCCAACGGGTCAAAGATGTCATGGTTTTATACCTCCTGTGAACACGATGTAAACAGGAACGTCCAGGCATTCCACTCAGCCTTGATTGGCCTACGTCTCCATTATCCCGTACGAACGTCTGTGAAACGTTGGCGCGATGTTAGTGCTTTGTCAGAGGCGGCTCACCCCGCAGGGCAGCAACGCGACACGGAGAAAAGCCAGATGCATAGGCGAACGCGTTTGGCAAGGGACAAATGTTGTGTATAATGTGGCAAATTGTCAGCAAATTGAAAGCTTTTAATGCATCCAAATCGATTAGTATTTGCGTTACGTTCTCTTTTTTGGGGGTAGGGACAACAGCGCATGTATCCTGTCCTCGCTGGAAATTGAGCGTAAAGGCTGGATGAGCCACCATTTCCATTGCGATACAATGGTCAGGTGCTGTTCAGTCGTGTGCGAAGTGAATGTGTGTAGCTTTCAGCCCAGCCGCGCGCTCAGTTGCAGACGGCATCCCGAAACCGTACCAAATTGATATACCCACTATCAGCAACACACCATAGTGCTCTATATGTTGTTGGACATCCCCCGTAGGTCTACAGGGGCTGCTTGACCGATCCATCGTTCCTACCGTCCCTGTTGCCATCGGAAAGCCATTATGGAGTAAAGGTGTGTGCTGTGGAGTTCCTCTCCAAGGACCACCCTAAATACTAACTGTAAAACTCCACTTCGATTGCGCGGACTCTCTCTGTTTTGCTAGAGAGGGATTGCCGGCGTGAAAACGCCGTGTATCCATATTCCCCGGCTATCGATAGCGGGCTGTGCCCTTACCCGATGAGGGCCAACCTGACTAACCCTACCCCGGGCATTCTTTTACAGATCTTCATATAGGTCTTCAAAAGTAAATACGCGAGTCCCACCCGCTGCTCCATCTATTGGTCGTGGCCGGTGGGAGTGGAATCTGCCCTGGACGTTATGTACTGCAGGGCCTGGTATTCCATTTGCTGCATAACGCCCAATCTCTGTGGAGGAAGGCGTCGTGCATTGGGTCACGTATTCCTGGCGACCGGGTCACCGGAGGGCCTTTCTTTGTCCTGCGGCTGCCCTATCGCCGTTCAAGCTGTGGTTTCGTGCATTTGTGTGTCAGAGAGTGGAGGAGACGTGCAAGTACGTGTGCACCGGACAACTGGTCCCCAATTGCAGCATTCATCAGGAGTTATAGGAGGACAGCACATGATTCTGAACGGTAGAGCCATCAGGCTTGTTCTGCGCCGGCAGCTGCGGAGGGGCAGCCGGCTCATCCAGATCCTGTTGATCTTGGCTACAGTACTCGGTCCTTTGGCGCCCACGCTCGCGCCACCGGTCATGGCCGCGGCCCCCGCAACGCTCGCAGCCCAGGCGCAGCCCACAAACATACTCGTCTTGAATGTGGTCAGCGCGCGTACGGAACCGAACGCGCCGGGTGGCCCGGTGCTCAAGGGAGACCCCGTGCCAACGTACCAGTACCTGATCAACGAGGACAACACCGGCAATCCGCTACAACCGCGGCAGCCGGGTTGTTCGCCGGCCGATGAGAGCTATCCGGCCAACTGCGACTGGCCATCGCTTCGCCAGGTACCGGGTGCAGCGCCGATCGTCACCCAGGGCACGCAGGCCGATTTTGCCGGCGGGGGGATAGAGCTGCCTCCCGGCAAGTATCTGATATCCGTACTAGCCGACGGCTACAAGGTAGACGGCCAACATTTCACCGTCCCGTTGACCGGACCTGTCACGGTTGCCTTGCATCCGCATCCGCTGCCTACCGCCACCATGCGCATTAAGGTCTTTGAGGATATTTCGCCTGTCAACGGCCAATTTGATGCGCCGGCTGAGAGCGGACTCCCTGGTTTCCGCGCTACCATCAACGACATCCTGGGACAGGTCTCGGTGGATGTATTTGGTAACCCGCTCTGTACGCAATACGACGCCAACATGAACCCAATTGGCAGGACTGACTGTCTGCTCAGCGATGCCAACGGCGACATTGTCGTGCCAAATCTGGGGCCCAGCCGATATGACGTCTTGATGACCCCGCCGGACGGCACCGCTTGGACCGAGACCACGACGCTGGAAGGCTCGCCAAGCTGGGATACCTGGCTTCAGGAGGGTGGCAGCGGGCTGGACAACGAGTTTGTAGTGGCTGGCGAGCCCTTCCCCTGGACGATGTTCGGTTTTGTGCGGCCCATGAACAATTTCACTGATCAGAATGTCACCGGTGGGCTCAAGGGCACGCTTGTTTCCGCGTCTGTCTATCTCCCGCAGCAGGGCGGCCTGCCCTACTACGGAGATATTTGGAACGGCTTCACCGGCTCGAAAGTCACAGGTCCAATTACCGACGGTTGGGTGGCCCTGTCAGACCTGCAGAACGGTGACACCGCGGTCTATGTACAACGGGCCAATGCCAACGGCCAGTACGAAATCAACCATGTGCCTGATGGCGATTATCTGTTCACCTGGTGGGACACGAACCTGCACTACATCCTGGATTGGATTCAGGTCACGGTTGCCAACGGGCAGATTTACGACATGGGCACCCCGTTCCTGACCGGCTGGTTCACCAAGCTTGACGGCTATGTCTTTGAGGACCAGAACGCGAACGGTATCAAAGATCCGGGTGAGCGTGGGCTGGCCAACTACCTTGTGGTCTATCGCGATCGTGACAATAGCGAGATTGACCGCATGTCGATTGCCTCGGTTACTGACTCGACAGGCTACTACGAGTTGGAAAAGGCCTATCCTATGGGTTCATGGATGGTGCTGGAGGCCTACAACGATCGCTACTACACGACAGGCATCACCTACCGGGTAGAAAACCAGCCGGAGCCCACGACGGTATTGGGCAACGGCGTGGACGTGGGGGTATTGCCCATTCTGGGACAATCTGGACGCCTGGACTGGGGTGTGCTCCCCTACGATGCCTCTGGCACCAAGGGTGGCCCACGCAATGGCGGTATCGTGGGTACGGTAAGCTACGATACGACCCGTAACGAGCTCGACCCACGGTATGCCGCCGTCGAAGGGTGGCAGCCTGGCATCCCTGACGTACGCGTGAATCTCTATCTGCCAGTGCCGTGTGGCACCACCGGCGCGGCGTGTGATCAGCGGAATCTTTATGAGCTTGCGCCCGACGGCGCGTACGCAAAGGGCGCACTCATCAACTGGGCGCTTACGGAGACGTGGGAACAGCCGACCGACTGTCTGGCGCGCGATGCGAACGGTGTGCCGCTGCCTTGGGGCGCACCCAACCAGGAGATCCTGCCGACAGATGGTCAGGGCAACCAGGATCCTGCTGGCAGGCGCTGCATTGAGGCGCCGCTGATGGGCACCCAGTTCCAGGCTGGCTTTGCCACGCTGGACGGCAATTACGGGTTCACGGACGGCTGTTTTGGTCCCGGTGGCATGGATCTCATCACCCAAACCTGTTTGGACGAAGGTGTTGAGCCCACGCCGCTGGCTGCGGGTGAATATCTGGTTGAGGTGGCGGTTCCCAACGACACCGTCTTTGGGCGCCCGCTCTACAAGGTGACGCGTGAGGAAGATATCAATGTGTTCAACGGTGACCAGTTCGTGCCCCAGGTGCCGCCGCCTGC
>JACFMY010000486.1:0-230 GCA_019455155.1 Caldilineaceae bacterium
TCTGACCTTAGCCCAGCTCGACGCACCTGGCCAGCGGGCAGCCGAGGTCATCGATGTGCGCGTCTATGACGAGTTGGCGCGCGTTACGCTCCTTGGCCAAAGCTGGCTGATCGGCGCAACAGACAAGCTGTTCTGGATCGCGCTGCGCAATACTGTAGTTTTCTGTCTGCTTGCAGTGCCAGGCAGCGCGATCCCCGCGCTCTTTGTGGCCAGCGTGCTCAACAGCAAGC
>JACFMY010000486.1:240-4559 GCA_019455155.1 Caldilineaceae bacterium
AGGTATGCGGATCTTTCGCGCCGTCTATTTCCTGCCGAGCATCGCCGCGGTGGTCGGCGTCTCCCTCATCTGGCAGTGGATGTACAATGCCGCGGTGGGCTGGATCAACTACTTCATTCTGCTGGTGACGAACTTCGTCAACATGTTGGCAGGGCTCGAATTGGAGGCCGTGCAGCCGCGCTGGCTGTCGAGCAGCGACACCGCGCTTCTGGCTATCATCATTATGGTCGCCTGGCAGACGATGGGCTTCAATACGATTCTTTATCTGGCCGGCATGCAGAGCATTCCCAAGGTGCTCTACGAGGCAGCCACAGTGGATGGTGCCAATGCGTGGCGCCAGTTTCGCCACGTGACGCTGCCCTTGCTGGCGCCTACGACGGTATTCGTCGTGGCCACCACCACGATCCAGGCCTTTCAAGTATTCGAGCCAGTCTTTATCATGACCAATCCGCCCGGCGGGCCCAACAACGCAACGTTGACAGCTGTGCTCTACCTCTATCAAAACGGCTTTCAGCGTTTCCGCCAGGGGTACGCTTCCGCGGTGGCTTGGATCCTCTTCTTGCTCATTTTCGCGGTCACGTTGATCCAATTCCGGCGGCAACGCGGTGTGGACTATGAAAGGTAGGCGAATGCCATGACGATCCATACGGGACAACCGGCGGCACCGCGCCAATCTCGGGCCGCTCCCAAAGCGCATCAAACCTATCGCTGGCTGCTCTGGCTGCGGAATCTTCTGGCCTACGCTGTGCTGACCGCGTTTGCGCTGGTCATGATTTTCCCATTTCTGGTCATGCTGTTTACCTCGCTCAAAATTCCAGCCGATACCTTTTCCTATCCCCCACGGCTCTTGCCGCGGGAGCAGATTACCCTGGCTGTAGAGGGATACGACACACCGCTGCCGCTGTACAACATTGAGATAAACGGCGAGCGCCGGCCCATGGTGTTGGTGGAAAGCAGCATTCGTATCGGCACGTACGCTGACCCGGAGAACAGGGAAGTTACCTACACGCGCGAGCTGCGCGTGGTCAAACCCACGGGCGGCTTCACCAACCAGCAGACAACGGTCGTGGATGGACGTGAGGAAAAGCTCTTCGACGTAGAGGTGGATGGCCAGATCGTACCCATGATCCTGGTAGGTCAGACCGCGTTGGGGCGCTTTATGGACCCGGACGACCCCAGCGTCGAGACGCTGGCCAATGTCCGTCTCAGCGAGCCCGTGACGCGACCGACCTGGCGGCCGGAGAACTATTGGGAAGTACTGGAACTAAACGGCATGGGCCGCGCGCTGAGCAATACGCTGCTGGTGACAGTCGGCGTAGTGCTTGGGCAACTCACGACCTCAGTGCTGGGCGGCTACGCATTTGCGCGGATTCGTTTTCCCTACCGGGATCTGCTGTTTATGCTCTATCTGGCCACCATGATGATTCCCTTTGTGGTGCTCATCATGCCGCTGTACCAACTGATGGTCGATATCGGCTGGGTGAACCGCCTGGTATCTTTGATCGTTCCCTGGATCTTTACGGCTTACGGCACATTTCTTATGCGCCAATTCTTTCTCACGGTTCCGCATGAGATTGAGGAGGCCGCATTGCTGGATGGCGCCTCGCGGTTGACGATTCTGTGGCGCATCTTCATTCCGGCCGCAACGCCGGCGCTGGCCACGCTGGCCACCTTTACCTTCCTCTATGCATGGAACAGCTTCTTCTGGCCGCTGGTGATCATCAACACGGGCAACACGCAGAATCATGTCCTGACGCTGGCCCTAAATGTGCTGCGGGGCCGCGCCGCGGACAGCCCCAACCTCGTGTTGGCCGGCGCGGCTATCAGTGTCCTGCCGCCCATGATCATCTTCATCCTTGGGCAGCGCTTCTTCATTGAGAGCGCGACAAGCAGCGGCTTAAAGGGATAGGGGGCGTCAGGGTCCTAGCCGGCGCGGCGCAGCAACCACTTCACGACGAGCAGGACCCCGAAGGAAACTGAAAGCAGGACAAAGGCCAGGGTAACAGCCAGATCCAGGTCGCGTTCAAAACCCAGATAGATGGCCAGGGGCATGGTCTGTGTCCGGCCGGGAAAATTACCCGCGAAGATGATGGTGGCGCCAAACTCGCCGAGCGCCCGCGCGAAGGTCATAACCGCACCGCCCACGAGCGAAGGCCAGGCAAGCGCCGCCGTGACGTAGCGGAAGATTTCCAGCGCGCCGGCGCCATCCAACGCCGCCGCGTGTTCGAGATCCAGATCGATGTCGGCAAACCCCGCGATGGCCGACTTGACGAAATAGGGGGCGGCCACAAAGAGCTGCGCAATCACCACCGCTACCTGTGTGAAGACGATCTGTATGCCAAAGATATCCAGCACCGGCCCCAGCAGCCCGCGACGGCCCAGGAGGAGCAGAAGCGCCACGCCGGCCACGGCAGGTGGCAGAATCATGGGCAGATCGATGAGCGTATCCACGATGGCGCGGCCGCGGAAATGATGTCGCGCCAGCAAATAGGCCAGCGGCGTGCCCAAGATGACCGTGAGCAGTGTGGCAAAGGCGCCGGTGGTCAGGCTCAAGCGCAACGCGCTGAAGACCAGGGGGCTGGTCAGGTTCGCTACCAGCGCCCCTGGATCGACGCGGAAGAAGAGTACCACTAACGGTAGCGTCAAGAAGACCAGCAGCGGCATCGCGGCCATGGGCAATAGCGTGCGCCGGACGGCGCCACGCACGCGCTGCTGCCCGGCCTGCGTCCTATATGCCGGACCGGCTGTCGCTACCTTCGCGGTATTGTTCACGAGAAATCTCCGTTTTACTCCGTTGTAATGGGGATGAAGCCATACTCTGCCAGCGTGGCTTGACCGCGGGCGGACCGGAGATAGTCGACAAATGCTGCGGCCAGCTCTGGGTGCGCGCTGTCCTGAAGCGGCGCCACCGGATAGGAGGCCACCACATTCAGGGCGTCGGGTATGTCGATGATCTGGACGCGGTTGCGCTCTTCCCCTGTTACGTCGGACGAATAGACGATGCCGGCGTCGGCTTCACCCAGCACGACCTTGGCCAACACCGTGCGAACATTGTTCTCATAGGAGACGATGTTGGCCAGCACGGCCTCATCGTAGCCCTCCTCCATCTCGCCTTGGGCAATCGCTTTGGCCAGAAAATCAAGCGAATATTGACCGACTGGCACCGCGCTGTCGGCCAGCACCAGCTTGATGCCTGGACGGGCCAAATCGGCGAGTGTTGCGATCTCCCCTGGATTATCGGCAGGTGTGACCACCACCAGCCGGTTATGGGCAAAGGTCTGTATCGTCCCGGCGTCGATGCGGCCCGTACCCACTGCGGCCTCCATCTGGCGGGCATTGGCAGAAGCAAAGACATCGGCAGGCGCGCCGCCGCTTAGCTGCTGCGCCAACTGTTGGGAACCGGCAAAATTAAAGGTTACAACCGCGTCATGCTCTGCTGCGAAGGTCTCGCCGATCGCTTGAAAGGCGTCGGTGAGAGATGCTGCAGCAAAGACCACCAGTTCTGGTTGGACAGGATTGTCGGGGGCGGCCTCCTGCGCAGCGGGCGCGATGGGAGAACAGGCAACCATTGCGCTCACGGCCATGACCAGCGCCAGGCTGCGCCATACCCGCCACAACTGACTTCGCATACAGAATCCTTTCTATTGTTCAACTGATTGTTCAACTGTTTGTTTGGTTGCAGCCTGCTAATGGTCTGTCAACAATCAAGCTTCAGTTCTGTCGTAGCGACTTCCGTCGCTCTGGGCAGGTGAACCCCCGTGGACGGGCCACTAGTTGTGTGCCGGTTGGCCGGTCTCGGCGCGGCACAGCTCGAGCCAGGCGATCACTGCCCGCGTCTGGCCGATGCGGAACTGGAGCACCAGGCGATCGAATACCGCAGCATCGGGCAGCCTGCTAGCCTGTTTTTCCAGGCGCGCCAGCAGCGCGGCCATTCCAGCCAACTGCCTGTCGATGAGGGTCTCGACGGCGGCAAAGCCCTCCATCTGCGCGAAGTAGAGCTTGGCCAGAAACTCGATGCGAATATCACGGCCGTTTGGCACAGGTGTCTGCAGCCAGCGCCGAAACGTTGCATCGCCTTTGGGCGTCACTTGGAGCAGGCGGCGTGGGGGGCGCGTATCCTGGGGCTCTATCGTCGCCTCTACGTATCCCTCGTCCTCCAACCGGCGCAGTACGGCGTAGAGCAGCCCCTGCTTCAGACGCCAGACCGCGCCCAACCCGTGCTCCTGCATGAGCTGCTGGTAGATTTCGTATCCGTGCATGGGCTGGTTGCGGATGAGGCCTAACAGGGCAAACTCAACGGTAAGCGCTGATCTGCGAAG
>JACFMY010000487.1 GCA_019455155.1 Caldilineaceae bacterium
CAGATCAGCGAGACGCCCGTAAAGGCAATGGGGGTTCGGATCTTGCTCCAGTCATAGCGGCGCGTATAGAGCCAGAGGTAGAGCAGGGAAAAGACCAGGGTGATGAGTGGCCACGGCAGCCGCGTTTCCCATTGGTCGCCGGCCGCGAACCCCTTCAGGTTGCGCACATCGATGGGGACTAAGCCGAAGCCGTAGTAGCCATCCCAGAGTGCCCAGACACTCTGCCAGGGTGGGCGAATGGCGTTGATGCGCAGGCTGCTTAGGGCCAGCTCCGGATTGAAATGGGCCAAGGGCAGCCCCACCGCGATCACGGTTCCCACAAAGAGCAGCACATAGATGGCGGGTCGCAGCAGATTGCCCGGCACGCGGCGGCGGAACCATTCGCGGCGCGCGGCGGCTAGATTCAGACGCGCGCCCAGCCAGCGCACCGCCACCGGCACCAGGATTACCGGGGTCAGTTTCGTCAGAAAGCCCAATGCCGCGGCGATGGCGCTAGCGGCCCACCCACCGTTGCGCGTGCTCAGCAACAGGTCAAGGCCAAGCAGGAGAAAGAAGGTGGGCATGGCCTCGAACCAGCCGAGGAGCGTGTAGGCGGGTACAAAGAGGAGCGCGTAAAAGAGCGCGGAGCGCAGGGCGCCCGGCGCGCTGACTCCCGCCGGGCCGGTCCCCGCTGCGGCTGGGCCAGGCTGTTCCAGACGCAGCGCCAGCCTGTAGATCAAGAGATAGTTGCCGATCTCAAACGCGAGCAGCTCCAGGCCAAAGAGCAGGTGAAAGAAGAGCCGGGGCTCAACCCACGGCGGGATACGGCTGGAAAGCTCGAAGAGCGGCAACATCAGGGCAGGAAAGAGAGGGGGATAGACCGCCCACATGTCCACGAAGGGCGTATAGCCCATGGGGATGGTGAAGCCCCAGGCATAGTAAAACTCGTAGTCGGAGTTGTCGGCAATGAAGCCGCCCGGTCGCAGCAGGATGAGCGCCAGCAGGCGGAACGTAACGAAGAGTACCAGGCTGACCAGGTACCAGTAGTGACGGCGATAGAAGTGGCGCAGGCGCGACAGAAGACTCATTCCCTCCATTTTGCGGAGGAAACCAGGAATCGCCAAATCGCTCGATAGGCTTTCTACTTGTAGGGCTTGTTAGAATACCCGGGACCGGAGGGCCAACAGCCGCGGCATAGTGCCCCAGAAGGATATCTCGTGCCGGAGCTGCGCATGTGACCCACCCTTGCGATGACGGCCCCATGCCCGCGATCGTGCCGGATTAGGTTAGTTGTTGCGCACGTGCAGGCAGGAGCGCACTGTGTCCAGAAGGTGGCCGTTACTGACCGGTTTGCTCAGGTACCCGTCCATCCCCGCGGCGAGACAACGCTCCCGGTCACCGGGCATGGCAAGGGCCGTCAAGGCGACAATGGGAATCGCCCGCAACTTGGGCAGATCACGAATCTGGCGGGTTACGCTTATCCCGTCCATGTCGGGCATCTGGATATCCATCAAGATGAGGTCGGGCTGGAAGCTCGCAGCCAACCGCACGCCATCCTGTCCTGTTTCCGCAATAATAACCCGGTAGCCGGCCACCGTCAGAACGTCGAGAATCGACACAATGCTTGCCTTCGTGTCGTCGATGAGCAGGATTTTTGTCTGGCCGCGGCCGTTGCCCACCGCATCCGTAGCCGGGAGAGCGGAGGGGCTCTCCGTGACGGGGAGCACCTGTTGCGCCGCTGGCGCGTACCGTTGCCAGGGCAGCGACACCGTAAAACGGCTGCCCTGACTGCTCGTGCTTTCTACGCCCACAGCACCGCCGTGCAGCGCGGCGAGCCGGGCAACCAGGGCTAGCCCAAGACCTGTCCCGGCGTAGTGACGATTGAGCCCTCCTTCTAGCTGCACAAAGGGTTGAAAGAGGCGCGGGAAGTCTTCAGCGGTAATGCCGATCCCTGTGTCCCAGACGGTGAAGCGGACCATGCCAGCCTCTTCGTCGCCTGTCACCTCGATGCCGATCTGCCCGCCATCGGGCGTGAACTTGACGGCGTTGCTGAGCAGATTGACAAGCATCTGTTTGAGGATGCGCTCGTCGGCCTGAATGATATCCACCTGCTCGTCGACATTGACACTGGTCTTCAGGGATTTCCGCGTGGCCTGGCTCCCCACCAATTGCAAGCCGGCGCGGCAGATGTTCGCGACAGAAACATACGACAGCTCAGGCTCCAGCTTCCCGGCTTCGATTTTCGAGTAGTCCAGAATGTCGTTGATGAGCTCCAGCAGATGGCGCCCGCTCTCCTCGATGAGCCGCGCATACTGCAGCTGTTTCTCATTGAGGGGCCCTGGCACCAGCGTCATCAGGTTTTCCGACAGGCCCAAAATAGCCTGCAACGGTGTGCGCAGCTCGTGGCTCATGTTGGCCAGGAATTCGTCTTTGAGACGCGAGGCGCGGGCGAGCTCCAGGTTCGCAGCCTGTAGCTCGGCCGTTCGTTCTTTTACCCGTTTGGCCAGCAACGCCCGTTCTTGTGCAAGCGCCTCTTCTGCGGCCTTGCGTCCGGTCATGTCGAGCACAAAGGCAATGGACGCCGGCCCGTCCGGCAACTGGACTGAGGCATTGGAAATCATAAGGGGAAATGTACTGCCGTCACGGCGCAAGCCCGTGGTCTCGAAGGTCTGGCGACCTGGCTCGCGCAGGCGTTTCTTGATGGTCGCGTCCACGAACGCGCGGCAATTGGGCGCAGTCAGCTCCAATACCGAGCGGCCGACGATCTCGTGGCTCTCTGTGTAGCCAAACATATCCACATAGGTGCGGTTCGCATCCAGGATCATGCCGAACCGGGTAAAGCATATGCCGATGGGCGCCTCCTGAAAGAGGGTGCTGAGCCGGTTTTCGCTGGCCGCCAGCGCGGCCAGGGCGCGTTCCTGTTCAGTAACGTCCACGGAGACGATGGCCACGCGCGCCAGCTGGCCGTCTTTATCCAGGGTTGGGTACAGGTAGTAGTCCAGCATGCGATCGTCGATTTCGGCGATAAAGCGCGCGCTTTGTCCACTGCGCAGCGCGGCCGAAATTTGTGACAGGGGTTCTTTGACCATACCTGGCCGGAAGAAATCGGCAAGCACCGTACCCTGGAGGTCGGCCAGCTCGCTGCCCACCAGCCTGGCAGCGGCCTCGTTGGCAACCAGTACCTTCCCCTGGCCGTCGATGAGCATGGCCGACTCCGGCAGCGCATTGAGGAAGGTGCGCAGGATCTGTTCGCTTTCCTGCAGCGCTTCTTCTGAGCGTTTGCGCTCCGTGATGTCCTTGTGAACCGCGGCAAGCCCGGTTACATTCCCCTGGTCGTCGAGGAGCACGTTGACGGAGCTCAAGACCTGGATCGGATGCCCGTCCCGGTGATATTGGGTGATCTCGCCGTGCCAGATTCCGTCACGTATCACCTGTTGCAGGGCAGAGTCGCTGTTTCCGGAACTGAACTCTGAACGGATAATCTCATGTACTGGCTTGCCCAGCACCTCAAGTTCCCGCCAGCCGTAGATCTGTTCCGCGGCGCGGTTCCAGGCGCGGATCAGGAGGTCATTGTCGACAGCAATGATGGCATCTGAGACCTGATCAACCAACATAGCCTGCTCGCGCAGCCGGCTTTCCGCCTGTTTGCGCTGGCTGACATCGCGATAGTTGACGGTAATCGCCTCGATGTCGGGGTCGGCCAGGCGATTCGTGGCGACAATCTCCAGCCAGCGCCAGCTGCCGTCTCTGTGACAAGCCCGGATTTCAAATCGCATGGGCTGTCCAGGCGAGTGCAGGATCTGGCTCAATATCTGTTGGGCGCGGTCGGCGTCGTCAGGATGGACCCTATCAAAGATGGACAGGTTGAGGCTTTCGTCCCGCGGGAAGCCGAGGACGGTGACATTTTCCGGCCCGACATAGCGGATATTACCCTTCGCGTCGACGAGGGCAAAACCGTCGGCCGTGTGCTCAATGAGCGCCTGGAAGCGGTGTTCCGCTGACCGTTGCTGTGCATAGGCATAGGCCTCGGCTGTGCTGTCCAGCGCGTAAAGGTTGGCATATGCTCGCCCGGGGATCTTGACAGAGGTGATATGGAAGTGCCGGCCTCCACACTCCAGGTCGAGATACTGGTTGTTCCCGGCGCGTCTTGTCTGGCGGGCCAATCGGCCCAATGCAGCAGGCACTGGCCCCTCGGTGGCCCATCCCAGGCACGCGAGCAGGCGGTAGCCAGCTGGATTGGCATACAGAAGCGTGCCAGCCTGGGACACGCGCAGAACTGGCTGGGGGTTCTCTTCAGGAAAGCTGGCAAAGCTGCCAGTCTGTTCCGTGTTCAGTGTTCGTTTGTTGATCTCCACACCGGTACCCAGCAGCCAGCGGGCAGCGTTATCCGTGTCGCGGCGGATAACCACCTCGCGGATCGCTAGCCCGCGCCAATATCCGGCCGCGTCGCGGACCCGCAGCTCACCTTCGCGCGCGGCGCCATTGTCCAATTTGCTGTAGGCGAGCTGGGCTGCTGGCGCCCAACGCCCCCGATCCTCCTTGTGGATCAAATCTACGGGCAGACGGTGATCC
>JACFMY010000488.1 GCA_019455155.1 Caldilineaceae bacterium
CCTATGACCGGGAGATGCAGGAGTGGGCCGATCGCTTCCAGGCCATTATTCCCCCTAAATTTGGCCCCAAAGAGACTTCCGGCTTCATTGCAGCCATCGAGCAGGCGGCGCAGACCTACGCCAATCTACGCGCGCTGAGCATCCGCAAGGAGGATGCCCGCTTCTTGCTGCCCAACGCGGCGGCGACCCGCATCGTTACGACCATGAACTTTGCGGCGTGGAGCCATTTCTTCTGGCTGCGCGCCGTAGACAAAGCCGCCCAGTGGGAGATCCGGGCCATGGGCCAGGAAGCGCTCAAAATGCTCTACACCATCGCGCCCACGGTCTTCGCGGAGCATTGGCGTGTCTATCAGGAGCAATTCGCGCGGCAGGGAAGAGATTAACCACCATGACACAAAGGACTCCATGAGGAAGGTCATACGCTATCAATCATTGCGGAGGATGACTATGGCAACAAAAAAAGAGTTGTCACCAGAACAACGTGAAGAGCTACTCAGAACGTTGAAAGCCCGCTTTGAGAAAAACATGAACCGCCATAAGGGTCTTGAATGGGCTACAGTACAGGCAAAGCTGGAAGCCAATCCGGAAAGACTGTGGTCACTCATTGAAATGGAAAGAACTGGCGGTGAGCCGGATGTTGTTGGTTATGATAGAGAGACGGGCGAATACATTTTCTATGATTGTTCAGCGGAAAGCCCCAAAGGCCGCAGAAGTGTTTGTTACGACCGCGAAGGGCAGGAGGCAAGGAAAGAACATAAACCAGAAAACAATGCCATCGATATGGCGGCCGCCATGGGCATTGAGCTTCTAACGGAAGAAGAATATCGAGCGTTGCAGAAACTTGGCGAGTTCGATACGAAGACCTCGAGCTGGGTGAAAACACCTCCTGCTATTAGAGAGCTCGGCGGCGCCCTCTTTGCTGATCGCCGCTACGACACTGTCTTCGTCTATCACAACAGTGCGCCTTCTTACTATGCCGCTCGGGGATTCCGTGGCTCGCTAAGGGTCTAAATATTGCACAGACAGCCAAATACCAATTTGAGAACCTGCTCCCAACCTGACTTCTCACTCTCCCTGGACCAGTTCCTGGGGACAGGTCACCGGCATCATAATAGAAGATTGCCTTGTCTATGCCAATCACGGAAGTCTTAACAGCCATGACGGTACAACACTCGCAAATTCATGGCGCCCCATGGTGTCCATGGAGTCATGGTGGTAAATCGCTAGCTCTACCACTCTTTAATCGAAAGGACCTCTTATGCTACACACGACATCCCTGAAACAGGCAGGGTGGATCCAGATCCCGGCGGCCGCGGCGACGGTGGCAGCCATGCTCGTGCTGCCGTTTCTTGTCCACCTGATTCCGCTGGCCGGGCCGGTACCCATCGGCGCACGGCTGCTGCCCATCTTCTATGCGCCCTTGGTTGCGGTCGCCTTCTTCCACCCTGGGGTGGCGTTGGTTGCCAGCCTGGTGACGCCGGCGATCAACTATGCGCTGACAGGCCAGCCCGCGGCGCCCATCGCCATCAGTCTGACCGTAGAGCTCGTCATCTTCAGCGCGGTGGCGCTGCTGGTTCAGCGCCGTTGGCCCCGCTTCTGGCTTGTAGGCCCCGTCGCCTACGCGTTCGCCCGCATCGGCTCGCTGGTCTTGGCCGGCGTGCAGGGCACGACACCCTGGGCTGCGCTGCCCGCAGCCTGGCTCAACGGCCTGCTGGTGGCCCTGCCCGGCCTCCTGATCCTGACGGCCATTAGTTTCTGGCTGTCCCGGCGGTGAGAGAGAGGGAGAGAGAGACGGAGTCTGAAACCACCTTGACAGCCCATAGATCCCTATGCCCGACAAAGTACCGCTAGATATGGTGGAGATCAGCCGGCGGCTCAAGGCGGTGGCGCTGCCGGAGGTAGATCTGGTTGTGGGGGTGGCGACGGGGGGCATTGTGCCCGCCAGCCTAGCCGCCTACCGGCTGGAACGGCCGTTGGCCGTCATGGCCATCAACTTTCGCGCCCCCAACAATTCACCGCAACACCAGGCCCCTGTGTTACAATCGCACTTCGTCCGGCCGGCAGCCGGCACGCGCGTGCTGCTGGTAGACGACGTAAGCGTCTCCGGCCAGACGCTGGAGCTGGCCAAGCGCCAGCTGGAGGGCTGCCAGGTCACGACACTGGTGCTCAAAGGCACGGGCGACCTGGTCCTCTTCCCCGAGGTTGGGGCGTGCGTGTTCTGGCCGTGGAAACTCGAATAGAGCGAGTTGTTAACCACCATGAGGCCATGGACGCCAAGAAATCATGGCGTCCATGGCCTCATGGTGAAATGTCTTCCTGAAATCGTTAGTGACGAAATCTTATGAACCATAACGAGCTGATTGGCAGATTTGACGCGCGCAGCGCGCATGTAGCTGTCATTGGTCTGGGCTATGTGGGGCTGCCGCTGGCGGTGGCCTTCGCCGAGGCAGGCTATCGCGTCACGGGCATCGACCTCGACACCCGCAAGGTCGACGCCATCAATCGCGGCGAATCCTATGTTGAGGATGTGCCTGCAGCCACCGTGGCCGCGCTGGTGGGCGCCGGAGATCCGCAGGGCAGATCGGACACGGCGCACACCGCGGGAGGCGTGAGTCCAGTTCGCAATGCCGCGCGCGTTGCCGGCGACCCGCCCACGCAGGCCGCTGGTCGCCTGACCGCAACCACGGACTACGCGGTCCTGGCCACCTGTGATGCTGTCTCCATCTGCGTGCCCACGCCCCTCAACAAGACGGGTGACCCTGACATCTCCTACATTGTCAGTGCCAGCGAGGCCATTGCCCGGCACCTGCATCGAGGCATGGTGATCGTCCTCGAGTCCACCACCTATCCTGGTACCACCACGGAGGTCGTATTGCCCATCCTGGAAAGGCGGGAAGGAGAATTCCGCTGGCAGGAGGGAGCGCAGGAAGGCGAGCTGCCGCGCGCCGGCTGGCAGGTGCAGGATGGCGCCGGGGGCTCCGGGCCCCTGCGCGTGGGACAAGACTACTATCTGGCCTTCTCACCGGAGCGTGTTGACCCGGGACGCAAAGATTGGACGACGCGCAACACGCCCAAGGTCATCGGCGGGGTGACGCCGGCTTGCCTGGAGGTGGCCACGGCCCTCTACCGGCCAGCCATTGCCACCCTGGTGCCCGTGTCGTCAACCGAGGCCGCGGAGATGGTCAAGCTCTTTGAGAACACCTTCCGCTCGGTGAATATTGGCCTGGCCAACGAGCTGCTGCTCATGTGTGACAAGCTGGGATTGGATGCCTGGGAGATCCTGGATGCGGCGGCGACGAAACCCTTTGGCTTCATGAAGTTCACACCGGGACCTGGGCTGGGCGGCCACTGTATACCCATCGATCCGGAGTATCTGGCCTGGAAAATGCGTTCAGTACGCTACACCGCTCGCTTCATCGAGTTGGCCAGCGAGATCAACACGAACATGCCCCGCTACTGGGTACAGAAGGTGCAGGACGCGCTCAACGACCTTGGCAAAGCGGTTAAGGGGAGCCGCATCCTGGTATTGGGAGTGGCCTACAAGAAGAACATCAGCGATCTGCGCGAATCGCCGGCGCTGGACATCATTCACTTGCTGGTCCAGAAGGGGGCAGTGGTCGCCTATCACGATCCGTACGTACCGTCCTTTACGTACGAAGGGTTGGCCATGACCGGAGTCACCGATCTGGCGGCGGCTGTGACGGGAGCAGATTGCGTGGTGGTGGCGACGGATCACAGCACCTATGATTGGCCGGCGCTGCGCCAGCAGGCGGCGCTGCTGGTGGATACGCGGCACGTGGTGTGACGAAGACATTCCACGATAGCGAGATGCCCGTTGCTTAATCCGCTGCCAGGTTTTCGGAATGGAACGTCAGCAATCGGATGTAGACGAAGGCATGGCGCACAAAGTCTCTGAGGCAAGGTAGGCAGTGGCGACGATGAACAATGCTCTTCAGTCAAGGAATGGAATTTCATGGAATATGTAAAGTGCCACAATTGCGGCTCTGACCAAAGCAGCTACTACGCCACTGAGAACGGGTATAACCTCGTGCGTTGTGCTGAATGCGGCTTGATTTATCTTAATCCGCGGCCGGACGCTGAAGAGATACAAGATGCGCACAAACTAGGCGTACACCGTGGAGAACACGATTTCGATATAACAGGACACTTCGATAAGGGAAAAATCCGTAACTACCTAAAGATACTGAGAGATTTCTACACGCCTGAACAGCTGGCTGGAAGCAGTTGGCTAGATGTTGGTTGTGGCCATGGAGAATTCCTTGTCGCGCTTAGGGAGTTCACAAACGGGAATATTCAGTTGCGCGGTCTTGAGCCGAACGTACAGAAACAGATCTCGGCCCAGAAGCAAGGTCTAGACGTCTCACAGTTCGATCTTGCAACACACGAGCAGCGGTATGATCGGATTTCCCTCCTCAATGTTTATGGACATCTTCCGGATCCCGTCGGAATGCTGTCGACATTGAGAACGCTGCTGCTGCCCAGCGGTGAGCTCTTGCTTGAGACAGGTGATTCTGCA
>JACFMY010000489.1 GCA_019455155.1 Caldilineaceae bacterium
AGGTAGGAGAACGCATCGATCGGGAGGCTGAACTGGTCGAGCCGCGGTTCGATGTCCTGGCCCTGGTCGCGCTCGTCGCCGAGGCCCATGCCGCTTTTCACCAACACGGCCTGGGCCAGGATCGCCTCAACTGCATCCCATTCCACCCCTGTGACGGGAGCGCCGAGCTTATCTTTGGCCCTGATGGCCATGAATTGGTCAAACGCCTCGACTGTGAGATAGAGGGTCGTGGCAATGGTCTTGCGGGCCTTTGCTTTGACGGCATCGACACTGCTTTGCAGATCAGCGAGCAGTGCTTCAAGGTCAGGAGTTGGGCTGCCCCAGGCCTGGGTAATGACATACGCCAGGTCATTCGTTTCCCGATCCGTCTTGAGTTCGGCCTTGATGCTCGTCAGCGCCGCCGGACCAAAGAATGCCTGAACGACAATTTTGTCAAACCCGACAAGCGGCTGGCCGGCCGCTTCTCGCATCGCCTTCAGGTCATCTTTGATTTGGTTGACTGCCTCTCCCCGATCCTTCCAGAGGGTATACGCCGGATTGCTGGGCAGCGGCTTTTGCATATCGCCAGGGCCGATCAGATGAGGGTCGATCAGCGGCGCCTGGCTGCGCCCGCGCAGCGTCCGCTGCCAGGCTGCTCGGGCATCTGCCGCAGCTCGCCACTTGGGCAGACAGGCTTTGCGGGTCTGCCAGTACTGGGTGTGGAGTCCAGCCTGGCCCTCCTCCTGTAACCAGAGGGGATAGATATGCTTAACTTTCTGCGTTTTGGCAAGGATGGCATAGAGCTCAGCCCACTCCTCGGCTAGGGGCGCTGGTTTGGCGCGAATCGCCAGCAGGCGCTTGAAGTCGTCCACCGCCATGCAGAGCTTTTCTTGGATGTCTGCCGTGGCTTTCTCGACCTCCTGCGGGTCTGCGCTGCCCAGCGCCTGACCCAGGTCATCCACGTCCAGCCCAGCCTCCAGGGGGTCGCCTGGGTCGGGGTGGCCCACAGCTTGCTTCAGCAGCTCCTCGAAGGGAGCAAGATTGTTCGCCTTGGCCTGTTTGTGAACCATCTTGAGCTTCTTGACGACCTGGTCTAGTTGCCAGGCGCGCATCTGCCAGATGGCAAGGGCGCGCCTGCCTGCCGTCCCCTCGGGCAGATCATTCGGCTTCGCCAGGTCCGGGTCGATCGTCGGCGTCTGGTCCTCGGGCAGCGCGGGGGGCCACCGCCCTTCTATTGGCTCTCGCAGCGATAGCCAGAAAGTTTGCGGATCCATGCGCACGCCTAGTTGCTGTTCTTCAGTCCGCCATATCGGAAACAGCCTGATCTTCTGTGCCTGCACCAGAATGGAATGGAGTTCTGCCCATTCTTCGTCCGTGACCGGCTCGCTCTTAGGATCAGCATGGGCCAACTGGTCTTTGGCCTGAATTGCCAGGAGGCGGGCAAAACTCTCCTCCGTCAAACAGAGATCATGGCGCAGTTGAAGCCTGGCTGCCTCAACGTTTGCACCCTCTGCCAACTGCTCGGCCAGCGTCTCCCAATCCTCCGGCGCAGTGGTCGCAGCCCAAGGCACAACATTGCTGCCCGCATAGACGACAGCTTCGTACATCGACGCAAACAGGGCCGCCATGTCCGGTACGGCGCCCGGTGGTTGCTGCGACTGCTCGAACAGCATGGTAATTGCCTCCTGATAGGCAGGATTTGGAGACAAATTCAGCAGCAGCTCCTTTTCATCCTCACTCATTTCGCCGGTAAAAATCAGCAGCTTGTGAGTCGTGTGATAACTGACTTTGCCCTGCAGCGCAGCCGGCCACTGGATTTCCGGAGGGAGTTCCTTGATCTCTACTTTATGGCTCGCTGGCATCGTCAAGGTGGATAGGGCTTGAATGCGACTATCTACCCAGGTACGCCGCTGCAGCCACAGTTCAAAAGCCTGACCGGGAATGCCAGCATTCGCTGTGCCAGAGGGTAGGCGAAAATCATCCGGCCCAATCAGGTCGGGATCGATGACGGGCGGCCGGGGCACATCTTGGAGTTCTTCGGGAAGCTCGCCCTCGCTATAGAGGTCTACCGGCCATTCCTGGGCATGCCAGAGTGTGCGCAGGTGTGCCAGCCGCCATGTCTGCAGATGAGGGGTTGGCCCATCCGCCAGCGGATCACGAGTGGTGTCCACCAGACCAAACAGCTTTTCTAGCTCCTCCTCGGTGAGCTGAGGCGGCGCGGCCTTGGCGTCGAGAAAGAGCATATCCAGCTCATCAGGCCGGCTGGCACTGAGGTCAATGCCTAACCGCTCGGCCAGAACCTGGCGCTGCTTAGCATCGGCGGTGCGAGCGAGCCGCAGTTCCTCGTAGGAGGTACCGATCTTGCTCAGCAGCATGGTGTAGACGTCCAGCCGGTATTTCCGCTCCGCCTGGTCGAGGAGCAATTTGGCCCGATCGGTACCGGGAAGGTTCTTCGCCTTCAAATAGCTGCGCAGCACTTCGATGCAGAGCCGCACCTGGCACACCTTCTTGTCCATCTCGGCGCAGGCGGCCGGCAGGTGGCCAAAACGCTGGTGAAACGTACTGTGCAGAAATTGCAGGGTGATCTTGTTCTTGCCGTCCTTGACATGCGCCAGCGTGTACTCGAGCAGGTCGGCCAGATAGGCCAGTGGGCTGACGGCCGCTTCGCAATCTTCACAACTGCACTGGGGTGGAAACAGTTTGCTGAAGTTATCGGCAAGGCTGGCGTCAAAGGGAAGCTTGAACCCGTTGGCCTGCTCAACCAGGGCGCCGGCCAGCGCGTTATCGAGAAGCGTGCTCTGGGCCTGAGCCCGGACGTGTAGTTCGGCCGCCATGTAATCGCCCAATTGCTCGTGGAACGATGTGACAAAGTCGCTGCGGGCGACCTGGGCAATGGCAGCGACACTGGTGTAGCCCTGCCCAATCAGCGCGGTGTTAAGCTTCAGGTCGGATGAGAGAATGCTGAGGTTGGCATGGGCCTCCAGCGCCTGGACCGCCGGATGGCCGGGGTCCACCGGCAGCCCTTCCAGCAGGCTAAGACCCCCCGTACGGCGCGCGTCCGCCAGCGTATGGATGCCGTGCTCGCCAAGCGCCTGCACAAGCGGCGCCGGCAGATCCATCCCGATTGTTGGACCCAACTCTGCCAACCGTGGAGAGGACGGTTCTGAGCCAGCCGACAGCGGCACCGGAATATCGAGCACCCGATCATGATTCAGAAAAAGCTGCTCCGTCTGGTGCAGATCCTCGCCGGTCCGGTCCAGGATGTGCAGGCGCAGACGGCGTCCGTTCTCATCGGGCGCGCCGTCCGGCGGCGTGGTGTAGACCAGCCCAAACAGCCCCTGCCCGTTGCTGATATCGTAGCTCAACTCCTGTGCCGGGTTGGCGTCCAGATCGAAGCCGCGCACGGTGACCCCGGCCATCGGCGCGCCGGTCGTCTCATTGAGCAGCCTCCCCACCACCTGGTGGGATAGATAAGTTGCTTCCACCTGGGCGCGCAGTTCGCGCTGCAGCTCGGCCACGCCGGCCAGAATCTCGTCCAGCGACTCGCGCAGCCTTTCTGGAATGATGTTTTCCTCAATCGCCTGCTCCAGACCTTCCTGCAGGCGCTCGAGTTCAATCGCCAGCAGTTGCGCCAGTTCTTGCGGGAACCCCAGCCGGAACCAGCCGTAAAAGGCCTCGGCCGGTACCCCGGTCTCCTCGGTAAGCTGGGCCGCCAGCCGGAGAAACTCGAGGCGCTGCCGCGAATGGCCCGTCTCCTGGGCCAGGAATTCAATATCCTGCTCGGTCAGTTCGACAAGTTCGATCATGGCGCATCCTCCAGCAGCGGGGCCAGATCGGCCAGCAGCCGTTCGTATTCAGACAGGCGCATGGGCGGCTGCGGCCTGACGACAACGTCCACTCGCGCCACCGGCGGGGCGTTAAAGAGGAGCTGGGACTCGGCAATCTGGCGCCCCTCCGGGCTGAAGACCCGCACGATCAGATCGGCGCGGTGCTTCTCGGCCCGGCTGAATTGCTCGGCCGTATAGGCGATCTCGTACTGCCCATTGTCATCGGTGGTGGTCTCCTCGCCCAGGGGTTCTTCGTCACGCAGGTCTTTGTCGAAGGCGCGCACGGTCATTCGGCCGAGGGGTGCGCCGTCCTGATGGCGCACCTGGCCGCTGACCAGGTAGCGTTCTGACGGCAGCGCATCGACCGCGGCGTTGATCTGCCGGGCGGTGTGTTCGTCGACCACACCGGTTGCCTCCAGGCCGCGTTTGCGCTGGAAGTCCAGCACGGCTTCGCGAGTGGTGTTCCTGAAGATGCGCCCTTCAATCTCGGACGGTGCAAGGTTGTAGCCAAGCTGACCCAACTTGCGCTGGAGGAGGGCAACGTCGTCGCCTTGCAAGGATAGGGATAGATTACGGCCTTGAAGATTCATATCTCCTCCACATGGAGGTCTGCACCAGCTAAGGTAAATTTCATCACTCTGCTATAGCCTAACACAACGAGAACAGGTTTCTCGTTGTGACTTGTTCAAGAAGTACATGCCTGTCAACTTTTCCATA
>JACFMY010000490.1:0-2276 GCA_019455155.1 Caldilineaceae bacterium
GTTGTTGCTTGGGTAGACATGGTTCGGTTTCCTTTCCTAATGTAGTGAGCTGCTGGTTGGGCCGGTACTGCTGTGTGCCCTTACGTCATCCCCAGTGTAGCGGGCTCCGCGTGCCGGCTACGTGACAGGCCGCGTCCCAAAAACGTGATCTGGAAAAATCCATTGTTTTTCTGTTAACTCGGGGGTATAATCGTCGCGTACAAAGGAGACTGCTACCCCATGAGCCAAACACGCATCCTGCTTCTCGGTCCGCCGCGTGTGGAACGGGACGGTCGGGCTGTGGAGGTGAGTCGCCGTAAGGCGCTTGCCCTGTTCGTCTATCTGGCTGCCACCGGCCAGGTGCACAGCCGCGACGGGCTAGCCACCCTCTTCTGGCGCGAGCACGACCAGCAGCGAGCCAGAGGCAATCTGCGCCGGGTGCTCTCCGATCTGAACCAGGAGCTTGGTGAGGGTTGGTTGGCGCTGGAAGGCGAGACCGTCGCGCTTACCCCTGACGCCGGGCTGTGGATCGATGTTGCCGCCTTTCGAGACTGCCTGGCCGCTTGCCAGACACATGGCCACGCGGCCGAGACGGTCTGTCCAGACTGCATTCCTCTGCTGGCGCAGGCGGCAGAGCACTATAAAGCCGACTTCCTGGCGGGCTTCAGCCTGCGCGATTGTCCGGAGTTTGACGACTGGCAATACTTCGAGGCCGAGAGCCTGCGCCAGGATCTTGGGTCCCTATTGGATCGACTGGTCGCCCAGCTCCGCGCGCAGGGAGAGTACGAACCGGCCATTGCCCACGCGCGCAGGCGGGTGGCGCTGGATCGCCTGGACGAAGCCGCGCAGCGGCAACTGATGCGCCTGTATGCCGCCGCCGGACGCCGCCACGACGCGTTGCGCCAGTATCAGAGCTGTGTGGAAGCGTTGTCCAGCGAGCTAGACACTCTGCCCGACGCAGAAACTCAGGCCCTTTACCAGGAGATCGTCAGCGGCAAGGTAGCGCCTTCCGCCGTGCCCGAATCGAAGCCAATCTGGCTGCTTCCTCCCCTGATTGCAGTGGAGGTCGAACGCAGCGCCCCGCTCGTCGGTCGTGACCAGGAGCTGGCGCGAGTGCAGGCCAAAATCGACGCGGCCTGGCATGGCCAGGGCGGCGCCATTCTGTTGGCCGCTGATGCGGGGGTGGGCAAAACGCGGCTGGCCTACGAGGTCCTACGCCGGGCCGCGCAGGCTGGCATGACGACCCTAGTAGGCGCCGCCTACGAACAGGAAGGGCACCTGGCCTACTATCCTTTTATCGAGGCATTTGACCGGTACCTGGCCGAGCAGGAACGCCCGCCTGAACTGAACCCCATTACGCACTACAAACCTCTGGGTGTGACCGATCTGCAGAAGGAAAACAGCGCCCTCTTTCTGGCCACGGCATCGTTTCTCACCAGGTTGACGGCCGACAGTCCTGTGGTGTTGCTGCTGGACGATCTGCATGCGGCCGATGAAGCCAGCTTGAGCATGTTTCACTATTTGGCCCGGCAGACGCGTGCCGCCCCCATTATCCTGCTGGCTACCTATCGCACCGATATTGCCCTAAATGGCCTGTCGTCCTTTGGCGCCCTGCTCAACGCGCTCTACCGTGAGCGGCTGGGCGATGTCCTACATCTCCAGCCGTTGCCGCCGGATGCTGGGGCCAGACTCATCGAGCACACACTCGACGGACCTGCAGATCGGACCCTGATCTCATCCATCTACGAGATTGCCGAGGGCAACCCTTTCTATGTCCAGGAGATCGCCCGCGCCATGCTCAAGGCGGATCGGATGGTCCAGGATAACGGTCAGTGGCGCCTGGCGCCGGGCACTACCTTACATGTTCCTGCCGGTCTGCAGGAGCTGCTCGCTGAACGTGTCAGGCGCCTGGGTCCCACCGTGGAGTCCATGCTGGCGGCGGCCGCAGTCATCGGGCGCGAGTTCCGTTTTTCCATCATACGCAGCGTGACTAATCTGGCCGACGACGACCTGTTGGACGCACTCGATGAAGCCCTGGCCGCACGGCTGCTGGAGGAGACCGACGCCGGTTACCGCTTTCATCACTCGTTGATTCGCCACACCCTCTACGACGGGCTAAGCCGCGGACGGCGACGCCAGCTACATGGTCGCGCCGGCGCCGCGATCGAGGCGCCGTTCCATGGCCGGCCGGGCGGGCTGGAGCCGTACGTCGAGGCGCTCGCCTACCATTACGAGCTGAGTGACCAGCGCGCTCGCGCTGTGCCGTACCTGCGGCAGGCGGCGGACAAAGCGGTGAC
>JACFMY010000490.1:2286-4522 GCA_019455155.1 Caldilineaceae bacterium
GCTATCGAAGTGGCCAGCGATTACCTGGCACGCGCGCTGGCTCTTATGGACGAGCTGGGCCTGGAAGATCCAGCGCAGCGATGGTCGATCCTGGAACAAGCGGGCACATTGGCCAAGGTTCTGGCTGATACGACGCAGGCGGTAAGCTGCTTTCACCAGGCACTAGCTCTACCTTTCCCATCCGGCGCATCAGGGCAGGGCGTGGGCTGGCAGCCAGCCCTTGGTGACCGGGTGCGGCTGCACCGTGCGCTGGCCAGGACCCTGATTACCGCCGGCCGTATGGCCGAGGCCGGCCAGCAGTTGCAGCTGGCGCTGGCTATGGTAGACGAGGCCGGACAGATCTCCCTCGATTACGCCCATTTGCTCTATGATGTGGCGTTGTGGAATTGGCACAACAATGACCATCAGCTAGCCTTTGCTGCGGCCCAACGCAGCCTGGCCATCGCCGAAGCCCTGCAAGATGACACGGCCCGGGCCCAGGCCTATGAGATGCTGGCCCTGGCCTGCCACTCATTGGGAGAATGGCAGCAGGGCCTCGCTTTTGAACATGAGCGATCGACTTTGATTGGCCCCAGTTTGGATGTAACCGAAGCCTTTGATGCTCATCTCTGACTGTGGGAATATCACCTGTACGGTGATAAACAGTATGATGAGTTCAAAGTCATAGTCGAGACAACGCTCCAGCAGGCCAGGCGTATGGGAGCGCCCCGCGCCATTGCTTTGTGCCAGAGCTTCAACGGCGCGCTCGAATTCCAGGTGCAACATTGGCACGAGGCTGAGGCCGCCCTACAAGAGTCGATCCAGCTTTTCCGTCAAATAGGCGCCGCCGATGGAGAGGCCCTATCGTGCCAGCGACTTGGCCTCCTCTGGACCGCCCGCGGGCGACTGGCTGGGGCCCTGTCCGTCCTGGAAGATGGCGTGTTCGCCGCCAAACGCGCGAAGATGCGCGCCCATGTCCAGGGCCGCCTGCACGCCGCGATCGCGCAGAACCATCTGCTCGCGGGCGACCTACCTGCTGCGCACGAGGCCCTTGCCATGGGGCAAGCCCTGGCCGAAAGCCACGGCCACTGTGCCCTGTGCGAGGCGCTTCTGCTACCGGTGGCGGTGAGTGTTCGCATCGCCCAGGGAGACCTGGACGCAGCGGAAGATTTCTGCCGGCAGCTGGATGAAGCTACGACCCGTTACGGCAGCCGTTCGTGGGTGGCGCTGGCCGCCAAGGCGCGCGGCGAGCTGGCCGCGGCGCAAGGCGATATTAGCGGGGCCAGAGCCCACTATCAGGCGGCGCAGGCCGGCTTTGCCGCCGCCAAGAACCAGTACGCGGCCGCCCAATGTGGCGAGGCCATGGCAAGATTGCGGCCCTAAGCCTGACAGCTACCCCGGCGCCAGTCACCAGCCACCTGATCCCCCGCGCGTGTTCAGGCCACGCTCCCACCAACCCACGCCATCTCCTTTTCCCCTCTCAGCCGATCCCGCGCGCAAGGCCAAGTAAGACGCTGAACCTGGAACAAGTCCACGCTGGATCCGTTCGGATTCATGACCGCGGTCACATCCAGTCATGGCGCCGGGCACTGGCGCGACCGCGGCCGCACCGCGATGGTGACGCTGAGCATCGCGATTGGTGTGCTGGGCGTGGTCGACCTGAGCGAAGGCGACAAGGTCGAAGTAACCCTGGGTCCCACGCCGCAATCCAGTTCCAGGCCAGTCCCGGTCGTCGGCACGGCCTTTCGCGGCGAAGAGCCAATGTACGAACAGCTGACGGAGCGGGAGCGGATGATCCTGCAGGAGCTGGCGCAGGGCAAAAGCAACCAGGAGATCGCGGAGACCCTCTTTCTGGCCGAAGGGACAATCAAGAACTGCGTGAGCACGATCATGGCGAAGCTGCACGCCAATGACCGCACACAGGCGGCGATCTACGCGCTCAAACGTGGTTTGGCGAAGCTCGAGTAATTGCGATTCGCTGCTCTGTGTTCCCTTCGCGATTGGGCGGCGCCAGGAGACAAAGTGACAGAGGCAAAACGGGAGGCGCGCACTGTGTGATAACATGCGGTGCGCGCCTCCCGGTGCATCCGTTGTGTGCTTCCAGCGCCAATCTTGCGCTTGCCCGCCCTCGTCTACGCCCCAGGCAACTGGGGATGGTCCATCGCGACAAAGAGAACAAAGAGCACCGCAACGATGACTGGACCCATGTACCAGCGTGTCCCCGGCCGCGCCTCCCGGTGTGCCCACCAGGTGTAGA
>JACFMY010000491.1 GCA_019455155.1 Caldilineaceae bacterium
CAACGTCGTCCAGATATTGCCACGTACGCAGTCCATTGCCGTCATTGTAGGCGTTGAAGTAGAGCAGCAGCGGGCGCCCGCGGTAGGGCGTCAGGTCGATGACTTCCTCCTTCCAGGCAACCTCGTTCTGGCGCGTGCGGTGCAGGATGGCAACGGTTTCGTTGTCAGGCGCCAACAATACCACTTCCTGCCGGTCCTGCAGGATGGTAGGGCCGGCAAGGGGCGGCTCTTCACTGCGATAGAAGTGCCACCAGCGTAACCGGGCGGTCGAAGCAAAGGGCGAGATGGTAAACGGCTGGTTGATTGATGAGAATGACTCTTTGTTCTGCACAGCCACGCCCAATTCCGGCGCAATACCCAGGCGCATCGAGCGCAGCCCGGTATGGGGCGTGCTCCCAACGTAGCCGGCCGGCACGGGATCATCGCCAAAGAACCAAAAGGCGTCGATCTCAAAATCGCCGTTCAGAATCGTATCGGTGGTGCAGCCTGTCGGCAGCGTGGGAATCGGGGTTGCCGTCAGGGTCGGCGTAGGCGGTGGCGTGCCCGTCGTGGTTGCGGTCACCGATGGCGTCGGCGTCACAGTGCAGACAATGATGGACACATTGTCAACATACATGGCGGCACGGCCACCGGCGCCGTCATTACGCACGCCCAGGGTCAGGCGGATTTGCTGGCCCGCCTGGGCGGTAAGATCGTACTGCATGGGCAACCAGATGCGGTCGTTGCGCTGCACGCCCAGTGGCTGGGCCACAAACTGGCCGTTGAAAAGGTTGATGATGTTGGCGTACTGGAGGGCAGTGGGACCCGGCGCCGCGTCATATTGCGGCCAGTACCAGAAACGCAGGATGATCAATGTGGCCCCTGCCGGCAGCGTCACATCCTGGGAGACATAGCTGTCCGAGCTGACATTGGGCAGATCGACAATGCCCAGGCGCATGGCCTGGGCGCCTTCCAGCACTTCAGTGCTGCTGTACTCTGGCGGGCGCGGGCCGCTGCCAGGTACCCATGCCACGCCGGTCTGCTCAAACGAGCCGTTGGCAATGACCTCAAAGCAACCAGGGCCGGGCGTCGGGTACAGGGCAGGAAGTTGCGCGGGCGCGGCCGCGACCGGGGCAACCATCGTCCCAATCCACAGAAATGCCAGCACGAGTCGAGCCATGGCTCTGCTGGCTTGTCTGGACAGAGGTTGCGTTGCGCTGTGTATCGATCGAGGCAAGGCAGCTGCCTCCTGCACGATGGGGTAGAGTCAACTGGGCGTGACAGTCAAATAGCGACCTGCCACAAAAGTTACGTCCTCGCCGCATTCTACCACAGAGAAGTCAGGGGCTGCAATCAGTTCGTGACCAGTCGGTCCCGTTCATGCCCTGCGTTTTTTTCTGTTGACAACCGAAAGTGGATTCGTTACAATGCCCCTGGTTTCATCCACCCACGTATTTTCCAGCATCGTGTACCGAGTACGGTAGCTCTATACAACAGCATTCGATCGGGCGCACCAGCGCCCAGCGGCATCGTTGATTGGTGGAGCTGTCCCAGTTTCGCAACCACACCCATAAAGGAGGATCTTTCATGAATCGTCGAGATTTCTTGACGAGCGTGGCGAGCAAAGCCGCTGGCGGTGCCGTGATTGGACTGGCCGCGGGCTGCTCGTTTGGCGCGACACCTGCCGCCCAAGAAGCTCAGCAAGCTGTTGCCCAGGATGCGTCGCTGCCCGAAATCTCGTGGCAGATGGCGACCAGCTGGCCAGTGGCGCTGGACACCATCTTTGGTGGTGCAGTCGCCTTTGCTGACGCTGTTAAGGCGATGACAAACGGCAAGTTCGTGATCGAGCCACGCGCGGCAGGAGAGCTGGCACCGGGCACCCAGGTGCTAGATGTGGTGTCTCAAGGAGCGGTGCCTATTGGCCATACTGCCTCGTACTATTATGTGGGCAAGAGCCCTGTGACGGCTTTTGGCACAGCGCTTCCCTTCGGGCTGAATGCGCAGCAGCAGAACGCATGGCTGTACGAAGGCGGCGGTCTGGCCAAGCTACAGGAATTCTACGCCGGCAAGTTCAACGTCATTCAATTTCCCGCCGGCAACACAGGCGTGCAGATGGGTGGGTGGTTCCGCAAGGAGATTAATACGCCCGACGACCTGAAAGGCCTGAAGATGCGCATTCCGGGCCTTGGCGGCCAGGTAATGGCCAATCTGGGCGTTACAGTTCAGGTGCTCCCCGGCGGCGAGATTTTCCAGGCGCTCCAGACCGGCGCCATTGACGCGGCGGAATGGGTCGGGCCGTATGACGACGAGAAGCTGGGCCTCAACAAGGTAGCCGAGTTCTATTACGCCCCAGGGTGGTGGGAACCGGGTCCTTCACTCGAGGTCGAGATCAATCTGGATGAGTGGAACAAGCTGCCCGAGGTCTACCAGGAGATCGTGAAATCAGCGGCGTATGTGGCTAATCTCACGATGTTGGCCCGTTATGATGCCAAGAACGGTGAGGCACTGGAACGGCTGGTCTCTGGCGGTACCAAGCTGCGCGCTTACAGCGACGAAATCTTGCTGGCAGCCAACAACGCGGCCGAAGGGCTCTACAGCGAGTTTGCGGGGCAAGATGCCGATTTCAAGGCTATCTACGACGAGTGGAACGCTTTCCGCCAACGTGTACGCAAGTGGAATGACGTCAACGAGTTCAGCTTCAGTGACTTCGTCCACGAGCAGATGGGCGGCGTTTGAGTTCAGTTTTTCTCATCGCAGAATGAATGAGGCGGGGCCATTGACCCCGCCTCATTTTTTGGTCAAGTCCGGCTGTTATGGCAACAGTGTCTCGGGGGCTCCCCTATTTGAAGGAGATATCGATGAGCCAACGGACGGTCTGGGGAAAGAAAGCGACCAGGAAGAGTGTGATCGCCTGGAGCGCCATAAACGGGAACGCGCTGCGATGAATCTCCCCCGTGGACACCTCCTTGGGGGCCACGCTTTGCAGGTAGAAAAGCGAAAAGCCCACCGGCGGTGAGATAAAGGCGATCTGCAAGTTAATGGCCATGAGTACGCCAAACCAGACCAGATCGATCCCCAGCGCCGAAGCGGCCGGCACAAACAGGGGCAACACAATAAAACAGATCTCGATAAACTCGAGGAACATCCCGAGGAAAAAGACAACAATGTTGCTCACGATGAGGAAGCCGACAAAGCCGCCCGGCACCGAAGTAAGCAACTCGGTGAAGAAGTTCTTGCCGCCCAGGCCGTCGAAGACCACCGAGAACATACTAGACGCGAAGATGATGGCCACAACCAGACCCGTAATGCGCGCGGTTGAGGTCGAGGCAGCCTTCAAGTTCTCCCAGGTTAGCCTACGGTTGGCAGCCGCTAGCAGACAGGCGCCCACGCTGCCCACCGCACCGGCCTCCGTTGGCGTGGCGATGCCAAAGAAGATGCTGCCCAACACGGCAAAGATGAGCAGGATGGGCGGAATGACCGCGCGCACTACGCGCAAGGCCAACGCCCGGGTGCCTATGGTCCGAATCTCCTTGGGCAGCGGCGGCGCCGCTTTCGGTCGCAGCATCGTCAGGCCAATCGTATAGAGGATAAACGAGCCAGCCAGAATCAAACCGGGAAAGAACGAGCCCAAGAAGAGATCACCCACGGAAACGCCAATTTGGTCGCTCAACACGACCAGCACCAGGCTGGGCGGAATCAACTGTGCCAGCGTTCCCGAAGCAATGATCACACCGGTGGAGAGCTTCTTGTCATAGCCGTAGCGCAACATCACCGGCAAGGACATCATGCCCATCATGATGACTGTCGCCGCCACGACACCGGTGGTCGCCGCCAACAGGGTGCCGACTACCACTACGGCGATAGCCATTCCCCCGCGCACCGGGCCCAAGAGAATCCCCAACGATTCGAGCAGATCCTCCGCAAGCCCCGATTTCTCCAGCACCGCACCCAGAAAGATGAAATAGGGAATGGCCAGCAAGGTGAAGTCCGACATAGTGCCGAACCAACGGTTGGGTAATAGCTTGAGCAGGTTCAGATCGAAAGCACCTAGCGAAAGTCCCACCGCGCCAAAGATGATAGCCGCGCCGGCAAAAGAGTAAGCCACCGGATAGCCGGTGATCATGATGAAGAAAAACCCCACAAACATGGCGACAGCTAGCCACTCAAAGCTCATATTGTTCTCCTAGCAGTCATAACACAGGGAACGGACGTTGAATAGCCAACGGCGTCAGTCGATGATTTCAGCTTCCAGCTCGGCGGCCAGCTCAGCTTCCACCTCTTTGTGGCCGGTGATGACCGCTGCATACTTGGCAGCCTGCGCGAGGGCCTGTAAGAGCAGGGCGACAAATGCCACTATGATAAAGGTCTTAATCGGCGCACGGGGCAGCCCACCAGGGTCCGGTGACATTTCCCAGACGCCAAAGGTGCCATCGGGCAGGCGTCCCCAGGACAGCATTACCGGATTGACCGTGACCCAAATGCCCATGATAGCGAACGGGATGAGAAAGAGGAGTGTACCCAGTAGATCCACCCACGCTCT
>JACFMY010000492.1:0-266 GCA_019455155.1 Caldilineaceae bacterium
ATGCCCATCACGTCGCTGAGCACCTCGGTGAGCTGGATGTTCATCTGCACCAGCGCTTTCTGCATGCGCTGCACCCAGCTCGCCTGCTCAATCAGCAGCACTTCGCGTTGGCGCGCCACGGCGCGGACGACGCAGACCTCGCCATCGGGTCGCCACGCAGCGCGCAGCAGCCCCAGGCTCATGAGCTTTTGCAGCCATTGGCAATCCCGAACATCGCTCTTGCGTCCGGGGACGTACTTCATCTGTCTGGCATCGACCAACCAGAC
>JACFMY010000492.1:276-4515 GCA_019455155.1 Caldilineaceae bacterium
CCTTCAGCCCGCGCTGCTCCAGCACTTCATACACCGGAATCCAGTACACCCCGGTGGACTCCAGCGCGACGGTATCCACTCCGCACGCCAACAGCCAATCGGCCAGTGCGTTCAGGTCAGCAGTCATTGGGCCGAACTCACGCACCGCATCGTCGGTTAAGTGCGGCGGCACAGCCACCCAGTGGCTCGATGCGCCGATATCGATTCCAGCGGCGTTGGGAAACACCTCGTCGTCTCGCTTGCGTGCAGCCATAGCTTCCTCCAACATGTTGATGAACGGCAGCACCAGTGGTAGGTCGGTCATCTCGGCGCTGCCGTTCCCCTTGTACCGCATCGACGTTTCTTCGTGAACGCCTGGCCCGCGCGCGGGGTTGGGAAGCTAATTAGGCGCAAAGACGCAAGAGCAGCAAGTGAATAGTCGGGAAGCATCAGTAGTGTCCCAACGTTCTCACGCTGGGGCCGAATAACAAGTTGAAGAATTGAGGATATTCTGTGTTCGAAGCTGGTCTCGATTTGAACGTCGCTCGTAGCATTCCGGGTTCTTCCAACCGAATTGCGGGCGTCGCCAATGAACACGGGCAAACTCGTTTTTGCGCAGGTCATGGCGCATCTGCCGCTGACCACTTTTCGCCGTTGTGTCGCCCGCTACGACGGGGAATACAAGGTCAAGCACTTCACCTGCCTGGATCAATACCTGTGCATGGCCTTCGCGCAACTGACCTACCGGGAGAGTCTGCGCGACATCGAAGCCTGTCTGCGCAGCCAGACGGCGAAGCTCTACCACATGGGCTTTCGCAGCACGGTGGCGAGAAACACGCTGGCCAACGCCAATGCGGTGCGCGATTGGCGCATCTACGCCGACTTCGCCCAGAGCCTGATCAGCATTGCCCGACGCCTGTATGTCGACGAGCCCTTCGGCGTCGATCTGGCCAGTACGGTGTATGCCCTGGACGCGACAACCATCGACCTGTGTCTGTCGGTGTTTCCCTGGGCGCCGTTTCGCTCCACCAAGGCCGCTGTGAAGATGCATACGCTGCTCGACCTCAGGGGCAACATCCCGAGCTTCATCCATATCAGCGACGGCAAGTGGCACGAGGTCAATATCTTCGACATGCTGGTGCCGGAAGCCGGTGCCTTCTACGTCATGGATCGGGGTTACATCGACTTCGAACAACTGCATCGTCTGCACCAGGCCGGCAGTTTCTTCGTCATCCGCGCCAAGTCGAACCTGCGCTTCAAGCGGCGCTATTCGCTGGAATCGGATCGAGCGGCCGGCATCATCTGCGATCAGATCGGCACACTGACCGGCTTCTACTCGACCCAGGACTACCCGGCACCGCTGCGCCGCGTGCGGATCAAGGACGACGAGGGCAAGACGCTGGTCTTCCTGACCAACAATACCGACCTGTCGGCGCGAACAATCGCCGATCTGTATCGCTGCCGTTGGCAGGTCGAGTTGTTCTTCAAGTGGATCAAACAGCATCTGCGTATAAAGTCCTTCTTCGGTACCTCGGAGAATGCGGTCAAGTCCCAGATCTGGATCGCCGTCTCCGTCTATGTGCTCGTCGCCATCCTCAAGAAGCGGCTGAACCTCTCCGCTTCGCTCTACGAAATTCTACAAATCCTCAGTCTCACCATGTTCGAGAGAAATCCATTGGATCAGCTGCTTGCTCGTATTCCCCCCTCGTCGGATCTACTGGAAAATCCCAACCAGCTGATCTTGTTCGATTAACGTTGGGACACTACTGGGGAAGCATGTCTACTAAAACAGACTTCGCGAATAAATGATTGGACCTAGTTGCCCGCCTATTTGAGAGTCACTATAGGCACTTATCCGATACGCTTGGCGAGTGAAAATAAAACGAAGCTGAAGCGAGACTGGCACGGCACTCAGCCACCATGCGGTCTAGCAATTCGGCGCAACTGGGAATGTCATCGAGCAAACCGATGACCATTCCAACGCTAATGGTGCCAGCATCTATCTTGCCCTCGGAGAAGGCGCGCTTGCCGCGTTCACCAGAAACCAGAGGACGGATCTCGTCAAATTCGCAGCCACCCTCGCGCCGCTCCATGCGGATCACCTCATCCGAGACCGCGTTCTTGAACACTCTTGCCGTGTTGTGCAGGGTACGAAAAATCAGATTGGTGTCACGCTCGCTACCTGCGATCAGAGCCTGCTTGATGTTGTCGTGTATCGGCGCTTCGTACGTGCACATGAAGCGCGTGCCCATGTTCACACCCTCGGCACCGAGCACAAGAGCCGCCGCCATACCACGTCCGTCGCCGATGCCACCGGAGGCAATGACGGGGATCTTCAGTGCTTTAGCGGCGATGGGAATCAGCACCAGTCCGGGAACATCGTCCTCCCCAGGATGTCCGGCGCATTCGAAACCGTCTATGCTCACGATATCTACACCGTAGCGCTCGGCTGAAATGGCGTGGCGTACCGTGGTGCACTTGTGAATGATGGTGATGCCGGCTGTCTTAAACTTATCCACAAAGGACTTGGGACTGTTGCCGGCCGTCTCAACGATCTTGATGCCGCTGTCTATTATCGCCGCCATGTACTCTTGGTAGGGGGGGGGCTTGATCGCCGGCAGCATTGTGATATTTACACCGAAAGGCCGTTCGGTCATACGACGGCAGCAAGCAATTTCCTGCGCGAGAGCCTTCGGCGTCGGCTGGGTCAACGCGGTGAGAATGCCCAAACCTCCGGCGTTGGATACGGCCGATGCCATCTCAGCCGTACCCACCCATTGCATGCCACCCTGGATGATTGGGTAGCGGATTCCAAGTTGTTCAGTCACGCGCGTTTTCATGACGTGAATGTCTTTCGGTTTGGAGGGAGTAGCGCGATTCATGGAGAGTCCTTAGGTAGTTTGGTTTGATATGTTCACAAAGGAATGTATTGGAAATTGTCCACCAATCGTTCGTCACGAGCTGTGATTATTGGCGCGTGCGAACTTACCTGCTTCAGTTGTGGCAGCTGGTTCCTTCCAGCGTTTGAGCAAAGTATGCGGAATTCCGAACTGATCGAGTGCCTTCCCCACCGTGTGATTGACAATGTCGTCGAGAGTCTGCGGTCGGGTGTAGAAGGCCGGCACCGGCGGCTGAAGGACGGCGCCGTAACGGGAGGCTTTGGCCATCAACTCGATGTGCCCAAGATGAAGAGGCGTCTCTCGCACCAGCAGCACGAGCCGACGGCGCTCCTTCAGGCATACGTCTGCGGCGCGGGTCATAAGATTGTCATTGTGAGAGTTTGCAATCTCTGACAGCGTCTTGATTGAACAGGGCGCCACGATCATACCGGCGGTGATGTACGAACCACTCGCAACAGAGGCACCGATGTCGCTGTGCGTATGAACTACATGTGCCAAGGCTTCTACCGCCGAAACCTTCCAGTCAGTCTCCTCGGCGATGGTTCGCTTGGCGGCAGACGACAGTACAAGGTGAGTCTCGATGTCGGGCACGTCCTTGAGTGCCTCCAGAGCGCGGATCCCGTAGATGGCGCCGGATGCTCCGGAAATGCCGATGATAATTCGTTGCATAGCAACTCCTATGTTGTACTTTGACTGTCGACAGGACCATGGGCCACAGCGGAGTGATGTCAATAACCGCTACGCAGTTTCTGGTGCCAACGCGCCTCACCTCCCACGGAATGACCTGTATCTTCACTGCATCCTGAGCATTTGATCTTTGCAACTGAGCAATGCCGTCGATCAGATACCTGTTTACGATTGATCTTTGTCATCAAGTATTACCTTGTTCCGCTTCCTCTACCCCAGTTGAGTTATAGGAAATCTCAATTACCTCCACATCCCAGTTTAGGCGCGCGCCTAGGTTGGCCTAACTGTAAATGAATGTGCGCATAACGCACCCTATGTATTAAGTTTAGTATTATGATACTATCAAACATTGTACTTATTGGAAAAAATACTATTCCAGAAGTGCGCGTAGCGCCCATTATTGCTTCTATTTATCATTACCTGACAGTAGTGTCCGGTTAAACACGAATAGATTCAATTGGATGCAATCTCCACTCTGTTCTGAAGCGTGGCTACCGCTCACAAAGGTTTGCTGGATGCACATCTTCTCGAACAGGGTGAAAGAAAAAATCCCGTAGCAAAGTGAAGAGCAAGGCGTCGAGATTTTGACCTGCTCCCCATTTTCAGTACCAGCCTGAAGTTAGTAAAGTCCGCTTTTGAAGGGAGAAGCGGGCATGAAGAAGCGGTTCACGGA
>JACFMY010000493.1 GCA_019455155.1 Caldilineaceae bacterium
AGCTGGGCATAGCCTGATTCGGCCGTGCCGTTGAGCTTAAGCGCGCCCTCCATGGGACTTGTGCTCTTGTTGATCACCATAATGGTGAGTGCGCCGTCAGAACCGCGTTGGGCGGCGTAGACCGCAAGCTTCCCCTGGTCCGTGCTGCCGGCATGTACGCTGGTTTCACCGAACTGGCTGCCCTGGCCGTCATAGTTGCGATACATGCGAAACGCGAACGCTCCTGGTTCGTTGGCCTTCGGGGGCTCCCACAATGTCGCCAGATCCAGTCCCTCGCGGCCGAAGATGCCCAACACATCGGCCTGGGCCAGCGCGCCATTGATGTGATTCAGCGCGCCCCAATTGTACTCAGTAATGGCGAGTTTGGTGCCTGGATAGTATTGCGCCACCCACTCTCGCATGCGGGGCAGCAGGCGCACAATGCCGCCGTCCGGCCCCGCGTCCTTGATCCAGCTTTCATCCACGTAGTTGGCGTCCCATAGCGAACGGGTCGAACGCAGCCGCCGCTCCTGTTTCGCGCTGTTGCCGGCCCCGGTCAAGGCCACGCCTCCCTGCGGGTAATAGTGCAGGTCGAGATAGTCCAACAGGCGCGTGCCATGCTGATCCTCGTATGCCTTCATCTGTTGGAGGTACCATGGCACAAAGTCCATGTCCCCGTTGGCGAGCCGGTCGTCAGGTGTGGCCCAGTCTTCGCGCTGGCCATCGTACGCGCCGTACCAGTAATAAGTCCAGCCGTTGACAACAGGACCTAACAGCAAGGCTGTGGGATCGGCCTGTTTGATGGCCGCGGCAAACTCGAAAGTGAGGTCCCGAAACTCCTGGTACTTCCAGCCCACGGGCAGCGCGTCCCGATGCGTCTCCCACCAGATGTCGGGCTCGTTGTCCAGGTTGAAGAAACGGACACCGCCCGCATTGGACGGGCCGTAGCGTTGCGCCAGGAAATCGATCCAGCCGGCGACAAACGCAGGCGGCGCAGCAATGCTGGTATCGGCGGGGTCGTTGCCAGTAATCCGTTCGCCATTGGCGCGCACACCGTTGCCACAGTCCGGCTGCCAGGGATCGGTGTCCGTTTGCGCACCATATTTCTGCACGCTGAAGCCACAGGCCCTGTCCACACCGTTGGCCACATATCCACTTATCGGCAGAGTGAGCAGCGTATCGGTGCCAGTGCGCTGGTTTTGTTCGATGAAGCGGTTGGCAGCCGAATCAGCGGGCGGGGTGGCGGCGTCGCTCTCCTTGATGTTCTCGAAATACCAGTCCATGGCATGGTTGGAAATGTCGGTCTGGTAGTTATAGCGCGTGGTGGCATTGCCGCCCCAGCGGTTGACTGGCAGCGCCAGCTCCTGGGCAAGCGCTTCGCCTGCCCAGTTCATGCCGTAGATGTAGGGGCTAATGGGATGACGCCCGGTCGTTGCGTCCACAGTCAGGGCGATGGCCTCGCTGGGCGGCGGCGGCGGGGTCGCGCCGCTCCGCAGGCGGATGTCGTCCAGGTAGAAGGCTGCCTGCGCCGCACCGGTGCGCTCCTGCCAGTTGATCCGGGCTATCTGCGCTGGACTGCCCAACGCGCTCAGCGGTACGATCACTTCACTCCAGGCGCCGGCCGGGGCGGAAACGCTGTAGGCGTCGCTCTCATCGCCGGTATCGGTCGCCTGAGTAATGACGCGCAGCTGCGTGCCGCCGGAGCCGCCGTAGATCCAGAAAACGATGGCATCGTAGCCAGCGGTGCTAATGGGCGACGGTGCGCGCAGTGACAACCCGGCCCAGCCGCCAGCGTAGGTGACCCGCAGCGACGCGGCGCCGCTGTGTACGGGGCTGGCATTGTCGAAATCGATGTCGCTGTTCCAGGACCAGTTGTCCCATCCGGCGGCCAGGCTATCGTCGTACACCAGGAGGTCTCCAGCCGCGTTGCCGGGCGCAGCCGCGGTCAATGCCAACAGGAGGCATGCGCACAGGAGCACAACGGGGGATATGATGGTTCTTAGCATTGCGATTCACCTTGATGAATTCATGTAGGGCAATGTTCTGCCAGATTAGGGGATAACACAACTTGTTAGCGGTTGTGGCGGACTCATAAAAGTCAATGAAGAACGACTGTGCTGTGTTTTCTCGCAGGAAGTGACCGGCGCTGACCAGCAAAGCGGGACTCGTGATCTTTGCGCGACTCCCGCTTTGCCCCCATTCCCAAGACGTCGTGTGCCCGACCACCCCGAGGAAAGTGGGATGGCCGGCACCGGCGTCGATCAATTAGTTCTGCATGGCCACAACCTGCTCCCACAGGGCGACACCGAAGGCCTGCATGGCCGTGATGGTCTCAGTGCTGGCCTCCTGGCTGCCGTTGCCGGCAAAAGAGAGCAACGTGGCTGGGCTACCGCTGGCCGTATCCGCTTCGGTCTGCACATTGACAGACAGATAGGTGTCATACCACGCGTACAGCTGCTCCAGATCCGCGGCGTTGAGGCGGAAACGGGCCAGCAATGACGGCGCCGCGTCGGGGAAGCAGAGGTTGCCAAACGCCTCTCCGGTCACCGTGACAACAATCTCCCGGCACTCCCCGTCTGCGCCGCCTTCCTGGTGCCAGGCCAGCACCGTACCCACCGCGGCGCTGATCTGGCCCGAGCGGGCCTGAGCTTCGGCCAGTTGCGCCCACTGCGCAACTGCACGCTGCTCCGCTGGCGTCGCCTCAACGGCGCCGGCGCCATGAAGCGAGACGGTACCCACCAGCGTTTCCGCCCCGGCAAACGGAGCGAAGCTCTCTACCAGGGCGAGTGCCTCGGCCTGGCGAGCCAGCGCGTGATAGGGCAACGTCCACTGTGGGCCGCCACACTCGCCAAAGGCCGCTGCTTCCGTGCCAAAGATGGCAGTGCGACAGGCGCCTATGAAGTCCAGTCCTTGCCACTCGACGAGCAGATCGCCAACGACAGGAACTGGCGCGTCCACAAGCCGGCTGCGCATGCCAGACAAGTCGGTATGGTAGACATAATCACCAGTTGGACCGGACAACGTCACCGCGTAGCCGGTGATCTCTTCCTTGTTACATGTCTCGTCAGGTAGGGCAGCGCCCATGCAGCCGTCTGACCACGCCATCTCCTCCACAGCCGTCACGGCGATCTCCTGCGCCGGTACCTGGATCAAGCGCGCCAGCTGGTGGCGAACGCTCTTGGCGGCAGCGGGCACCTCAACACCTGGGGCGGCAAGCTCGGCACCTTCGACGACCGGCACAAAGTGGAACGACTCCAGTACAGTCGTGTAGAGCGATTCCATACGGGCAAACAGCTCGCCATAAGCTGGCTCGTCCGGCACAAAAGTGAGTTTGTAGAGCCGGCCCTCATGGGTGAAGAGAACACGGCGGTTCAATTCCTGGCCAGGCAAGCTATAAAGCACGACAGCTGGCTCTCCGTCCACAGTTATGCTTCCACGCTCGATCTCAAAACCAGGCAGATCGGCAATGATCGCGCCGGCCGCAGATGCCGCGTCCGCGGCGCCGCTGTCGCTGACATCGATCGTTACCCATGGGTCCACACCATTCATAAGCGAACCGACCATGATCCCGACGCTGCCGTCATCGAACTTGGTGACGTCGAATTCCTCCGGATAGTGGAGGCAGTATCCCTGGGCGGCGTTCTCCAACAATGCGGTACCGGGAGCGGCGGTCGGGCAAGCGCCGGCGCTGCTTGTTGGCTGATCGCCGTCGTTGGTTGCGACCAGCGGGCCATTGCTAATTGGCGCGGCACACGCTGCAAGGGCCAAAGCCATGATCACAATAACGATCAGCTTTTTTGTCTTCTTGAGTTTCATAGGTACAGTAACCTCAGGTTCGTTAGACTGCATGATTTGCTCCCGTTCTACCCTAGACGGTGCAACAGCTAGGACTGTTCCCGGCACTTTGGAAACTTCGATTGTTGGGTGTACGGATGTAGTCATGGCGTCCACGCAGCATTGGTTGGCAACGGGCCACCCAGCGACATATGTAACAATTGGCGTGCGTTGTATTCGTTATACCCATCCCCCGTTTTATAAGCGTTATAAGAGGCGTTTTGTTACAGAAAAGTCAGAATCTGGTGTTGGTGAGGGCGTGATGTTGGCAGGTCATCCAGACGGTTTCCGGCTGGACGCCAGTAAGTAGACATAAAACGAACAGAAGGTTAAACGGAAAACGGAACAGAAAGTGAGGCGGGAAATGGCTGGCAACTCGTTCTTGTGGATTGGCACCTATACGGAGCCGCTGCCCCACGTGGCGGGGAGAGGTGAGGGCATTTACACCTACCGGTTTGACACGCGTTCAGGGGAACTCACGCGGTTGTCCATAACGTCGGGGCTATGCAATCCTTCCTATCTGGCGCTGGCGCCGCACCGGACGGTGCAATATGCCGATAAGGAGGTCGGTGTTAAAGCCGCGCCGCTGGTGGACGCGTTTGCCGTTGACCCCGCGACGGGCCGGCTTAAACATCTGAATTCCCAGCCTTCCCACGGAGGTTTT
>JACFMY010000494.1 GCA_019455155.1 Caldilineaceae bacterium
CACACATGGAGGTGGAAGCGATCAAGGACAGGGACAGGACAAGGGGCATCGTTGCTTGTTTTTGTGTATCCGTATCAGCTTAAACATATAGGAGGATGGATTATGCAGCATCAGTCACGATGGATTGTCGCGGTTCTGGTGATTGCCGCGCTGTTGGTAACGGCCTGCCAGCCGGTCACGACTGCACCGTCGGGGGCCGCAGCCCCAGCTGCGGCGGCCGAGCCGATTACCTTGACCTTCTCTTCGGTGAGTGTGCCGGAAGACGCCCATACCAAGGGCATGGAGGTCTTCGCCGAAGAAGTGGCGCGGCTCACAAACGGTGAAGTCAAGGTGGAGGTCTATCACAGCGGGCAGCTCTTCACCCAGGAAGGCGAGCAGGCGGCGATCCGCCAGGGCAATGTGGACATGGTCTACGGTGGGCCCAACTGGGTCGCCGAGTTTGTGCCCTACATGTCCATGTTTGCGGCGCCGTACATGTTCACCAGTTACGAGCACATGAGCAACACCTTCAATGGCGAGATCGGCCAGCAGATCTTCGACGATATCGCCCAACAGACCGGTGTGCGGCCACTGGGCGCCTACTACCTGGGCACGCGGCAGGTGAATCTGCGCGACATTGGCCGCGAGGTGCACACGCCAAAGGACATGCAAGGGGTGAAGCTGCGCATGCCGAACAGCCCCACATGGCTCTTCATGGGTGAGGCATTGGGCGCCAGTCCGACACCGTTGGCCTTTACCGAGGTCTATCTGGCGTTGCAGACCGGCACCATCGACGGCCAGGACAATCCCCTGCCTACCGACAGGAATGCCAAGTTCTACGAGGTCACCAAGTACATCGTTCTGACGGACCACTACATCAACCCGCTCTTCCCCATGATCAACGAACCGCGCTGGCAGTCTCTGTCGCCGGAGCACCAGGAAGCCATCCTGCAGGCGGTGGAAGTTGCGCGGAAGTTCGTGGACGAGAGCAATCTGCAGCAGGAAGCTGAGCTGCTGCAGTTCTTTGAGGAGGAGGGGCTGACCATCATCGTGCCCGACAAGCAGGCGTTCATCGACTATGCCCAGGAGAAGGTCCTGGGTAACACCGAGATGACAGCCACCTGGAACATGGATCTGTTCGAGCAGATCCAGGCCACGGCCCAGTAGGCCAGTCGATCAGTCAATTGGCCCGCCTTCCGGGAGGCGCTCGCTTCCCGGAAGGCGGCATAGCTGTGCGGAGTGACAAACGTGAAACGGATTGGGCAGATAGCGCTTGACATACTTGAGATCTACGTCCCTGCCATCTCATTTGCTGTCATGTTTGTTGTCTTTGTTGTCCAGGTCTTCTATCGCTACTATCTGAATCTACCCCTCACCTGGCCGCCCGAGGTGATCAGCACGACGTTCATCTGGACGACGGTGTTGGGCGCCTGCTATGCCCAGCGCAAGCTTGAGCATGTCTCCTTTACCGTCGTCTACGAACGGCTGCCGGCCCAGGGACAGCTGATCTTCCGGCTGTTGGGCAATAGCCTCGTTGCGCTGGCCTTTCTGATTGCCCTGCCCGCGGTCTATTCCTATGTGCAGTTCATGAGCTTTCAGCGCACGACGGTGCTGAAGGTGCCTTTTAATGTCGTCTACTTTCCGTTTTTGATCTTCCAGGTTTTGATCACGGGACGCCTGCTCTATGCCGTGTACCAGGATCTGCGCGTCGTCTTTGGCAAGGCGCCCCTTGTGCGGGACGAGGTGATCCACGAAGCGAGCCTGGTGGAAACCGGACACGAGAGCATTTCATAGATCGAGGACATCATATATGGCGCTAGACCTGCCCCTTCTTGTCTTTGTTGTCGGCTTTGCGGCCATTTTGATTCTGCGGGTACCCATCTCTCTTGGCATGCTGGCCACGGCGATCTTCTACTTCATGACCGCCGGGCTCGATATTGGGTTGGTGGCAGAGAAGGTGGTGACCAACCTCTATTCGGTCTTTATCATCATCGCGGTGCCACTCTTTGTCTTCACGGCTAAAGTCATGAACACGAGCGCGGTGAGCGACATGGTATACGGCTTTGCTCACTCCATGGTGGGGAAAGTGCGCGGCGGGCTCGGCCACGTCAATGTCATCGGCTCGCTGATCTTCTCTGGCATGACCGGCTCTGCGGTGGCGGACGCGTCGGGCGTGGGCATTCTGGAAGTGACGCAGATGCGCAAGCACGGCTACGATGCTGGCTTCAGCTGCGCCGTGACGGTCACTTCGGCTACCATTGGCCCGGTCTTCCCGCCGAGTATTCCCATGATCTTCTACGCCATGCTGTCAGGCGCGTCCATCGGAGCGCTCTTTATGGGCGGCATGATACCAGGTCTGCTCATGTCCGCGGCGCTCATGGTCTACATCGGTTATATTTCCAACAAGCGCAAATATCCGTTGGGCGACCCCTTTATCCTGCAAGCGTTTCTCGTGGCAACCTTCAAGGCTTTCCCCGCGCTGCTGACGCCGGTGATCCTGTTGGGCGGCATCTACAGCGGTGTGGTCACGCCCACGGAGGCAGGCGCGCTGGCTGCGCTCTATTCCATTGTGATCGCGTTTCTGGTCTATCGCTCCATGGGGCTCAACCAGCTGGTCGAGGTGATCGTCGATACGGCCAAGACGACGGGAATCCTGTCGCTCATTGTCGGAGCCGCCTTCACCTTTTCGTTCATCGTCGCCAAGGAACAGATCCCCCAGTTCATTGGCAGCTTCCTGCTGAGCGTCACCCAGAACAAATATCTCCTGCTGCTGCTCATCAACATCGTCTTTCTCATCTTGGGGATGTTCGTTGACACCTCTACCATTATGCTAGTCTTTATTCCCATGGTCCTGCCGTTGGTAAAGCAGTTGGGGATCGACCTGACCCACTTCGGCGTCATGATCGTGCTCAATATGATGATCGGTCTGACGACGCCGCCCTTTGGCGTGTTGCTCTTTATCGTCTCGGGCATCACCAAGGTGCCGCTGCAGGACATTATCAAGGACACGCTGCCGCTCATCGCGGTGTTGATCGTTGTGCTCTTTCTCATCACCTACATACCTGAGATCGTGCTCTTCCTGCCCCACTTTTTCAGCCAATAGCGCCGTGCGCCCCTGCTGGTTTCGTACCCGCGGGGGCGCACCGGTTGTAAGCCTATTCGCATGCAGAACGTTCTTTTTGTCATTTGCCATGACTTTGGCCCGCGCATGGGCTGCTACGGCGATAGCCAGGCCGTTACCCCCAACCTGGACCGCCTGGCCGCCGATGGCAGCCTGCGCTTCGAGCGCCACTATGCACAGTGGCCCCTGTGCGGCCCTTCGCGCGCCAATCTGTGGACCGGCTGCCGTCCACCCACGACCCGGCGCTACGACAACCGCAGCTTCTTTCCCGAGTTCCGGGCGCGCATGGGGCCGGCGTTTGCCACGCTGCCCGAGCACTTCCGCAACCATGGCTATGCGGTCCACGGCGTCTGGCAGCTGCTGCACGGCTTCGAGCGGGACGATCCTTCATGGGATGATCCGTGCTGGCTGCCCACCCTGCCCACACCTGAGACCCCGGCCTTTGTTCCCCGCGATCAGCTGGACCATTTCTACTGGTGGGTCGCAGACGGCTCCTTCGCGCTGGTGAAGGAGCGTATGGATCGCTGGCAGGCAGCGGGCCATGCACTGGACGAGCCGCGTCGCTATCGCGGGCCCGCGGTAGAGGCGGCTGATGTGTCCGACAACGCCTACGTCGACGGCGCGGCGACCGATCAGGCCGTATCCTGGATCGAGCAGTATGACGGGCGGCGCCCCTTCTTCCTGGGTGCTGGCTATGAGATCGGCCATCTGCCCTTCTGCGCGCCCAAGCGGTATTGGGATCTATACAATCGGGAGGAGCTGTCGATCCCCGGCGCGGCTGACCAGCCGGCGGGCTCGCCGCCCTGGGTCATTGGTGATAAGGAGCCGGCCCAATATTATTGGCAGCACTCCTACGACCGGCCGTGGCATCCAACCTATGCACAGGAGAAGGAGCTGCTCCACGGCCACTATGCGGCCATGAGCTATTGGGACGCCCAGGTTGGGCGGCTGATCGATGCGCTGGAACGGCGAGGGTTGAAGGAGGATACGATCGTGGTGGTGACCACCGACCATGGTTTCAGCGACGGCCAGCACGGCTACTGGGGCAAACATAATCTATGGGCCGCGGCGCTGCATGTGCCGCTCATCGTGCGCGTGCCGGGCCGCACGCCCGCACGGACAGCGACCCCGCGCCTTTCCGAGCACGTGGATCTTTTTCCGACTCTGTGTGACCTGTGTGGCCTGCCTCAGCCCACCTACCTGGAGGGGACGAGCCTGGCGCCGCTGTGGGCGGATCCGATGCGGCCATGGAAAGGGGCGGCTTTTGCCTGGCGCCGCCCCATGTACCACGACCTACATCAGGCCTACCATCAGGCCCGAAGCATGTTTACCGAGCGCTATCACCTGACCGTCTACGAAGACGATCAG
>JACFMY010000495.1 GCA_019455155.1 Caldilineaceae bacterium
CAGAACCAGGGCCCATTGGGCGGTGACCACGTTGAGCGACAGGGCGAGGGCCCTTGTCATATCAACCTGGCCATGGCCTGCCCGATCACTGTTGAGAAACACCCGGTGGCCTACAGCGATGGAGCCGGTGTCGGTGAACAACTCGGTCGCCGTCACCGCGTCTGCATCCAACGCCGCCGCCGCGGTAATCACCTTGAAGACGGAGCCAGGCTCATATTGGGCACTGACAGCCGGGTTCTGGAGCGCGGCGATGTCCGACTCCTCGATCTGGTTCGGGTCAAAGACAGGCCGGTTGGCCATGGCCAGAATCTCACCGCTGCGGGGGTCCATGACGATGATGGTGCCGGCTTGGGCCCGATATTGAGCTAACGCCCGCTCGAGCTCCTCTTCAATGATCCATTGGACATTGCGGTCGATGGTCAATATCAGATCTTTGCCGGCAGCGGAGGGCAAGAACTCCTGCAGGTTGGCAGGCAGGTCGTCCAGCTCAGCATCAGGGCTGCCAATTAGCCCCACTCCATCGCGTACGCGCAGAAAGCGATCGTAGTATCCTTCTACGCCATAGACGCCGGCCTGCCAGGGGGTGTCGCCAACCAGGGCAAGGATGCCCAAAAGATGGGCCGCCAGCGTTTGCTCCGGGTAGTAACGCTCCGGCGCTGGGGTAAGAAAGACGTGAAAGAGCGGGTGCGCACCAGCCTCTTCAGCTAGTTTAGCCTGTTCATCCAGAATCCTTTGGCCAGCTTCCAGACTAATCGCGGGCGCTAAGCGTACATATTTCGCCTCGGCATAGGTGCGCAGCAGATCAAATGTTTTCTGTGCCGGCAGGCCAACCAGCGCCTGTAGTTGCTCCGCCACCGCCATACGGTCGGCATCGTTGTTAAAGTTCTCGGGTGTGGCCGACACCTCGTAGAAATAGCGGTCGGCCGCCAGCACCGCGCCGTTCCGATCCAAAATCACGCCCCGCGGGCTGGCGGCCTGATGGGGCGTGCCGGCCCGTATATCCTGCCCCATCTGCAAAACCTGGTGGACCAGCAGCGATGCCAGCACGACAAGCGCCAGGATCGAGAAGCCAAACACAAGCATCCAGAAGCGCCATAATTCGCGCTTCTGGATGGGATATGGGACGCCGGTTGATTGTTCGCTCGGGACCTGGGGAGCGGCTCGAGCCGACTCAGAGGCGGCAGCCGTCATAGGCGCTCACCTTCCGGTCACTGCGGCCACAAGCTGGTCGATGCCCCCTTGGACAGCTCGCCGCCACGCATCCAACGTCTGGCCAATGTCGTCAACTACGGGCACTGGCACACTGGTCTGGGCGGAGGATGGGTCGGCCGCCACGGGCGCGTAGAGCGCCGGCGAAGCCTCGCCGGCAAGGGCGAGGGCCGCTGTTGGGGTGCCAGCGTCCACCTCGTGGAGGCGCACGTACACACGCGTGGTGGCCGGTATATATTGCAGTTGTGCAGCTGTCTCTTTGACGCGCTGCAGGGAAGTGCGGGTGGTAATCGCGTAGACCAGCTCGCTATTCTCCTGTTCGATGCGAGCGTATTCGGCATGCAGCTGGCGGAGGGTCCGGCGATCTTCGGCCGTCTGCACAGTAAGCCAGATCTGGACCATCATGCCGGCAACGATAACGCCGAACACCAGGAGAAATAGCATATATTGTTGGAATGTAGCCGGCAGCCACAAGATTTCCTGCAGAGCGTCGAGCCGACGATGGCCCATGCTCTGCTGCAGCGAGTGGCTGAGATCGGCGGGCACCGATGAGGATAAGCTGCTGCGCTGTAGCATAGTCAATAGGTGATTGCGTGTTGTTGCTACGTTTTGAGTTGTAGTAGGGGCGACGCGTACGTCGCCCCTACACTACGGGAAGCCGCAGAGGGCTCCCGATTATCGTGATACGCAATGCGTGGTGTGAGGGAGGGCCAGTAACTCACTTGTCACACACCGCGTTTCACACTGAGTTAGGCCAGCTTCTCAGCCACTCGGAGTTTGGCCGATCGGCTGCGTGGATTGCGGGCAATCTCCGCTTCATCCGGTTGCACCGGTTTGCGGGTAATTATCCACAGCGTTGGCTGTCGCTCATATCCGCCCTGATACGTTGTTGGGTCGGGCACGTAGGCGCTCGCCTCACGCTGCATCCACTGTTTCACGATTCGGTCTTCCAGGCTATGGAAGCTGATGATGGCAAGACGCCCGCCTGGCCGCAAGAGCCGTACACACTGTGGCAGTGCCTGTTCCAACCGCTGCAACTCCTGGTTAACGGCGATACGCAACGCTTGAAAGGTGCGCGTCGCCGGATGGATACGGCTGCCACGGCGCCCACCTACCGCCCGTTCAATGGCGTCAGCCAGCTCAGACGTGGTGGAGAAGGGCCGGCGCTGGACCAGGTAGCGTGCGATGCGCCGGCTCTTTGGCTCCTCACCATACCGGAAAATCAGGTCGGCCAGCGCCACTTCGTCCCACTCGTTGACAATATCGGCGGCGCTGATTGGCTGCTCCGGATCGAAGCGCATATCCAGGGGACCGCCGTGCTGGAATGAGAAGCCCCGTTCCGGCGTTTCCAACTGGAAGGTACTCACCCCCAGATCCAGAAGAATGCCGTCTACCGGGACAAAATCCTGCGCCGCTGCCACCGCTTCCAGTTGGGAGAAGTTGGCCTGCACCAGCACCAGGCGATCTGCCGCGATGGCGTCCGCTTGGGCCTGCGCCACCCGGCGAATGGCTGCCGGGTCAGCATCAAGGCCCAGAACTCGACCATCGGGAGCAGAGCGCTCCAAGATTGCCACGGTATGGCCGCCTCCTCCTAAAGTGCCATCAATCACCCAGACACCGGACCGGACCTGAAGTCCAGCTACAACCTGCTCCAACATGACGGGCACATGACTGGCGCCGGCCGGGTCAGCAGCGGTGGGTAGGCGATCGGACATCGAACACGGACTTATTGATTACAAACTTAAGGTGCTGAAGAAGTCACTGGTGAAGTCTGCGCTGTTAATCTCGCTCAGCACTTTCTCTTCCCATGTCGCCGGATTCCACAACTCGATAAATTTGTTCATGCCGGCAATTACGACATCGCTTTCAATTTTGGCGTGGTCACGCAGGCGCTGGCTCAGGAGAATTCGCCCTTGGCCATCAGGTTGAAGATCCTCGGCCGCACTGAAAACAGCACGGCGAAACGCAGCAGAGCGAGGATCGGTCAAGGGCAGCGCACTTACTTTTTCAGCCAGCTTCTCCCATTCGTTTTGAGGAAAGACAAGCAAACAACCTTCAGCCGGATTTCTTGTCACCACCAAACCATTCGCAAGGGCATTGCGAAACTTGGCTGGAATCGTCAGCCGTCCCTTGCTGTCCAATGTGTGGGTGTATTCGCCCAGAAACATGGTGGTGGCGCCGTTGTGTTAGAGCTGCTGTGTCAGAACTGTTGTGCCGAAGTCGTCGCTGCGTCCAGCCGATTTAGCAGGCCGTAATGGGTGATGCGCAATGCGCAAGTCCATACCTGGTGCGGCAAGTATGTGCGCATTACGCACCACGCATTACATAAAAACACCCCGAACAACAGGTAATTCTCAATATCCCAAGTTAAAGAACAAGCGTAGAAGCTCCCACTTGCTCCCCACCTTTAGGGCGAATCAGTGCATATCATCCCACTTCGCCCCATTTCGTCCCACATTATAGAGCAAAAAGTGAGTGTTGTCTAGTAGGCATTTTGACTTATTTTGGAAATTGTTTGGGAAAACCTTGGGAAAACCTGATACAAAACGCCGCGCCAGACGTTATGGTCCTCTACTTACTCGAGTGTCGCCAGCGACCCACGGGCCCTGTGGGCCGCTGGCGACCACCTGGTTACCTTTGTGGCGGGCAAGTGAGCGCGAGAAATCGTAAGGTTGCAGCCTTTTCCACAGCCGCTCGCAACCCGTTGTGTGGATAATGTGGATAACTCATTGGGCCAAATACCGGGCCATTAAGCGAGCTAAATTGTAATGTACACTACAGATTACACGGGCAAAAGTCGATAAAGTGAAAGGCTACTGTGCGATGTTTTGCCGTGTGGGCAAACCAACGGGATAGGGCAACGGGGCCGCGATTTTACGAAACGGTCGATTTGACACGAAGCCAACCATATGCTAATCTCTTTGGTTACGGTAGATAACGCTTGTATCAAGCGACGAACATCGGCAAAGTGTAGGCTGGATGATGGGGATCAGGTAGGGGTCGGAGAGCAATGTGTGCAGCAAGGTCATATACTCTCCGCAACCGACCTGATTTTTTTGTTGCGTTGAACAATCGATAAATTTCTGTTTCTTTTTTTGTGTCGAGTCAAAGACACCATCATGTAGATGGACAGCGGATCGCAGTGATGCGGTAGCCGGTGGCTATCTGCCTGGGTGTCTTATTGTCATTTTCGGGACAGGTATGCAAGGCCCAACGGTTGTAGAGAGGACATCGCAGCGTGATCATCAACGTGCTCCA
>JACFMY010000496.1 GCA_019455155.1 Caldilineaceae bacterium
GTCTACGGTAACCATTTTCTTTTCCATCAGTCCTTGGGCGTCTGCTCACCAACCCACTCGACAAGCGTGGCCACTCCCTGTCCCACGCCCACGCACAGCGTCACCAAGCCGTAAGGAGAAGTGGCGGCTCCGGCCCGCTGCCGGCGTTTCATTTCATGGATCAGCGTAACCATGAGCCGCGCGCCTGAACAGCCCAACGGATGTCCCAGCGCGATGGCGCCGCCATTGACATTGGTGCGCGCGTGCGGCAGTCCCAACTCATCCATGACGGCCAGCGCCTGCACCGCAAAGGCCTCGTTCAATTCGATCAGGTCCAGGTCAGCCACACTCAAGCCCGCCCGCGCCAACAGCTTACGCACAGCAGGAACGGGTCCGTAGCCCATGGTACGCGGGTCGACACCGGCCGAGGCCGAGCCAAGGATGCGTACCAGCGGTATGGCGCCCAAGGCCCGCGCGCGCGACTCAGACATGATCAGGAGCGCGGCGGCGCCGTCGTTAAGACCAGACGCGTTACCTGCGGTTACGCTGCCGCCCTCTCGAAAGGCCGGACGCAGAGCGGCGAGCCTTTCGGCGCTGGTTGTGAGCACAAAGCCGTCGCTCTCCTGCCGCATCTGTGGATGGCCATCCGTGTCGACAAATATGGGCTCTCCTTTTCGCTGGGGCAAGGGTACCGGCACAATCTCGTCCCGGAAACGGCCGGCGTTGACGGCCTCGACGGCGCGACGCTGGCTTTCCAGGGCAAACGCGTCCTGGCGCTCACGGGGAATATGGGTCTCGGCATAGATATTCTCGGCTGTTTCGCCCATGGACTCCAGGGGAAACAGGGCCTCCAACTTGGGGTTCGGGAAGCGCCACCCTAGCGTCGTGTCGTAGATCTGCGCATTTCGGTCGTAGGGAAGCTCTGCCTTGCTCAACACGAAGGGCGCTCGCGTCATGCTCTCCACCCCGCCGGCAATCAGGATCTCTCCTTCGCCCGCACGGATGGCACGGTCGGCATAGATGATGGCGTCAAGGCCCGACGCACACAGCCGGTTCACAGTGATGCCCGCCACGGTGTAGGGCAGACCGGCCAGCAGCAACGCCATGCGTGCCACATTGCGGTTGTCTTCGCCCGCCTGGTTGGCACAGCCCAAGACGACCTCATCCACCTGTGCGGGATCGATCGCAGTGCGCTCTATTAGGGCCCGGATCACCAGCGCGGCCAAGTCATCCGGCCGGACACTGCTCAGTGCGCCCCGGTACGCGCCCACAGGGGTGCGCACACCATCCACAATCACGGCTCGGGTCATAGATCACCTTCATGCTGCTGTTACGGAAGGCCTAGCTCTTACGCTCCTTGTACGCTTTCACCTGCTCGGCAAAACGCGCGAAGAGCAGATCAGCATCGTGGGGGCCGGGGCTGGCTTCCGGGTGATACTGGACGCAAAAGACGGGACGGTCTGTAAGACGCAGCCCTTCGACGGTGCCGTCGTTGAGATTGCGGTGCGTCACCAGGGCATTGGCGGGTAGCGCGGCGTCGTTCACAGCATAGTTGTGGTTTTGCGCCGTAATCTGTACGTTGGTGGCGTCGACATCGCTTACAGGTTGGTTGCCGCCATGATGTCCAAACTTGAGCTTGTAAGTATTCGCGCCCAAGGCCAGCCCAATGATCTGGTGGCCGAGACAGATGCCAAAGGTGGGAATGCCCGTCTCGAGTAGTTGGCGCACGGCCTGCGCCGCGTAGGGAACACCGGCCGGGTCACCCGGACCGTTACTGAGGAATAGGCCATGGGGCTGCATCGCCTCGATATCCTCTGCCGGCGTATGGGCGGGGACGACGATCACACGCAAGCCATGGCTGGTCAGCCGGCGCAGAATATTATGTTTAATGCCAAAATCGTAGGCTACCACCAGCGGCATGTCTGAGCCCAGCGCTGACGCGGGCGCGCTGTCTGCGGTCTTCAACTTGCCGGCCGGCACGGGTGTCCACTCGATGCGCGTCCCGTCGATCCAGTGATAGGGTTCGGCACAGGTAACCTCGCGCACGAGATCACGCCCATCCAGCCCTTCCCAGGTCTGGGCCATCTCAAGTAGTTCAGGGACCGTGCGGCTGCCATCGGTGCAGAGCGCGGCGTGCAGGACACCCTTCTCGCGAATGCGCCGCGTGAGCGCGCGTGTATCGACCTCGCTGATGCCGGGTATGCCGTGCCGGGCCAGGTAATCAGGCAGCGTCTCGTTGGCGCGCCAGTTGGAGACGACAGGGCTTACCTCACGAACGATAAACGCAGTGATCTGTGGCCGGTCGCTCTCCACGTCTTCGGCGTTGACGCCTGTATTGCCCACGTGAGAAAGGGTCATGCAGACCATCTGGCCCCGGTACGAGGGATCGGTGATCACCTCCTGATAGCCAGTCAGGCTGGTGTTGAAAACAACCTCGCCGACCACCGTCGTGGCGGCGCCGAAAGCCATACCTTCGAAGACGGTGCCGTCCTGCAAGACAAGCAGAGCGTTCACTCTATACTCCTTCTGTTACTTGCCGTTTTCCGCCCCAATCTCCAGTGGGAGGCTCTTCTTGTAGGCCAGGCGCAGTGGCTGCCATTCCTTCCATTTTAGCAGCGAGTTCCATCCGGCCGAACGGTCGAGTGGGTTGGCCACGCCAGCCGGGTTCTCCACAAGATCCATGAGCACAGCCACCTCATCGCAGCGGTGGAATTTGGGGCAATAGATACACGCTTGCCACACCTTGGGGCTGATGCTCCAACGGTCCACTAACTTGAAGCCGAGCCGGATGAAGAACTGTTCCCGCAGCGTCAGCGCGCAGATCTGGTGGTACCCTTGCTCGCGCGCCATCTGCACCAGGTAGAGCACGATTTGGCCGCCCAACCCTTTACCCTGCTGGCTCTCATCCACGGCCAGCGAGCGCACCTCGGCCAGGGTATCCGTCAACGGAATCAAGGCGCCGCAGCCAAGTATCGGCGGCGTGTCGTCGCTGGGCCGATCCTCGGCAGCTACGAGCCAATCCGCCAGGGTCTGGCGGACGCTTTCCTCCGTGCGCGGCAACATGAGATTCTGCGCCGCGTACCGGTTGACCAGTTCAGTAATGGGAAGCACGTCGGCCTCTCTGGCCGGTCGAAAGATAGTTGCCATTTGTCCACACAACCTCCCTACATTCCGCAGCCTTCGCACCCTGCCCGTTGAAACAGGACAAACGTACCGGCTCCCCGTGTCGTTCCCCATAGCGACCTTATAGCGTCTGAAGGATCTCCTCTATTCCTGCAGCCACCTGCCGGATCTCCTGTTCCGAGATAACCAGTGGCGGGATCAGGCGCAACACGTTCGGCCCGGCATTGACCAGCAGCAGACCCCGCGCATATCCCTGTTCGATCACCCGCGCGGCTTCAAGATCCAATTCGATGCCAGCAATCAGCCCTTTGCTCCGGATCTCGCGGATGTGGGGGCTGTTGATCTCTTCAAGCAGCTCGCGCAGCAATTTTCCCTTAGCCTCCACTGCGGCCAAGAACTCAGGTTGCGCGATACGCCATACGACATGTTGGGCAACGTGTGTCACCAGGGGACCGCCGGCAAAGGTGCTGCCATGGTCGCCCTTGTGGAGTGCGTCGGCTACCTTCTGGCGCATGAGGATCGCGCCAATGGGAAGACCACCGGCCAGCGGCTTGGCGGCCGTCAGGATATCGGGCGCAAAATCAGCCCCGTCGCCGGCGCTTCCGTAGCCCTGGTAAGCCCACAGGCTCCCCGTACGTCCAACACCGCATTGAACCTCGTCATAGATCAGCAGCGCGCCGTAGTTGCCGGCCAGATGACGTAGACCCGCGAGAAACTCCGGGGTGGCCACGTGAACGCCTCCCTCACCCTGGACCGGCTCAACGATAATGGCACAGACTTTGTCATCCATCTGCGCGCGGGCGCTTTCCAGATTGTTGAACTCGGCAAAGCGTACGCCGGGCATTAACGGCTTGAACGGATCCTGATATTTGGGCCGCGGGGTGGCAGCCAGGGCGCCCATGGTACGGCCATGAAAGGCGTTCGTAAAAGCCAGGATCTCCACCTTCTCATCACCGCCGTGGGCCCGTGCGTAGCGGCGAGCAAACTTGAAGGCGCCCTCGGTCGCCTCAGCGCCGCTGTTACAAAAGTGCACACGGTCGGCAAAGCTTGTCTCGCACAGAAACCTGGCCAACTGGGCGTGCGGCTCCGTGTGATAGAGGTTGCTGACATGCAGCAGACCGGAACCCAGCGCTTCGTATATGGCCTGTTGAATGCCGCTGTCGTGATAGCCCAGTGCATTGACAGCGATGCCAGCCACACAGTCGATGTATGCGCGTCCCTCGCTGTCATAGAGCGTGCTGCCTTCGCCGCGCGCAAGCACAAATGGGGCCCGGCCGTAGACGCCAAGGACATATTGCTGCTCCATATCAATCACAGCTTGTTTGTCCACCCCGTGCCTCCTCCCTGTTAACAGCCATCCTT
>JACFMY010000497.1 GCA_019455155.1 Caldilineaceae bacterium
GGCTGCGTCACCTACAGGCCGGCAAGGTTACTATAGGTGTGTCCGGTGGGCTCGATTCGACGTTGGCTCTCCTGGTCATTGTGCGCGCCTTTGATATGTTGGGGCTTGATCACAGCGGCATCGTGGCAGTGACCATGCCCGGTTTCGGCACGACGGCCCGGACCCGCTCCAATGCCGCCCGGCTTGCGGAGCTGTTGGGCGTGACACTGCGCACGATTCCCATCACAGATAGCGTGCGCCAGCACTTTCGCGATATTGGGCATGATGAGCAGCGCCACGACGTGACCTACGAAAACGCACAGGCGCGTGAACGGACACAGATTCTCATGGACATTGCCAATCAGATCGGCGGCCTGGTCGTGGGTACAGGTGACCTGTCGGAGGCGGCCCTAGGATGGATGACCTTCAACGGCGACCACATGTCCATGTATCACGTAAATGCCGGAGTGCCGAAAACGCTGGTGCGCTACCTGGTTAACTGGTGCGCCGACGAGGTCTTTAGCGGCGAGACAGCAGACGTGTTGCGCGATATTGCGGACACCCCGATTACGCCTGAGCTATTGCCATTGGGGGCAAATGACACGCTAGAACAGAAGACGGAAGACACGATTGGGCCCTATGAGCTGCACGACTTCTTCCTGTTTCAGACGGTTCGTTACCAGTTCGGTCCGGCCAAGACATTTTTCCTGGCGCGGCAGGCGTTTGACGGTATCTACACACCGGCTGTGATTCTCAAGTGGCAGCAGGTCTTCTACCGGCGCTTCTTTGCCCAGCAGTATAAGCGCTCTTCCATGCCCGATGGCCCCAAAGTGGGCTCGGTGGCGTTATCGCCGCGGGGCGACTGGCGTATGCCCAGTGATGCGAGCAGCGCGCTCTGGCAGGCGGAAATGGAGCAGTTGCTGGCTGCCTATGCATGAGGGACGGGCACGATCATCGAGATGATCAGCGACACGATCAGCGAGATGGCGTCCGGCCGGGCAGATTGTATGGTTTGGTTGGAACCATTTGGCTTTTTCTCTGGCAGCGTGATACACTTTGCCCGGTCTTCCCCGGTCGTAGTTGTGATATTGCCCAATGCCGGGCGGCACGGTTTCGAAGCCACTGACCGACCTCTGTAGTTGATGATCCTGCGCCCGATCATGGGATAACCGTGTTGTTTTGCCCTTGCTTCTGCCCAAATGAATCGATGGAGGTGTCGTTCAATGGCCACGATTGCCGTTGAATTGCGTAAGGTGTGGAAGCGTTTTCCCGGACCTGGCGGCGAAGTCGTCATAGCCGTTAAGGATGTCTCGTTACAGATCATAGATGGTGAGTTTTTTGCCCTGTTGGGCCCGTCTGGCTGTGGCAAGACAACTTCGCTGCGTATGATTGCTGGTTTTGAGCTGCCCAGTGAAGGTGAAGTCTATATTCATGGCCGGGCCATGGGCAAGACCCCGCCCTACCAGCGGCCCGTCAACACAGTCTTTCAAAGCTATGCACTCTTTCCCCATATGACCATCGGTGACAACGTTGCCTTTGGCCTCCAGATGAAGAACGTGGACAAAAAAGAGATTGCGCGTCGCGTCGGCGAGGCGCTGGACATGGTCCGTCTTTCGGGCTATGAGAAGCGCAGGCCGACACAGCTTTCGGGCGGCCAACAACAGCGGGTGGCGCTCGCCCGTGCCTTGGTCAACCGGCCTGAGGTGCTCCTGCTCGACGAGCCATTGGGTGCGCTCGATCTGAAGTTGCGCAAGGAGATGCAGCTGGAGCTGAAAAAGCTGCAGCGCGAGGTTGGCATCACCTTCATTTTCGTCACCCATGATCAGGAAGAAGCCTTGACCATGAGCGATCGCATCGCGGTCATTTCCAATGGCGTCGCGCTGCAGGTGGGCAACGCCAACGAGATCTACGAACATCCCAACTGCCGGTTTGTTGCCGATTTTATTGGTGAAACCAACTTTCTGGAGGGGACGGTCGGTGAGCTGGATGGCAACAAGGCGCTGGTGGAATGCCACGGTGGCCTGTGCATTTGGGCGCATGCGCCGGTGGCGCTCGTGCGCGGGCAGAAGGTGAGTGTGACGGTGCGGCCAGAGAAGATGCATCTGCGGCCCATGGCATCAGAAACCAATATGATTACCGGCCAGGTAAAAGATGTGGTCTACATCGGCACCGATACCCACTACGGGATCGTGCTCAACGGCGGCCAGGAGATTCGAGTGCGCGAACAGAATAGCTCGGCTGAAGCGCGGCTGCTGGCCCAGGAAGGGGACAATGTCACTGTGCGCTTTTCTGTCGAAGCCGCCCGTGTGTTGACGGAGTAACGCCATGTTGCAGCGCTTTCGAGAAAACAAGTCGTTGCAGGGACTGCTGCTCATCATGCCCACCATGCTGGTCATGATCGTGCTGCTGGTCATACCGTTGACCATGACAGTGATTACCAGCTTCGGCCAGCGCGATGCCGATGGCAACGTGATCTACACGATTACACTGGAGAACTATTGGCGGCTGTTGGGGTTCAACGAACAGGGCTGGGATGACCTCTATCTGCGTATTATGTTGCGCTCGCTCTGGCTGGCGGTACAGACGACGGCAGTCATTATTATTATGGGCTTCCCTCTGGCCTACTTCATCGCCCGTTCTCCCGGAAAGCGGCGCAATCTTTACCTCTTTCTAGTGCTGGTGCCCTTGTGGACGAATTTCGTCATCCGCATCTACGCCTGGGTCATGATCTTGCGTGGCCAGGGCGTCCTCAATTCAATACTGGGTATGCTGGCCGGTCTGTTCAGTCTGCCCTTTGAGCCCTTCGACTTCTATCCCTCCCAGGGTGCGGTGCTCGTAGGCATGGTCTACGAGTTTCTACCGTTCATGATTTTGCCCATCTACACGTCATTGGAGAAGATCGATCCTGCCCTATACGAGGCCGCGGCCGACCTCTACGCGAACGCGTTCCGGACCTTTTGGCGCGTCACGGTGCCGCTGGCCATGCCTGGCATTGTGGCCGGCACGATCCTGACTTTTGTGCCTGTTATCGGAACCTTTGTGGTCTCGGATATCTTGGGTGGTCGCCAGGTGATCCTTGTAGGCAACCTGGTCCAGCGTCAATTCCTGGATGCGCGCAATCCCCCCTTTGGATCCGCTGCCTCCATCATTCTGCTGGTATTGACGCTGGCGTTGACGCTCTATTACACACGTCGCTTTGGTTTGGGTGAGGAGATTGCAGCCGGATGACCGCGAAGCGCCAGTCACCATGGCTGATTCTGTCAGCGATGCTGGTCTACATCTTTTTGTACGCGCCCATCGTGGTGCTGGTTGTCTTTTCCTTCAACGCGTCCCGCACCAATGTCCTGTTCGAGGGGGTTGTCAACCAGGGACCGTGCGGGCCGTTCTTTTGGTACTGTGAGCTCTTTCAGAACAAGGATGTGATGAATGCCACGCGCAACACGCTGATCATCGCATTCACGTCGACGATTGCCTCAACAATCATCGGCACCATGGCGGCCCTTGCCCTGCAGCGCCACGAGTTTCGCGGCAAGAATACGTCGGAGACGGCGCTGTACTTCCCCATCGTCACACCGGAAATTGTCATGGGTATCGGGATCCTGGTGCTCTTTAGCGCAGCCTTTGGCTGGATCAACAACACGCTGGCGCTGCCGGTCGACCAGCGGCTGACCATGGGCATGGGTACCGTGATCGTGTCCCATATCGCCTTTAGCATTCCCTTCGTGACCCTGGTGGTGCGGGCGCGGCTTCATGGCTTCGACAACCGTCTGGAAGAAGCGGCTATGGATCTGGGCGCCAATGAGTTCACGACCTTTCGCAAAGTAACCTTCCCGCTGATTGCGCCCGGGATCCTGGCCGGGGCCATGTTGGCCTTTACCCTCTCCCTGGATGACTTTATTATTACCTTCTTTACCACCGGACCGGGCGCGACGACGCTGCCCATCTATGTCTATGGGCTCCTGCGCCGCATTGTGACGCCAGAGGTCAATGCCTTGAGCACAATCTGGATTCTGGTGGTGTTGGTCGTGGTGGGTATTTCCCAATGGTTTCAGAGCCGTGAGTAGTTGATTGGAAACGGCCGGACCCGCGATTGGGCCACCGTACAGGACGCGTTTTTGCTCCCAGGGATAACGAGCCCTTGGTAATGGAACTGGCGCGTTGTTCCTGCAGGAGCGGAGTGAATAGAAAGAAAGGACAGAATGATGGTACGCAAGCGCTTTTTCTGGCTAGGGCTCCCCCTGATGCTCGTTGTCAGCCTCGTGGTGGCCGCGTGCAGTGGGGCTGTGCCGGCAGCCGAGACGACGGCGGGCGGCGAGGCTGCTGCCGAGGCTGGTTCCGCATGCCCGGAACCCAACCCGCGTGTCGAGGTCACGTCCACAGAGCTGAACCTGTTCGTATGGACCGAATATATTCCTCAAGACACCATTGACTGTTTCGAGGAGGTCTACGGCATCACCGTCAACAAGGACGAGTACTCGAGCAACG
>JACFMY010000498.1 GCA_019455155.1 Caldilineaceae bacterium
GCATGGCTGTGCCCGCGTTGCGCTGGCAAAGCCCATCCGTCAGATTCCAGATCTTCTCTTCGCTGGCATCCGTCACGATCTCGCGCACATCCTGGACCGTGATGCTCCGGCCCAGCGCATAGAGTGACAGCTTTTCCAGCTCATTGTCCAGCTGGCGCAAATTTGGGCCGACATTCTCAGCCAATAAGGCCACCGCGCCGCCGTCGATGGCGATGCCTTTGCTGCGGGCACGGGCCTGAAGCCAGGCCGGCAGCGCTTTGCCATCCGGCGCCTTCAGTTTCTCCAGCTGCACAGTGCCGGCCTTTACCAACGCCTCCAACCCGGCAACCTTGCGATCTGGCTGCCCGTCCGCGCCCTCGATTGTGAAACCTTTCCACAGCGCGCGGTGCTTATCCACAGAGTTATCCACAAGCAGCAGGTCGCAGCTCTCCGGTACGATGGACAAGCCGGCCAAGAGGCGCGCAGCGTCAGCGTGGGCCGCGCTGCCCGTGCTCTTGCTGGCGGCCATGCGCTTTTCCAGGTGGTCCAACATACCGTAGACAATCACCAGCCGCCGCGACGCGAGAAAGGGCATCGCGTTCGCTTCGCTGAATACGCTGGCGGGATCGGTCTGGGTGCCCACAAGCTCCACTGTATTCAGCCCAGCAAATTCTGGCTCGCCCATGGCTGCCTTGAGCTCGGCAATCCGCCCGGCGGCCAAAAACTCATCAGCGTTGAGAAGGAGAGAGATCATAACAGGCTGGATAGTTCGCTGGACAAATCGACGCGTTTGGCGCCTGCCTTGCTCCGCTGCATTTACTCGAACTCAATGCGGAACGCCGTGGTGCTGCCAAGTTCCTGCAGGCGCACGGTCGTGACCCAGCGATCGCTGACATCGGCCAGCGTGGTATAGCGCTGCAGCCGCATTCCCAGCGCCGGTCCAGCCAGGAGCATAGGCAGGGCGAACACCAACCCCCCTGTAAAGCGGCTCATGGCATCGCGCTGCCGCCCCGCGCTGCCGGCCATGACGGCCAATGTCACGAGCAGTGCGGTGGCGGCTAGATTCGTGCCACAATTGGGGTGGATCGCCAGCTGGCGTTCTCCGGCCTGCAGGCGCAACATGGCATCTGTCAACGCCCGGCGCACTGCCTCCTCAGGCAGATTGCACAACACGGTAAACCCAGTGGGATCGCTGTAGCCAACCATGCGGCGACCTGGAAAACGTTCGGCCAACAGCAGCAACGTCGCATGTTCGATGGCATGATGCTGGCGGGTACGGCGAATCGCGTCTTTTACCTGAGTAAGCATGAGCTGAATACCAAGCTAACTGGAATCAAGAGAGCTACACAAGGAAGGTGGCCATCCCCGGCACGTACATCCCCGTGTAGCTCCCGCTGGGCGATCGTTAAAGCAGCTTTTTGGCGGCGGCGACGACGTGCGCGGCGGTGAGGCCGAACTCCCGGTAGATCGTCTGATAGGGTGCACTGGCGCCAAAATGGTCGAAGCCGATGATGGCGCTTTTCTTGGGATCGTTGCCCACCCAGCGCTCCCAGCCAAAGGTGGTGCCGGCCTCGATGGAGACCTTGGGCGCATCGGGCGGCAGCACCGTCGACCGGTACGCCTCATCCTGTTGCTGGAAGAGCTCCCAAGAAGGCAGGCTCACGACCCGCACGCCGATCCCTTCACCGGCCAGCTCTTTGGCTGCGTTGTAGGCGATATCTAGCTCGCTGCCTGTGGCGATCAGCACTACCTGCAGACCGTCCGGCGCGCTTTCGAAGAAGACATAGCCTCCCTTGAGCACGCCGTCCGCCGCGCCCAGCCCCTCGGCCGCGCGGTCATAGGTGGGCAGATTCTGGCGCGTCAGCGCCAGCGCCGTGGGGCCGCCGGTGTTGAGCAGTGCAGCCTTCCACGCCTGGCTAGTTTCGTTGGCATCACCCGGCCGGATCACCGTCATGTTCGGCATGGCGCGCAAAGCAGCCAGATGTTCAACCGGCTGGTGGGTGGGTCCATCTTCACCCAGACCAATGCTGTCGTGGGTGTAGACATAGATCACCCGTATACCCGTCAGCGCGGCCAGGCGCACGCTGCCGCGCATGTAGTCGCTAAAGACCAGGAAGGTGGCGCCGTAGGGAATCACGCCGCCGTGCAGGGCCATGCCGTTAAGGATGGCGCCCATGCCATGCTCGCGCACGCCAAAGTGGACGTTGGCGCCGCCGAAGTCATCGGGCGCCAGGAATGGCACGCCGTTGATGGTGGTCTTGTTGCTGCCAGCCAGGTCGGCGCTGCCGCCCACGAGATTGCCGATCACCGGCGCGAGCGCGTTGATCACCTTACCGCTGCTATTTCGGGTCGCGTCTCCTTTTGCCGACGGAGCAAACACGGGCAGCGCTTCCTCCCAACCTTCCGGCAGCTCGCCGGAGAACATGCGCTTCAGCTCGGCGGCCTCCTGGGGATACTCCTTGGCATAGGCGCCCATTATCTGCGTATGGGCGTCTTCCTCGCTGTTACCCCGGCTGACAGCCTGGCGGAAGAAGGCCAGGACATCGTCTGGTATATAGAAACGGGGCTCCAGCGGCCAGCCCAGGTTTTCTTTTGTCGCCTTGAGCTCGTCCTCGCCCAGCGCCTCGCCGTGCACCTTCGACGTACCCGCCTTGTTCGGGCTGCCGTATCCAATGATACTCTTGATGCCGATAATGCTGGGGCGAGGGTCGCTCTGGGCTGTGCGCACAGCCTCATAGATCGCGGCGCTGTTCAGGGCGTCTATGCCCCGCTGTACGTGCCAGCCATAAGCCTCAAAGCGCCGGGCCCAATCTTCAGTATAGGCAATGTCGGTCTTACCATCGATGGTAATGTTGTTATCGTCGTAAAGGTAAATAATCTTCCCCAAACGCAGGTGACCAGCCAGGCTAGCCGCTTCGCTGGCAACACCCTCCATGAGGTCGCCGTCGCTGACAATGGCATAGGTGTAATGGTTGACTACCTCAAACCCAGGCCGGTTGAAGCGTTGTGCGAGCCAGCGTTCGGCAATGGCCATACCAACACCGTTGGCCAGACCCTGTCCCAACGGCCCCGTTGTCGTCTCTACCCCGACAGTATGGCCCGCCTCAGGATGGCCGGGCGTCTTGCTGCCCCACTGGCGGAAATTCTTCAATTCCTCCAAGGGCAGGTCATAGCCGGTCAGGTGCAGCATGGCGTAGAGTAGCATGGAACCATGACCAGCACTCAACACAAAGCGATCCCGGTCAAACCACGCGGGATTGGCCGGATTATAGCGCATGACACGCGTCCACAAGGTCAATGCGGCCACGGCCATTCCCATGGGCATTCCAGGATGGCCAGAATTGGCTGCTTGAACTGCATCGGCAGCCAACATCCGGATCGTGTTGGCGGCTTTCGCTTCAAAAGCGGGGCTCAGGGGCCTATCCATGACGGGAATTGGCGATGTGCTTTGCATAATTGTCATCCTATTTGGAGTTTTTGGGTGTTATCGCAATGATGAACCGGAGTACATGGCCAAGGCATGAGGAAATTGTCCAATATACACCGTGGCTTGTCAACTTAGCACTTTTACCGGTCTTCACCACCTGTTGAATGCACGCAGCTGAACAGCACCGGACCCAGGTTACCGCGCGCTGGATAGATCCCAGCCCGGCGCGTGACCCATTCAAGGCCGCCAATCGAATTGGCGCCGCGCCCGGCCTCTGTTATGCTGCACCATAAGCGTCCATTAGGTGGACGCGAATTGCTGTGAGTCTGCCAACGATTGCTGCGGGCCAGACCCTGCGAAAAAAGATTCGACCGGGGTAACCTTATGAACTACCAACCTGCTGCCGCGACCGGACGGAACACCGCTACCAGCGCCACCAGGCCACTACTATGGGCCGGCGGCCTGGCGCTCGCTGGCGGAGCAACGGCCCTGGGCCTGGCAGCGTATGCAACGTTCATCGAGCCCATGGACGTGCGGCTGGAAGAGATCACGATCCGGCTGCCCCATGCGGCCGGCCGGCTGCCCCATGCGGGACTGCGCATTCTCCATCTCTCCGATTCGCATTTTCACGGTGAGGGCAGGAAAAGCCGCGAGCAGCGCAAGATTCAAAAGGTGCGCCAGCTGACCGCGAACCTGGATTATGACCTGCTCGTCCACACCGGAGACTTCATTCATTATGACAGTGGCCTGGACAATGTCCTGGCCTTGCTCGATGTCGTGCCCAAGCCCCGCCTGGGCAGTTACGGCGTCTTTGGCAACCACGACTATACCTGTTACAACATGGGCGAGGCCTTGCCCCGTATGTGGCGTACGTTCCACACGCTGGAACGGCTGCGAGACGGCAACCGCGGCGCCGTACAGCGGCTTGGCGCCCGCGTCAGCCGCTGGCTGCGCTATGTGCTCTATGTACGCAATACGCCGCTGGACGGACGGCGCACGGGAGCGAACAACATTGACCGCCTGACAACCACGCTCAGCCAGTGGGGCATGGA
>JACFMY010000499.1:0-277 GCA_019455155.1 Caldilineaceae bacterium
GCTGTTTTGCCACCGCTCCCCTTCACTCGTGTCGTCAAGCGCAGGTGCGAAATCTCCCTACAAGAGGCGCACCTGGCGTTGGTCCTAAGCTGTTCCTACCATTCCCATCGTTATCATCTTCAATTATGGCCAGAAGGAGGCAGACATGCTGACCCGACGCGATTTTCTCAAGGCCGGCGCGGGGGCCCGCGCCCCGGCGCCCGTAGCCCCGCGGCGGGGGGGGGGGGCCGCGCCGGGGCGGCCACCGGCCCCCACAAACCGGCGCCAGCGGGCAGGA
>JACFMY010000499.1:287-4455 GCA_019455155.1 Caldilineaceae bacterium
TACGAGCGCCGCGGCGCTCGTAGCCGCGCGGCTTGGCGTGCGGCAGGCGCTGGCGCGTCCACGTGCCAGCACTACGCTGCGCATGCTGCAGGTACTTGACCCGGCGGCCATACCCAAATACATCTCCCCCCTGGTGATCCCACCCGCCATGCCCCGGATTGGCAAGCTCAAGGTACGCGGCGGCAAGAATATCGACTATTACGAGATCGCCGTCCGCCAGTTCCAACAGCAGATCCTACCGCCCGGCCTTCCTCCCACCGCCGTTTGGAGTTACGGCTCCGTCAGGCACCCTGGCACGGTCGCCCAGGGTGGTAGCTTCTACTATCCAGCCTTTACGATTGAGGCGAAGTGGCGCGCACCGGTCCGCGTCAAGTGGGTCAACGATCTCAAGGACCCGGCGACTGGGAACTACCTGCCGCACCTCCTTCCAGTCGATCAGACGCTACATTGGGCCAATCCGCCAGGTGGTACAGCCGGGCGTGACATGCGCCCATCGTTTGCGCAAACGCCCGGACTCTATACGGGTCCGGTGCCGATTGTGCCCCATTTACACGGCGCCGTAGGCGTCGGTGACGAGAGCGACGGCTACACCGAAGCGTGGTTCTTGCCCGCGGCAAACAACATCCCGGCAGGATATGCCACCGTCGGCACCTGGTACAACACGTTCAAAGCCAAAGCTGAGGGGAAATTCGAACAGGCCTGGGACCCGGGCACCGCGGTCTTCCAGTATCCCAATGACCACCGTGCGGCGACGCTTTGGTACCATGATCACACCTTGGGCATGACCCGTTTGAACGTCTACGCTGGGCCTGCGGGCTTTTACAACCTGCGCGGCGGACCCGGTGACGAGGTGATCGACACCCGCTTCGGCACGGAAGCCGTATTGCCTGGCCCAGCCCCTGCCCTCGGTGACCCGCCCGGTATGCGCTACTACGAGGTTGTGTTGGCCATCCAGGACCGCTCGTTCAACGCCGACGGCTCGCTCTTTTACCCCGATAACCGGGCCTTCTTCGACGGCGTGGCCGGGCCGTACATCCCTGAAACTGACATTTCCCCCGTCTGGAATCCTGAGTTCTTTGGCAACACCATGGTCGTCAACGGGACCACCTGGCCCTACATGAATGCAGAACAGCGCCGCTATCGTTTCCGCCTGCTGAACGGCTGCAACTCGCGCTTCCTGATTCTGCAGTTCAACGATCCCCGCGTCCAGGTGTGGCAGATCGGCAACGAAGGTGGCTTCCTGGCAGCCCCTGTGGATATCAATGGAGTAGCCGGGGGCATGATGCTGTTGGGCCCGGCTGAGCGTGCCGACGTGATCGTCGATTTCACCAACGTCCCCGTGGGGACTGAGGTGATTATGCTCAACCTCGGTCCCGACGAGCCCTTTGGCGGGTTGGGCGGCCCCGTGGCAGACCCGGCTACCACCGGACAGGTTATGCAGTTCCGTGTGGTGGGCGCCGCCGGTCCCGACCCGAGCACGCCACCCCAGTTTCTGCAGCTACCGGCCATAACGCCGTTGACCGGTGGGGCAGTGCGCCCGCTCGCCCTGCTCGAGGAAATGTCCATGTACTTCGAAGACGCGCCGGCAGAGGCGTTGTTGGGTGGCGTCGCAGGCGGCATTGCGACCCCGCTCCACTGGTCCCACCCAATCACCGAGAACCCACAAGTGGGTAGCACGGAGGTGTGGGAGTTCTACAACTTCACGGGCGACGCTCATCCGATGCATATTCATGAGATCGCCTTCCAGGTCGTCGACCGGCAGCCGCTCCTCCTCGACACCACAACCGGGGACCCAGTGCAGCCCGTCCAGCTTGCGGGCGCGCCACGTCCACCGGCCCCATGGGAGAGCGGCTTCAAGGACACAGTCATTGCTTATCCGGGCGAAGTCACGCGTGTACGAGCGCGCTTTGACACGCCCGGGCTCTTTGTCTGGCACTGTCACATTGTCGAACACGAAGACAACGAGATGATGCGCCCGTATGCCATCGGCCCGATCCCAACGCCGATCTGATCCCGCCACGCAGCGCGGCTGTCCCCATCCAAGAAACGCTCGTTTCTTGGATGGGGATTCTTTCAAGCTGGAGCTCGAGGCAGCGAGCGCTTGCTGCTGACTGCACGCTGCGCCCGGGGCTTGATGTTCTGATTACGGCGGAAAAGATTCTCAGGATCATATTTCTCCTTGAGCGCCGCAAGCCGGCTGTAGGCAGGCCCAAAGGCACTGCGCATCATGGCATCACCTTCTTCCAGGAAGCCGGCGAAGTTCAGGTAACGGCTGCCGTCTGAATAGGGCTCCATGGCGGCAATGAAGTCGCGTACCCAGCCGATGTTGGCCTCGTCACCGGTGAACTGAATCGTCCGGCCTTGGTGGGCGCTTGAACTCGCTTGCTGCGAGATGCCCCAAGTGTACGGGGCGTCGATTCCTCGTCCGATCCCGCGCCCGTTCCTTCATCATTCCTTGGATCTGTCTTGGGCGCTTTCTGTAGGCGCGTTTAGCAGGCGGGCATGCCGTTCCAAGGAGCGTGTTCCATGCCAGAAAAGACGTGCTACAATAGCCCCATGTCGACACTGCGCCTACGGCTGTTCGGACTACCTCATTTCGAGGCGAGCGGCGGGGAGGTGGCCTTTGGCCGCCGTCGAGCGCTGGCCTTGATTGCGTACTTGGCGGTGACACGCCAGCCGCAGAGTCGCGACCGCTTATTGGGCCTTCTCTGGCCCGACTTTGATCCTTCCAGCGCCCGCAACAACCTGCGCCGTGAGCTGTCGTTGCTCAACGCGTTAGCTGGCGCGCCTCTGCTGGATGCCGATCGCCAATCTGTCGCAATTGCGCCTTCCTCGTCGCTGTGGATCGACGTAGAAGTCTCTCGGCAACAGTTGACGTACTATTTCCAGATGTCCGGCCGCTTTCGCGAAGCAGCCGAGCTGTTCACACATACACTCGAACGGATAAAACAGCGCGATCTGGCAGGGCAGTATCGCACCCTGCGCGCACAACTGGCCTGTTACAAAGGATGGTTTTACCTGCGCTTAGGGCAATTTGAGCGCGCGGAGGCAACATTTCTGGCAGGCCATAACCTCTATACCAAGATTGGCATCCCTCACCTGCCGCCCGCTGGTCTGGAACGGGCCTATGACGAAGCCATTCGTCTGTACGAGGAAAGCCTCGGCCTGTACCGCCAACTCAGCGACATAGGTGGTCTGGCCGCGGCGCTCGGCGGGCTGGCAAAGGTACGTTGGGCAAGCAACCAACCCCAGGCCGCAGTCGAAGCATACGGTGAAGCGTTACAGCGGGCGCGTGAGATCAGCTATCTCCCGCTCACCCTTTCCTTGTTGGCCGAAATGGGCGCCGTTTTCCTGGAAGCAGGACACCGCGAACGAGGCGCCGAGCTCCTGGCAATCGCCTTCTACCACCCGGCCAGCGGCCAGGAGGTCAGAGATCGGGCCAAAGGGATATTGGAGCAATATAACCTGCAGCTGGCCCAGCCACAGGTTGCCACAGCCATCGATCTCACCGAACCGGCCGCGTTTGCGGAGGTCATGGCAGCCTTGCCCGCAGAGCTGAATGCAGTGGTGGCGCGCTATCGCTCGAACGAAGCTCCCGTCGTATCATGAGCTTGCTTTCGGCACTGCGGCTGCGTGTGTTTGGACCACCCACAGCGCCTGTGGTTGCAGCCTAGTCAAGGAGGATTATCGCATGGCGCCACCATCAGCGCTTACGCGATTGGACGAAATCGACCGCGCGATTCTCGAGCTGCTACAGCACGAGGGGCGCATCAGCAATGCTGATTTGGCCCGGCGCATCAACTTGTCGCCGCCGGCCACCTATACCCGTGTCAGGCGTCTAGAGCAGGAAGGATACATCACCGGCTACGCGGCACACCTGAACCGCGAGAAACTAGGGTATGGCATGCTTTGTTATATCAGTGTGAGCCTGCAGATGCACCAGTTCAACGAGCTGGCCAAGTTCCGCGAACGGCTCATTGCCATGCCAGAAGTACTCGAGTGTTCGTTTGTCACGGGCGAATTCGACTACCTGCTCAAGGTCGTCCTGCGCGACCAGAAAGACCTGGAGCGCTTCATCCTGCAGGAGCTGACGCCTTTGCCCGGCGTCGCCCGCGTCAATACAAGTCTGGTCGGTGCTGAGCTCAAATCGACCACAGCCATGTCTGTG
>JACFMY010000500.1 GCA_019455155.1 Caldilineaceae bacterium
ATAAGGGGCTGCCATCCCGCCTTCATGAAGAGGACCGAACATGTATGAGACAGTAGTAGATCCCAAGCCATGGCGTCTCAAGGCGTACTGGCTGTTGGCCTTCGGCTTGTTGGTTGTCGCTGCGCTTGCCATGGGCGCCTATCTTGCCTACCGCACATGGCTCACCCAACCACCTGCGCCCGCGCCAACGGCTAACGAGTTGTTGGCCCTTACGCCCGCGGACGTGGACTATGCTGCGGTGGCCGGCTCCTTCTGTGTCGCGCCGGTGACAGGCAAGACCAGGGTTCTGACGCCAGAAGCCCTGGAAGAAGAGTACGGCATTCGGATTCGCCTTGTGGGCGTAACCGCGGGCGGTGGTCTGATCGACCTTCGTTTCAGAGTTGTCGATCTGGAGAAGGCGCTGCCCCTACTGGGCAGCCATGTAACCATGCCTGTGATCGTTGCCGAAGAGAGCAATGTATCGCTGGAGGCGCCTGCAGAGACGATGCACCATGACAACCTAGTCGAGGATCGCCTCTATTACATGCACTATCCGAACGCGGGCAACGCGATCAAGCCTGGAATGAAGGTGGCGCTGGTCATGGGTGATGTGCGCGTCGAATCCATCACAGCGCAATAGATTGTGAATCGCTGGCGACGGTGAGGAACAGTTGTAGTGTACGGGGTATAGCCCTATGAAGAATATACCGAAAGTTGTGCTGGTCGTGTTCACGCTGATCGCGGCCTCTTTGTTTCGTTACGCACCGCGCGCCCAGGCAAGCGCTGCCTCCATGCAGGGCGATGAGCAGGTCACGGTCATCGTTACCTTGCGCGATCAGGCAAACCTTGTCATGGCGGCGGACGCTGACAGGGAAGCCCGTGGCCGGGCTGCGATCCAGCTGCTTCAGGAGACGGCCGCCAGGTCACAGGCGCGTCTCGTGGCACAGCTGGAGACAGATCGTGCTCAGGGCATGGTCAGCCGGATCGTACCCTTCTGGGTGTTCAATGGCTTTTCACTGACGGCCACGCCTGCGGTGATAGAGAAGCTGGCTGGGGATCCCGACGTATTGTCGATCACGCCGGACGCCATCCGTTTGCGGCTGGCCGCACAAAGCGCCGGTACCGAACCGAATGTGGCCGCAATCAATGCCCCGGCTCTTTGGACGATGGGCCGGTACGGCCAGGGGGTCAGCATCGCTACCCTGGACACTGGCGTCGACATCACCCATCCTGAGCTGGCTGCAAGCTGGCGGGGTGGCGCCAACGGCTGGTTTGATCCATATGGGCAACATCCCAATACGCCCTATGATGCTGACGGTCACGGTACCTGGACCATGGGCGTGTTGGTGGGAGGGAACGCCAGCGGATCCGCGATTGGGGTGGCGCCCCAGGCCAGTTGGATCGCGGCCAGGATCTTCAGTGATGAAGGCATTTCGACAGCAACCGCCATTCACCAGGCGTTTCAGTGGCTACTCGATCCTGATGGCAATCCCAATACCGCAGACGCGCCGAATGTAGTCAACAACTCCTGGACATTGGAGAATCCAGGATGCTACCTGGCGTTTGAGCTCGATCTACAAGCTTTGCGCGCGGCCGGCATCCTGCCCATCTTTGCGGCTGGCAATTTCGGGCCGAACGCTGCCACCTCCATGAGCCCGGCAAACAATCCTGGCGCCTTTGCCGTGGGCGCCGTGTCCAGCAATGATGTGCTATATGCAAACAGCAGCCGCGGGCCGACCACCTGCGGCCAGGCGACAGCGATCTATCCCAAACTCACCGCCCCCGGCGTAAATGTGAAGACGAGCGACCGGCAGGGCGGCTATATCCAGGCTACGGGCACATCCCTGGCGGCGCCACATGTGGCGGGAGCATTAGCTCTTCTCCTAAGCGCTTTTCCCAACCTTTCTCTTGCGCAACAGGAGGCTGCCTTGCTCAACAGCGCGGTAGACCTGGGAGCAGGCGGGCCAGACAATGATTTCGGCTACGGACGCTTGGACGTGCTGGGCGCGTACCAGTGGCTGCTGGTCAACGGTGTCACCCCGCAGGCTGGCGGACCCATTACGGTGACAATAGGCGACGACAGCGTGGCCGACGACCAATGGTGTTCATTGCGAGAAGCCGTGCTTTCGGCGAACAGCGATACGGCTGTGGGCGGCTGTACCGCAGGGAGCGGCGGCGATACCATCGTCTTCGACGCTGCCCTGCCCCGACCCCTTACCATTGTCCTCACCCGCAGCGGTGCGGATGAAGATGCCGCGCAGACTGGAGACCTCGATCTGGCCGGCACGTTGACTATCGACGGCGCGAGCTCCGTGAGCATCGACGGGGGAGCCATCGATCGCGTCTTCGAGGTTCTGCCCGGCGCCCATGTCACGCTGTTGGGACTCACCATCCGCAACGGTAAGACCGCGCTCGCCAACAACGGCGGCGGCGTGAAGACACAAGGTGAACTGACGCTGCGTAACACGGTGGTGACCTCAAATCAGGGAGGTGGGATTCGCAACGAGGCCGGCAGCCTGACGTTGAGCGCGGTGGACGTGATCAGCAATACGGCAGGTTACGGTATCTACAACACTGGCCAGGCGTACCTGACGTACAGCGGCGGCGCGTTGAGCAACAATGTCGAAGGCGGCCTGTACAACAACGTCTCCAATGCCACCTTGACCAATCTGCGCATTGTTGGCAATCAGGGCAGTGGCGTACGCAATGAAGGGAACACCTTGAGCAAGGTCAAGATCAGTGCAAGCTCGATTTTGAGCAATACCGCGGCCAGCGGTGGCGCTCTCTACAATCAGGGCACCGGCGCGACTGCAACGATTGACACGTCGCGCATCGCGTACAACACAGCCACCAACGCCGGGGGCGGCATCTTCAACAATGGTACGATGACCCTGGCCAGCAGTACGGTAGACCAAAACCAGGCGCGGGCCGGGGGCGGCATCGAACACTTCGGCGGCATGCTGACGCTGACCAATTCCACCGTGAGCAGCAATCAGGCCAGTGACAACGGCGGTGGGCTCTATAATCAGGGCGATGCTACGGCTACCCACGTTACCTTTCATTTGAACAGTGCAGCCGGCGACGGCGGCGACATTTTCAACGATGAAGGGCAGCTGACTGTAACCAGCTCAATTGTTGCTGGCGCACCGAGCGGGGGAAACTGCTTCAACAGCGCTGGCTTGATCCATTCCGGTGGATACAACCTGGAGAGCGCCAATACCTGTAAATTGGCCACGACCGGCGACATTACGAATACTGACCCGTTGCTTGGCGTTTTGCAGGACAACAGCGGTCCCACACCCACGCACGCGTTGCGTCTCGACAGCCCAGCCGTTGACCGCATCCCCAAGAATACCAACGGCTGTGGCGTCCAGATCACGGTCGACCAGCGCGGGGTGACGCGCCCGACTGGAGATGGATGTGACAGCGGCGCGTACGAGGCAACGGCAGGGCTGGGTGATCTGACGCCTATCTACGTGATCCAGGGCGCCGGCCATACGTCGCCCCAGCTAGGCCAAAGCGTGACGACGCGCGGGATCGTCACTGCACTGCGCAGCAACGGCTTCTATCTGCAATATGCAACCCCTGACAGTGACGCGGCAACGTCCGAAGGTGTCTTTGTCACATTAGCCACGAGCCCGACAGTGGCTGTAGGCGACGATGTCCTGGTAGCGGGCAAAGTGACAGAAGTGCAGCCTGGCGGGCCGCTGAGCAACGATCTAACCGTGACCACGCTTACGCAAGCGGCTGTGACCACGATATCGACGGGCAACGAGCTGCCGCCGGCCATTGTGATGGGACGCGGCGGCCGCCCGTTGCCGTCTACGGTGATCGAGGACGATGCGCTGGCGACTTTTGACCCGGCCACAGATGGTCTTGACTATTTCGAAAGTCTAGAAGCCATGCGGGTCCAGGTCAACAACGCGGTCGTGGTTGGGCCTACTACTGGCAAGGGCGACACATGGGTTCTCGCCGATGGCGGGCTCGACGCCGGCCCGCGCAGCGAGCGTGGCGGCATCTACAATCTGCAGAGCGACGCCAATCCGGAGCGCGTCCACTTGAGCCCGGCCCTCTACCCGTCGGGCGCGCAGTGGCCGCAAGTGGATGCAGGCAGCCCATTCACGGCGCCCGTTGTGGGTGTCATCGACTACAGTGGCGGCGCCTACGCGCTGTTGGTGAGCGACCCGGTTGTCGTAGACAGCGCCAAACATGTGGTACCAGAGAATACGACGTTGGTCGGGCATCCATCCCGCGTCACGGTAGCCAGCCTTAACGTGGCAAATCTGGGGGGCAATGCAGCAGACGACGCGTACGCGTTGCAGGCGACGCTGATAGTTCAGCACCTGGGTAGTCCAGACATTCTCGTGTTGGAAGAGGTGGGGGACAACACGGGGGCTGTCGATGATGGCATCACGGCAGCCGGCCTGACCTTCAGCAGACTCATCACTGCCGTGCAGACTGCTGGCGGTCCG
>JACFMY010000501.1 GCA_019455155.1 Caldilineaceae bacterium
CACAATCCCACGTCGCCTCTTTCGTCACACTTGTCATTGGCTGCCTTTTACCCGTGACCAAATCCAGAAATGGTGGGCCCGAAACGGCTTCCGAAACGCGTTCCGATTCGTTTGCCAGCGCGATCAGGAAACGCGCGCTCGGTACAGTGGTGAGGAGCAGAGCCAGCAGGGCAACTTCCAGGAAGCTGGCAGGCTCTACGTGGCCGAACACGCAACTTGCACCACCTTCGTGGAAGGGTAATGCCGGGAGCGCATAGGGGAGGGAATATGTTTGGACAGGCATCAGAACTGGCACAAGGGATTGGCAACTACGGCGAACGCACCTGGGGGCGTGAGTACGAGCTCCGGCGAAGCGAACTCCAACGCTTCTGGCAGTTCCTTGCGCGTGGCCGGCGCTGGCGTCTGCTGGCGCGTCTGTTGCGGAGGCCTGTGGACCTCCGTACGCTAGAAGGAGCCGCCGGGAACGGCCGCTCCCACTATGCCGGCATACAGAACGTACCCCTGGCCGCGATCACGGGCAGCGAGGATCGGGAACATGACTTCGATGCCGCGTTCCACCCCAGGAAGGCCGGCATGGTCGACCGCTGGGTGAGCGTAGCCATGGCCCGCCAGCGCGGCGTCGCACTGCCGCCGGTCCAGCTCATTCGCGTTGGAGAAACCTATTATGTGCGTGATGGTCATCATCGCATTTCCGTGGCCCGTGCCTTGGGCCAGGATAGTATCGAGGCTGAGGTGATCGCTTGGATATGAAGCTGTAAACGGGCGATCGTGGCGTTGCCACGGCGCCTGGCCTAGGACGACAACAGCCGTGTCTGACCGTGGGCACGGCTGTTGTCGTCCTAGGGCCATTTCCGCGTGCGTCTCCTCAGTCGTGCCCGTTTGGCTCACCGGCTGGTCACCAGGGGCACAAAGATCCGACTTGACCGTGCTGTGCACAGCCATTATCATAGGGCATCACCCCTGGCGGTGCTGCTGATATCCATCCAACCCGATTACCGGCTACTTATTCATTCTTGGCAGGTGTAACAACTCGATGCGTACCTATCTGTTGCGCCGGGTGGTGCATGCTGTTCCCCTTCTGCTGATTCTTAGCGTGCTGCTCTTTCTATTGGTGCGCTCGGCGCCGGGGGGACCACTGGCGCAAGCTGAACGCAATCCCAACATCACGGCGGAGCAGCTCGTTCAACTACGCGCCCGCCTGGGACTTGACCAACCGATCATCGTCCAATATGGCGGCTGGCTGGGTAAGGTAGCTCAGGGCGACCTGGGCACCTCAATCAAGACGAACCGCCCTGTTGCGGAAATGATCGGCGAGCGGGTGCTCAATACCCTGCTGCTGGTGGGGACTGCATTTCTTATGACGCTGATCGTGGCGATTCCGTTGGGCGCCATCTCAGCGCTGCGCCAGTATTCGTGGTTCGATTACCTGGTGACAACGTTGTCATTTGCCGGCCAGTCGGTGCCTGTCTTTTGGCTCGGATTGGTGGCGATCCTGATCTTCTATGTGTGGCTGGACAATCCGCTTACCGGCGGCCCGTTGCTGCCGGCAGGGGGAATGTACACGGTTGGCGGTCCGAAAACTTTTCTGGATCTGATGTGGCACATGATTCTGCCGGTGACGGTGCTTAGCCTGGCATGGATAGCGTGGTATTCGCGCTTTTTCCGGGCCAGCATGCTGGAGACGCTCAACGCCGACTATGTGCGCACTGCCCGAGCTAAAGGTTTGCCGCAACGGCAGGTCACCTACAGGCATGCCGGACGCAACGCGGTGTTGCCGCTGATTACCATGATTGCGCTGGATTTTCCGTCTGTCTTCGCCGGCGCGCTCTTCATCGAGACCATCTTCTCCTGGCCGGGCATGGGGCGTCTCTTTTGGGAGGCTGCGCGTGGGCGGGACTATCCTGTATTAATGGGCATCATCATGATCAACGCTGTGCTCATTGTCGTGGCCAACATCGTGGCCGATATGCTCTATGGCACGCTCGACCCGCGGGTGCGCTATGAGTGAACTTACACTCTCTGGGCGCGCTACTGGTCAAGCGGCAGTGCCACGCGAGGCCGTCACGCTGCGGCAGCTCGTCTGGCGCCGTTTCACACGCCACCGCCTTGCGGTCCTGGCTATGGTCGTGCTGGGACTGGTCGTGTTGACGGCACTGCTGGCGCCGTTGAGCCCGTATCTGCCTACCCAGCAGGAACCGGCCAATGCGCTGCAGCCGCCGTCGTGGGGACACTGGTTTGGCACGGATGACCTGGGGCGCGATGTCTTTACCCGTACTCTGTATGGCGGACGCATTTCTCTCGCCGTTGGCCTGTCCGCTACCCTGATCTCACTCTTCGTCGGCGTGGTTGTGGGTATGCTTGCTGGCTATTTCGGTGGTCTGATCGACAACACCCTCATGCGCATAACGGACGCCTTCCTGACGCTCCCCAGCCTCTTCGTGCTGATCCTCATTGCGACCCTGCTGCGCGAGCTACCTGCCTTGAGCGTCACCAGCAGCGTGGCCATTGTCATCGTGGTGATCGCTGTTCTGTCGTGGATGTGGCCGGCCCGGCTGGTGCGGGGAGAGTTCTTGCGCCTCAAGCATCGGGAGTTCGTCATTGCTGCCGAAAATGTTGGCTCGGGGCATGGTCGCATTATGGCGCGCCACATTCTGCCCAATACCGTGAGCCTCATAATCGTCCAGGGCACGCTCATGGTCGGCTACGCCATTCTGACCGAATCGGGTCTCAGCTATTTGGGCTTCGGTGTGCAGCCACCCACCCCATCGTGGGGTAATCTACTTTCGACGGCCCAGACCTACGCCCTGCGCGCTCCCTGGCTCATGATCTTTCCTGGGGTGATGATATTTCTCACCAGCATGGCCATCAACTATATCGGCGACGGCCTGCGCGATGCCTTTGATCCCTATTCTGCGCGGTGAGGACACCTCGCTCCAAGGCTGCAAAGAATCAGTGGGACTACAGAAGCCCACCATGTTCTGATGCTGCCTACACTTCTTCAGGTACCCCGCCTGACGCTCTGTTACGTCACCGGTTTCATATCCGTTCACTGACACAAAGGAGTAACGATGAAACGTACGACTTCTCACTCACAGGCCCGTATGAGTTGGATGCTGGCCGGCATCTTGCTGCTGTCGCTCATACTCTCGGCCTGCGCTGCTCCCCAAGGCGCGGCTGGGCCCGCAGCTGCCGGCGAGCCGGCGGCCCCCAGCCAGGCTATCGTTATCATTCCCGAAGAGCCAGCATCCTTGAACCAGTACCATGCCGTGGCCGCGATTGTCCGCCAGGTGGCCGACGCGGTCAGTGCGCCGCTGGCTGTTCCCAACGAAAATGGTGAGTTCGTGCCCGTCCTGGCTGCCGAGCTGCCCACGGTCGAGAATGGCGGCGTTTCCGAGGACTACCTGACGGTGACCTGGAAGCTGCGACCGGATCTCAAGTGGTCAGATGGCGAGCCGCTGACATCCGATGATATCAAGTTTACCTGGGAGGCCGTCTCCCACCCGGAAAGCGGCAATGTTCTCTCCCTGGGCTTTGACAAGATTGCGTCGATCGAAACGCCCGACGACCTGACCGCAGTCATTACCTTCAACCAGGTGAACCAGGCGTATCTGCAGCAGTTCATGTTTGGCCTTCTACCGCGCCATGCCACGGGCGACCCAGCTGACATGCTGACTTGGGAATGGAACCGGAATCCAGTCTCGGCCGGGCCTTACATGGTGCGAGAGTGGAACTCGGGCGACAGCATCGTCATGGAGCGCAATCCGAATTACTACCTAGAGGGCCAGCCCTACATCGACCAGGTCATCTTCAAGGTTGTACCCGATCCGGGCGCACAGTTGGCGATGATGGCTCAGGGCGAGGCGCAGGTACAGCTCTGGCCTGGCGAGACCAAAGAGGTATATGACGCCCAGATGAATGGCCAGGCGGCCATCCAGGAGATTCCGGGCCAGTGGAACATGGCGCTTTACTTCAACCTGAGCCGCCCCTTCGACGACGATCCGGGCTCCGAACCGCCCCACCCTGTCTTGGGTGATCTGCGCGTGCGCCAGGCCATCGCCCATGCGCTCGACTATGATCTGATTGTCAATGAGGTCAACCCGGGCGTGATTCCCATTGCTTCACCGTTCGCCTACGGCTGGTACAAGTGTGATATGGAACGCAAATATCCGTATGACCCCGAGCGCGCCAAGGCGCTGCTGGAAGATGCCGGTTGGGTGGAAGGTTCTGATGGTATCCGGGTTGCCCAGGGCGCTATGTACGCTGAAGATGGGACCCGCATGAAGGTGCAGCTCAACGGCTACACCAACTTCCAGCCATTGGTGAAGCTTGAGGAGTCGATCGCGGAGATGCTTAAGGTGGTAGGGATCGAGGTCACCATTCAGAATGATGACTTCTCGATCATCTTTGGTTCC
>JACFMY010000502.1 GCA_019455155.1 Caldilineaceae bacterium
TGTGTGGCGCCCAGATGCTCTCGGGCTTCTTCTACGCGGCCTGGCTGACGATTCAGGGCGACATCACGGTGGGCACCTACGTGGCCTATGCCGGTCTTGTCGTGTGGATCATCTGGCCGTTGCGTAACCTGGGCCGCCTCATCGTGCAGATGTCGGAGAGTCTGGTCTCCTTCGGGCGCATCTCAGAGGTCGTGCGCGAGGATCGCGAGCCGGTCGTCGAGGGCAGTGTCAGGAGCGCCGGCGCCCTGCGCGGTGAGATTGTATTCGAAGATGTGCACTTCGCGTATGCGGGCACGGACCGCTCCGCGTTGCGCGGCATCTCGTTTGCAGTAAAGCCGGGCCAATCAGTCGCCTTGATTGGCTCCACGGGCTCAGGGAAGTCGTCGCTGGTGAACTTGTTGCCCCGCTTCTACGAGTATACGGCCGGGCGCATTCTGCTGGATGGCGTTGAGCTCAAGGAGTATTCGCGTCACCTCTTGCGGCGCCAGATCGGTATCGTGGAGCAGGAGCCTTTCCTCTTCTCGCGCACCGTGCGCGACAACATCACCTATGGCGTTGGCCGTACGGTGAGCGACGCCGAGGTAGAGGAAGCGGCCCGCGCGGCAGCGGTCCACGAGGTCATCGTCAACCGGCTACCCAACGGCTACGACACACTGGTGGGTGAGCGCGGCATCACGCTATCCGGCGGGCAGAAACAGCGCGTCGCCATCGCACGTACCCTGCTCAAGGATCCGCGTATCTTGATTCTCGACGATTCCACGTCGGCGGTGGATTTCGAGACCGAGGCTGAGATCCGCCAGGCACTGCGTGCGCTGATGAAGGGACGCACGACATTCATCATCGCCCATCGCATTCAGAGCGTGATGGATGCGGATCTGATCTTGGTGCTGGAGCACGGCCGGATTGTCGAGCGCGGCACCCACGACCAACTGCTAGCACAGGATGGGATCTACCGGCGCATTTACCTGGCACAGACCCGCCTGGAAGAAGAACTGGAAGAGGAGTTGACCCGTGTCAGAGCATATTGAGTTTGAAGAAGAAGAATTCACAACAACCTTCAGCGGCGCGACCATCCGGCGCCTGGCGGGTTTGCTTTGGCCCTACAAGTGGTGGGTGCTTGGCTTTCTCAGCACCGTGATGTTGGTCTCCGGGCTGGATTCCTACTTCACCTACCTGAGCAAGCTCATCGTCGACGACGGCATCGTGGCCGGCAACACGGAACTGTTGCTCCAGATCATCACCCAATACGGCGCGCTGATTCTGGTGCAAGCCGTGGCTGTCTTCGCCTTCATCTACCTGGCGGGCATTCTAGGTGAGCGCATTCGCTATGACTTGCGCAAGTATCTGTTTGCCCACCTGCAGGAGCTCTCGCTGTCGTACTACAACAGGACGCCGGTGGGGTGGATCATTAGCCGTGTGACGTCGGACACCGACCGCGTGGCAGAGTTGGTCACCTGGGGCCTGTTGGACGTGACGTGGTCGTCGTTCAACATCCTCACCGCGCTGCTGTTCATGTGGCAGATCAACTGGCAGCTGACCCTGATCGTCATGATGATCGTACCCATCATCGTTGTGGTGGCCACGCTCTTTCAGCGACGCATCATCATCCAGTATCGCGAGGTGCGGAAGATCAACTCGAAGATCACGGGCGCGTATAACGAGACGATCACTGGCGTGCGCGTCATCAAGGCGCTGGAACGGGAGGATGAGAACTTGCACGAGTTTGGCTCGCTGACGGGGGACATGTACCGGGCCGGCTATCGTGCGGCCTGGTATTCGGCCCTTTTCCTGCCTACCGTGCAGCTCATTGCGTCGCTCGCCATCGCGAGCATCGTCACCTACACCGGTGTGACTGCGGACAGCGGCGGCGTGAGCGTGGGCGGCATGTATGCCTTCATCTCATACGTGCTCTTCATGATCTGGCCGGTTCAGGAGATGGCCCGCGTCTTTGCCGAGATGCAGCAGGCCATCGCATCGGGCGAGCGCATCTTCTCTCTCATGGATGCCGTGCCCGAGGTCGTAGACAAAGAGGATGCTGTGGAGCCGTCAAGCCTAAGCGGCGACATCATCTTCGACCATGTCGACTTCTACTATGAAGAGGGGAAACCCGTCCTGGAGGACTTCACAATGCATGTGAAACAGGGTGAGACGATCGCCCTGGTTGGGCCAACAGGCGGCGGCAAGAGCACCATAGTGAACCTGCTCTGCCGCTTCTTCGAGCCGAAGCGCGGGCGAATCGTCATCAACGGCCATGACTACATGGATCTGACGCAGCATGCATTGCAGTCGCACATTGGGATGGTATTACAGACGCCGCACCTGTTCTCCGGCACAATCCGTGACAATATCCGTTACGGACGGTTGGATGCCACGGATCGCGAGGTAGAGGAAGCAGCCGCGCTCGCAGGTGCTCATGGGTTTATCATGCAGCTCGACAAGGCCTACGATGAGCAGGTGGGAGAGGGCGGTGTATTGCTTTCGACCGGGCAGAAGCAGCTTATCAGCCTGGCACGCGCCGTGTTGGCCCGTCCTGAGATCTTCATCATGGACGAGGCAACGGCCAGCGTCGATACCCTGACCGAGTCCATGATCCAGCAAGGGATGGACACGCTGATGAGAAAGTGTACCAGCTTTGTCATCGCGCACCGGCTCTCGACGATTCGGAATGCGAACCGCATCCTTGTCATTGAGGATGGCCGGATTACGGAGATGGGCACTCACGCTGAGCTGCTCAAGCAGGGCGGTCACTACTATCGCCTCTACACGCAGCAGTTCCGTCAGGAGATGGCCGAGAGCGTGGATACCATATCGACCACGGTGGGGGTCGAGGCGCGCCCGCAGGGACGAGATGGCCGCAAGAACGGCAAGGTAGAGGGGGAGCTCACCCTCGCAGAATAGTCTGGGGAGGTGAAGCGGGTCGGCCTGAATGCGGTCGCGATCACCTGGCAAATGATTGGTTCCAATTAAATACCCACGATCGGGGACTCTTTGTGGCTGACCCGCTTCACCCGCCCGGTGTCCATGGACAGGTTGTGCGGTCCGATGGCTTATCGATTGTTAGATTATGCGCGATTGTAAGCTCTTCGTTGATGACAAATAGGCATAAATGCTTTATTCTAAACGTCGAGAGGACTGGGTATGTGGCTTGACCTCCGACGACCAGTTCTTCACGCACGCAATACTATCTCGCAGCTCTCTAGGACGGGCCATTTCTTCATGTTCCAATCTCGCAAAAACTGGCGTGACGGCAGCATCGCTGTACTGGGGCTGGCCGCGATTGCCCTACTCATCTGGTGGTTGACTGAGCCGGTCGCTTCGGTGCTGTCTGCGGCCGGCAACGTGCGTACCTGGATCATGAGTTTTGGGCCGCTGGCGCCTATCGTTTACGTGTTGTTCTATGCCGTGCAGATTCTCATCGCGCCGCTGCCTGGCAGCTTCCTCGCAGTGCTGGGCGGCTATCTGTTCGGCTTTGGCAATGGTCTCCTTTTGAGTCTGTTGGGACTCTCAATCGGTGCATCTGGAGCGGTATTCATTGGCCGCAAGTTTGGCCGTCCCCTGTTGGAGCGTTTCTTTGACCGCGGTGACCTGATCCGGTGGGAACGCAGGCTGCGGTTGCGCTCGCCGATTATCTGGTTTGTTCTCTTTCTGTTCCCTGTACCGGATCTGGTTCTGTATGTAGCCGGGCTTGGGACGACGCGGTTGCGCTGGTTGTTGCCTGCCGTTCTGCTGGGCCGCGGCATCGGCATCTTCATCGGCAGCACCATGGGGAACGCTACGGCACTCTTGCCGGCAGAGTGGGTCCTGATCCAGTGGGGGCTGCTGCTGATCCTTGGCGGGTTGGCCTACCGCTTCCAGCGGCCGATCCGCTACCATCTCCTGGTGTCGCTGCGCCGCACACGGCGTTCCGTGCGTTCTATCTGGTCCCTCTTCAAGTCGCCCGTCGGCTCGCCGGCTGATTGATTGCCGGCATCATAGGAGCAACGCAGGCGCCGGATAAGGAGCTCTTCCTCATCCGGCGCCTGTTTCAATTGGTCTTCATGCTCGCGTTACCAGGTGTGCACGGGGCATTGGGGCCTAGCAATCCGTCTGCCGGAGACGGCAACGGCACGTTGCGCACGCCGGATCAATCTCCCAAGCAGTGGCTGACCAGCGCGGTGAGTGACTTCTCCAGATTGGTGTAGGAGTAATGGCTGCGCGCGACACGATAGTTATGGTCTACGATCTCCGCAACCAGACTATGGTTCAACAGCAGCTCCCGCGTGCGTGCGATGGTGTCGTCCGAGACGAAATCCTGAAACTCTACCACGCGGAACCCTTTTGGTTTCAGGTCCAGGCGGTAGATTTCGTAGGCGCTGACCACCAACGGGCGGCGGTAGAAGATAG
>JACFMY010000503.1 GCA_019455155.1 Caldilineaceae bacterium
GTCTTCTTTTGCGAGGGCTGTCGTCGTGTGCGGCTTGTTGGTCAGCAGGGCCAGAGCGCCCAGCAAGATGCCAGGTTGGGCGTCCTGCTTTTCGGATTCGCCATCGGACCGGGTCTCAATACAGCCGCTCTCCACCAGGAAGAGGCCGTTCGCGGTATCGCCGGTGCGAAACAGGTACTGGCCAGCAGCCAGCTTGCGCGGTTCAAGCTGGGTAGCGACAGATTGAAGCGTATGATGGGGCAGCCCGCTCAGCTCAGGTGTACGCGCCAGCTGGTGTACCAGATAGTCCTGCATCTGGGCGATCAGGACGCCGAAGTTGTTGCTCAGCTGTAAGCCGATGGATGGGCGCTCCATAATTATGGCGCGCAAATCCTCGTCGGCAAGCCTCCAGAATTCCAGGTCGGAGACAGCCTGGGCGCTGATATCGTACGGCACGCCCCGGTAAAGGCTGTCCTCACCCAAAACACTGCCCGGCCCCAATGTCGCCAACGTCGTACCGCTGGCTGTCAGGAGACGGACGAAGCCCTTGCCCAACATATAGAGGCCATCGGCCCGGTCACCCGCCTCAAAGAGGGAAGTGCGAGCCGTAGTCTGTGCTCCGACGAACTTATCGCCCAAGAGCTGCTGTTCATCTTCGGCCAGCCCTGCAAAGAGCGGCGCAAACTGGATGAATTCCTGTTTCACACGACCTTCCGTTCGTCGGTGGAAAGGTGAATCTCGCTCAATTTCATTCTTTCACGGTACGGCGACCGTGGCAAGTTAAGATTTGCGCTGAAACGTAACGGTCCAGCTATAGTGGCCATAACAGCCCCAACCATCCCGGAAGCTGTTACAGCTGGCTGCATCGGAGCAGAACTGGCCAGCAATCAATGCTTCGTCAGAGATGCCGTGCGGATCGGTGCTCATCCCATAGGCTGTATCACTGGTCACCTCACGGCCGTCGCTGTCTCTGGCAATGGTCACATATTGGCCATTGCCAAGGACAAATTCTGCCACGCCGTCACCCTTGCCTTGGGAACCAGTGACGATGGCCTCCTTTGCGCCCAGTAGAGCCTGCACGGTAACCCCGTTGATGCGATTGCCGTTGGCATCGAGCACCACAACCACCAGCTGCCGTTTCTCACCACACGTGACCGTAGGGCCGTCGAGATAGCCGCCGTTCTCAAACACGTCCCACAGGCGGGTGCTCACCAGGCGGAAATCGGGCCCTGCGGCAGGCGGGGCTGCTGCCTCTTCCGTAGGCGCCGGCGCCGCCTCAACGGCCGGCTCCTGGGCAGGCTCAGGCGCGGCCGCTACCGGCGCGGCGGTGGGCGGCGGCTCAGGTATGTCGGTCACAACACTCACCGCGGCCAGATCGCCACTGGTCTCGAGAAGCTGGCCCAAGACCCAACCCCTGGCGCCATTGGCAAGTTGCACCTGCAGCCAGTCACCCTCCGGATTCTTGCCGATGAGATCCACCAGCTCGTCGCTGTTCAGGGCCGCCACTGCATTGTAGTCTGTGCCGGGTCCATTCCGCACATTGATGAGCGCTGTGGAACGTCCCTGGGGCAGGGCCGGCCCGGTAGGCGTCGCAGTGGGTTCCGGCAGTGCGATTTCGACCACCGGGGCGGCCGCGCTGTCCCCGGCCGTGTCGCCACCCTGTTGCACAGCCGTTGGGACAGCAAGGGTGGGCAATGGCGTATTCACCAGGTTCTGTAACACCGGCGTTGCTGCCGCCACCGGAGTAGCAGCGGCCAGTCCGTTGGCGTCCGCATAGCGCTGGATGAAAGCCGATTGAATCTTCAATGCCCCGGTCAGTGCGACCAGCGCCGCCGTCGTATTGGGATCTTCTCCTGCGCTGATCGATTCCTCGGTGATCATCATGAGCCATTGCCGCGGATTGGCAACTTGCAGGCTATCGACAGCCTCACGTGCCCGGTCCAGGTCCTGATCTGCGGCAAAATCCCGGGCTATCTGGGCTGTCTGCGCCTCCAGCGCGCCGGAATCGCTTTTGGCACTGGCCGGGCCACACGCAACGAGCAACATGGCCGCCAAAAGCAAGGTCAACCAGATGCTTGGTGGTGTGTAGGCCGGGCGTGGGTAGCCAGAAGAATGTGCGGGCGGGGTCCAGTTGGGGTGGGCGTTCAGAAATCGAAAGCGGATAGTCCTATCCATCATTGCCTATCAAAAAGGTCCGGAAGCTCCGGATGGCTGTTCTCTCGTCCATGCAGGCGGCAACTCACTGCCATTCAGACGATTGTAACGAAGCCATTGGGTCAAATACTTGGCGCTCGACCGGCTCTTACCCTCCGAAGTTTGGTTTTCTGGCCGCCTCTTACCGCGGTGCCTGCCGGCTATTGTGCTATAATGCATCCGCACACCGCCAACCAGATGACGTTCGTGTGCCGAAGGTGGGAGTCGAACCCACACGGGTTTCCCCACACGATTTTGAGTCGTGCGCGTCTGCCTATTCCGCCACTTCGGCGCTTGCGAAAGCGCGGTTTAGTATACTAATCTGGTCCGCAATCGTCAAATGACTGTGGTCCCGCACTGTCCAAAAAGCATGCACGCACCCGTGCTGTCGAGATTGCATGAATAACAGCGTGACTTCGCACACCACGGCCGAGGAGACGGATATCGCGCAGGCAATGCGTGGTGACCTGAACGCCTTCAACCGGCTGGTGCTTGCATATCAGAACCTTGCCTACAGCGTAGCCTATCGCACCCTCCAGGACGATGAAGCAGCAGCTGATGCTGTGCAGGAGAGCTTCATCAAGGCCTACCGTGCCTTAGGCTCCTTTCAAGGCGGCAGCTTCAAGAGCTGGCTCATCCGTATTGTCGTCAATACTTGCTACGACGCGCTCCGCTCCCAACAGCGCAAACCAACGGAGAGTCTGGATAGCCTGCCCGTGGACAGCGAATATGCCGGGCAGCTGATTGACCCCGCCGAAAACCCCGAAACCTATGCGGAACGCATGGAGCTGAGCGAGCTCATCGAGCGCGCGATCGGCGCGCTGCCCGCAGAACAGCGACTCGTTCTCACATTGTATGACGTGCACGGCTATTCATACGAGGAAATCGCCGAGATCGGTGACATCCCTATGGGTACCGTCAAATCGCGTATCAATCGGGCCCGTGCCCGCGTACGCGACATACTTCTACGGCATCCGGAACTATTACCGGCGTCTTTCCGTCCTTAGGTTGAGCGTAGCTGCGGCGTGTTGTGGCGTCGCAGCGTTTCGAATGGAAAATGACAAATTCACGTTACCCGGAAATCACGGACGAGCTGTTGTCCGCCTATATCGACAATGCGGTCACTGAGCGTGAACGCCAGCTGGTGGAACGCGCAGTTGCCGAGGACGCGGATATTGCCTGGCGGCTGACCACCCTGCAGGAGACCGTGCGTCTGCTGCGCACGCTGCCACCCGTGCGTCTACCCCGCTCGTTCGCGCTGACACCCGAGCAGGCGGCCCAAGGCCGCGCGCTGCCGGCGCTGCCGCGTGGGGTTGCTGTGGCAGCCCCGGTTGAGACGCCGCCGCGCACAGCAAGGAGTGGTTTCTGGGAGCAGTTGGCGGAAAGCTGGGGGCGTTTCTGGCGAGCTGGCAGTCCCGCGCTGCGCAACGCCATGGCCACCAGCATGGCCCTTTTGTTTGCCCTGATCATCCTGCCATTGGCGCTGTCACCGGCGTCTACCCGCTTTGCGGCTCAAGAGCGCAGCGCCACGCTCGCGGCACCGGTTGCACAACTGCCAGCCCCCAGTGTCGACCGGGCGGCAGGCGCAGAGGCGCCCGCACCCGCGCCGGAAACGGCCGCGTCCAAGCTTGCGCCCGCCAGTGAAGCAGATGCAGCCACCATGGACGAAGCCGCAGCCGAACCGGCGGCGCCAGAGAGTGAAGTGGCGCAAGCAGAGTCCCTGGCAAGCCCCGCGGAACAAAGCGTGGCCTCCGTACCCGCTGGTGAACATGACACCGCACCGCCAGTTGCCGCGCAGGCAGTGCCGGCACCCGCGATGCGGGAAGGCGCGGGCGCGGCCGGTGCGCCCGAGATGGGCCTTATGCCCCCATCCGGCGTGGTGGAAGGGTATCCAGGCGAGGCGCAGCAGGCCGCGCCTCCGGGGGTGGCCGAGGCCATTCCGCCCGAAGCCTTCGGGCCAGCCGCGGCGCCCGCGTTCGGCGAGGCGCCGGCGGCCGCCATCGTGACGCGTGCTACACCGACCACAGCAACCAGCGCTGCCGTGGCAGCGCAGCCTGAGACGCCCGAAGACCAGCTGGCTGAAGCGGCCGCGGCAGAGGAAAGCGTGGCGGAGGAGCCCGCACTAGCAGCAAGCACGGCCGCGGAGAGCCCTTCCGCCAGCGCCGCCAGCGCAGAAGTAGCTGTAGCGGGAGCTCTCGTCGCGAC
>JACFMY010000504.1 GCA_019455155.1 Caldilineaceae bacterium
TCGTCCTCACGCGTTCTGGATCGCCCGCAGCACGTCACGATCCGTTGGTAGCCGCTCTACGGCGGCCAGCCGTGGTACAAGCTCGCGCCAGACAGGCTGAAGGGCATAGACGCGGCGAAAGTAAGGCAGGGCGTCGTCAACACGGCCTGCGTTGGCAAGCGCACAGGCAAACCAGAAGACGCCTTCTACGTTCTCCGGCATGAGATCGGGCGCGGCGGCAAACGCTTCTTTTGCCGCCTGGACAGTCGCGGCGGTGACTTCCCCATTCGCCAACATGGCGCCGGCCGCGTTCCACTGTAGGTAGGCGCGGCGCACTGTAAGCAGGCGCCGGAGCTCCACTAGCGGCTCACCGTGGTCGTCGACGCGCAGGTCAAAGCGACGTGCGTTCCACGGCTGGCCTGTGGGCCGGGCATCGATCACCACCAGTGCTGCAGACTGGCGGCCGCGGATATCGCCGCCCTCTGCTTCTGCTGCCTCGAGCGCCGCCAACATGCGGCTGGCCAGGTCGCCTTCAGCCGCTTCGAAGGCAACGGCCATGGCATCCCACACGGTATCCCGCGCCATGAGGTTTGCCTGTACCGAGTAGTGCTTGCCGGTGCGGTGGCCGGCTGCCGCAATACATTGGCTGCCGGTGTGGACGGCCACGTTGCCCTCCATGTCGACCATGGCTACCTGACGCCGCTCGCGCAAGGGATCGGAGACTAGCAGGCTATCGAGCGCCTGTTGCGCGCTCTTGCCTGCCTGCATCAGCTCCAGCCCCAAGGGGCCGTAGCCGATTTCCACATATGACTGGGTAGCCACCGCACCTACCCCGGGTTTCAGCCAGGGGACGGCGCTGCCAGTGCTGAAATAGTGTGACTGGACGGCCACGCCAAGCTCCTGAGCGTCGGAATCGAAGGCGACGATGGAATAGGTGTGGGCGAGCTGGGGAAATGGCGGGAACGACATGATAGGTGCCCTCCTTGTGACGAGACAGGAAAGGAAATAGAGAATGGGGCGAGGGACCTCTCCATTCTCTATTTCCCATCTTCAGGTTCAATAATGGCAATCCACCTGGCGCCGGGTGGACGCGGATTCGAGCACAGCATCACAGACAACCGCGGCCCGGTAGCCATCTTCAAAATCGGCGCCGATGGGGGCAACGGGCTTGTCGTTGACGATGCAATCCAGCAGATGCGCGATCTCGTGGACGAAGGTGTGCTCCCAGCCGATCATATGCCCCTGGGGCCACCAGTTTTCCCACCAAGGGTGATAGGATTCGGAGACCAGGACATTGTGGAAGCCCTGGGTTTCCTTGGGCTGATCGTCAATCCAGAAGGCCTCGAGCTCGTTTAGCCGTTCTAGATTGAAGCGCAGACTTCCTTTCTCCCCGTTGATTTCCAGCACCTGGCCATTCTTGCGGCCCGCGGCGAAGCGCGTCGCCTCGAGCGTGCCCAATGCGCCATTTTCGAATTCCACTACCGCGGCGAACGCGTCGTCCACGTCGACAGTATCCATGGTGCCATCTTCACGCGGCCGTTGATCGACAAAGGTCTTGGTCATTGCGGCGACACTGGCAATCTCGCCGACGAGATAGCGGCCCAGGTCGATGATGTGGGCGCCCAGGTCCCCGAGCGCACCGCTTCCAGCCGTCGCCTTTTTCAGCCGCCAGATCATGCCCTGATTATAGTGGGGCATGATCCATTCCTGGAGATAGGTGGCCCGGAAGTGGTAGATGCGGCCGAGTGCGCCGCTTTCAATTAGCTTGCGCATCTGGCGGATAGCGGGCACAAAGCGGTAGTTGAAGGCGACCATGTGCTTGACGCCAGCTTTGTCAACGGCCTCCCACATGGCTTTGGACTCCTCCGCCGTGCGACCCAGGGGCTTCTCGCAGAGCACATGTTTGCCGGCCTGGGCTGCGGCGATTGAGGGTCCGGCATGCGCGTCGTTCGGCCCGCCGTTGTCAAAGAGTTGGACCTGCTCGTCATCCAACAGTTGATGCCAGTCGGTGTAATAAGTTGCGTAGCCAAAACGTTGGGCCGCGGCCCGCGCGGCGGCCTCGTTGCGACCACAGATGGCCACCAGTTTCGGTACGGCGGGCGGCGGATAGATCATGTAGGGCAGTTTCTTGAAGGCGTTGCTGTGAGCCTTGCCCATGAATGCATAGCCCAACATGCCCACCCCGATCTCCGGGATTTCACCTTCCACCCCGGCAGCAGCCATAGAGGTGAAGCCTGATCCTTCGGGCATACAGACGTGCTCCTTTCCGGACAATAGCTACGGGGCCACAACGCAGGGTGGAACACGAAGCGTACATGCTTCGTGTTCCCTGCTCCTCTCTGCGCCCGTAGCGGAGGATCTGTTGGTTAGTGCTTCGAAAACGCGGCGTCGAACGCCACGGCCGAGGGCGCAAAGTCCTGGCTGCGCACCATGGCCAGGGCCTCGGGAGCACCGCTGTCGCGGTCCATGCCGCTGTCTTCCCACTCGATTGAGAGCGGTCCCTGATAGCCGATCCGGTTTAGGGCCCGGACAATGGGATCCCACTTCACATCCCCGCGGCCCGGCGATACAAAGTCCCAGCCACGCCGCCGGTCGCCGAAGCTCAGGTGCGATGAGAGAATGCTGTTGCGGCCGTTGAGCTGCACGCGCGAGTCTTTGACGTGGGCATGGAAGATGCGGTCGGGGAACGCGTAGATGAGTTCAGTGGGTTCGATGAACTGGTGTATCAGATGGCTCGGGTCGAAGTTAATGCCGAAGGCAGGGTGGTTGTTCACTGCTGCCAACGCGCGTTCGAAGGTTATGATGTCATAGGCAATCTCTGTGGGGTGTACCTCGAGACCGAAGCGCACGCCTTCCTGTTGAAAGACATCCAGAATCGGGAGCCAGCGATCGGCGAAGTCCTGGTATCCGGCGTCTATGTCGGCGTCGCTGGTGGGTGGGAAGAAATAGAGCTTGGCCCACACGCTGGAGCCAGTAAAGCCGTTGACCACGTCCACGCCGAACAGCTTGGCGGCACGCGCCGTGTGCTTCATCTCTTCGGCAGCGCGCTGGCGCACGCCTTCGGGCTTGCCGTCGCCCCAAATCCGCGCGGGCAGGATATCCTTATGGCGGCTGTCAATGGGGTCGCAGACACACTGGCCGACGAGATGGTTGCTGATGGCCCAATACTTCAGATTGTACTTCTCCAACAGATCGCGCTTCTCGCGCACATAGCGATCGCTCTCTAGAGCTTTGTCTACTTCAAAATGATCGCCCCAGCAAGCGAGTTCCAGGCCGTCGAATCCCCATGCGCTGACCTTTTGTGCCAGCGTCTCCAGGGGCAGATCAGCCCATTGTCCAGTAAACAGAGTAACTGGTCGTGACATCGCACTATCCTTTCCATTTTGTGTTATGTGAAGTTACTGGGTTATCTTCAGCCTCGGTGCATCGCAAAGCCGAACCATCCATCTGATAGACAAGACAGCTGCTAGTCGTCTTTCACCCGGCACAATTGGCACATAAACAGTGCTAGCGCCGCCGGCCGTGCACGCTCACGGCAACGAATCAGGCGCCGCCTGGTCAGCGGCATTGGCGCCCGCCAGCACGAATTGCTGGCGTTCCGTTTTTACCTCCCCTTCTTCGGTCTCGCTTGATTTGAGCAGCCAGAAGGATGCTACCTCAAAGCGTACGCGCAGCTGTTGTTTGCGCCCAAACGCGGCCAACCGCGCTGCCTCCTGTTCCGACACGCTGAGGGCCAGCGTGATATGGGGTCGAAACGGGCGGTCGCCCAGCTCCGGCTGTAGATTGGAGCGCAGCGGCGCCAGCGTCTCAGCAAGCTCAGCTTGCAAGGCGTAGAGCGGCAAACACAGATCCTCTGCGTCTGGCCCGCAGCCCAGAAAGACCGCGTGGTAGCCCGCGCGCGTCGAATCGGTTGTCGCCTCGATCTCGCTCAATTCTAACTCAAATAGAGCGTGGCGATCCGCCACGGCCTGGAGCCGTTCGTTGAGCGTGGCGTCGACGCCCTGCAGAGTGAACGCCGGGATCAAGGTAATGTGCCAGCCGGTCGTTGGGACGCTGGCGCCTTCGGCAGCGTTTGCCCAGTTGTCGAGAGGGCGCGCCGCGGTCTCGGTCAGGATAATCTGAATTGCGTAGCGCGGTGGAGCCTCGTCGTCGCTCACGACTCCTCCAGGTCGATGGGCTGGCGCCGGCGATAGCGAAAGTCACAATAAGGAGCACCTTGCATGATTGTCTGCATGCGTTCGAGCTCGATATCAGGGTTGAAGCCCTGAATCAGCGACCAGTCCCGGTTACATGACATGACTGCACCCAGTTCGGGAATCCCCAAGGCCTGGTATAGCTCCGCATAGCGGCAGCGAGTCACATTGAAGGAGAAGGCATCATCGCTCTGGTGGACAATA
>JACFMY010000505.1 GCA_019455155.1 Caldilineaceae bacterium
CGACGCACACGAAACGACCAACCTGGCCCTTGACCCCACGCACACGGCCCTGCTCACTGCGCTGCGCGGCCAACTCGACGCTGGGTGGCAGGCTGTCACCATACCGCTGGCATAGGGCGGTGGGGTGCGGCTAATCTACCCGCACCGGCGTGCTGCTCATGTCGCCGTTTTGACCAGGCGTGGCCTGGGTTACCTGTTCCTGGCGCTTGAACTGGCTCATATAGAGCTTGTAGTAGAAGCCCTGTTTGGCCAGAAGCTCCTCATGGGTGCCTTGTTCGATGATATCCCCACCAACAAGAACCAGGACCTGGTCGGCGTTGCGAATGGTGCTCAGGCGGTGGGCAATGACGAAGCTGGTACGTCCCATGAGCAGCTGGTCCAGCGCCGCCTGGATCTGGCGTTCCGTGCGTGTGTCCACACTGCTCGTGGCTTCGTCCAGAATGAGGAGCCGCGGGTTAGAAAGCGCGGCCCGTGCGATGGCCAGCAGCTGGCGCTGGCCTTGGGAGAGCCCGCCGCCCCGCTCACCCAACACAGTCTGGTAGCCCTGGGGCAGCCGCTCAATGAACTCGTTTGCCCGGGCGAGTCTGGCCGCGGCGATGACCTCCTCATCCGTGGCCTGGGGGCGGCCGTAACGAATGTTGTTCATCACGGTGTCGCTAAAGAGGAAGGTGTCCTGCAGGACCACGCCGATCTGCTGGCGGAGGCTGGCCAAGGTGACATCGCGGACATCGATGCCGTCGATCTTCACCGCGCCCTGGGTCACGTCATAGAAGCGGGGCAACAGGTTCACCAGCGTCGTCTTGCCCGCGCCCGTGGGCCCAACAATGGCGATCGTCTGTCCCGGCTCGGCCACCAGGTTGATATCCTTGAGCACCGGCTCGCCCGGCTTATATTCCGCACCCACATGCTCCATGACCACGCGGCCCTGGATTTCGGGCATGGATCTGGCGTCCAGTTTCTCCTGGATTTCCGGCACCTCATCCAGCAGATCGAAGATGCGCTCAGCGCCGGCGATGGCGCTCTGGATATTGGTCCACAGCACGCTGATCTGGGCAATGGGCTGGTTAAAGCGCTGGACATAACCGATAAAGGCGACAATGAGGCCCAGGGTGACCGTCGCGCCGCCCAGGCTCTGGCCGCGCAGCAGGAAGATGCCGCCGATGCCCGCGACGATGGCGATGGCCACGTAGCCCAGAGCCTCCAACGTGGGCGCCAGGGCTGATGTGAAGGCCACGGCGCGGATATTGGCGTCGCGGTTGGCCGCGTTGCTTTGGCGGAAGCTTTCGATGTTGGTTGCCTCGCGGCTGAAGGCCTGCACCTCGCGCACGCCGGAGATGCCTTCTTCCAGCTCGGCGTTGACGTTGCCGATCTCCTGGCGGGTGATCCGGAAGGCCTGGCGCGCCTGGCCGCTGAACCAGATCGTGGCCACGGCCATGAAGGGGATCACGCTGAGGCTAAAGAGCGCGTAGACCCAGTTCAGGGCGAGCATATTCCAGGCAATCCAAACCAGGAGCAGCACACCAGAGAGCACCTGTACCAGGGCGAAGCTAATGGCCTGCTGGATCGTGCTGGTATCGTTGGTGATGCGGCTCATGAGATCGCCGCTCTCGTTGCGTGTGTAGTAGGCAAGCGTGAGCTCGTGCAGGCGGTCAAAGACCGCGACCTGGAGGCTGCGCAGCACATGTTGGCCGGCCCAGCCCATGAGAAAGAACATGAGCCCGCCTGTCACCGAGCCGGCGACAAAGAGCGCAACGAGGAAGAGGACCAGCCGGCCCAGGCCCGCGATGTACTCTTCAGTGGCCGCGCCGGGTGGCACGCTACCCAGCCAACAGGCAGTGGCGGTAGTGCGTGCAGGGGCGCCGGCCGCTTCTGTGGCCGCGCTGCCCATCTCCGGCGTGAACGCGGGCGTGAGATAACAGTCCACCGCCTGACCTAAGAGGGCAGGTGTGATCACCTGTACCCAGGCATTGACAATCATGAGCAGCAACACGGCCGCCATGGCTAGCCAAAACGGTCTGAAATAGCCTGCCAGCCGCGCCAGCGTCCGCCCGACGCTGCGCGGTTTGCTGACTTCTTGTTCAAGCAGACCCCGAGGTCCACCAATCATTTCCTATCTCCATTCTGCATAGCGACCGTTAGATTGCCTTCTCCGTCTCAATCGCCGCGTCCACCACGGGGTCTTCGACTAGCTGGCTGCGGTAGATTTCGGCGTAAATGGGGCTGCTCTCCATGAGCTCGCTATGCTTGCCCTGCGCCACGATCTGCCCGCCGTCCAGAACGAGGATATTGTCGGCGTTGAGCACCGTGCTGATACGTTGGGCAATGACAAAGCTGGTTCGCCCCTCCATGAGCCGGTCCAGCGCTTGCTGGATCAGCACCTCTGTCTGCACGTCCACGGCGCTGGTGGAATCATCCAGAATGAGGACGCGCGGGTTAAGGAGCAAGGCCCGAGCAATGGCAATGCGCTGTTTCTGGCCGCCGCTCAGGGTCGTGCCCCGCTCGCCCACTGGCGTATCGTAGCCGTCGGGGAAGCTCATGATGAAGTCATGGGCTGCGGCTGCCTTGGCCGCGGCGATGACCTCGTCGTCGGTAGCGCCGGGCCGGCCAAAAGCTATGTTGTCACGGATCGTGCCGGTAAAGAGGTTTGTCTCCTGGAGCACGATGCCAATCTGCCGGCGCAGCGAATCGATGGTCACGTCGCGTACGTCGGTGCCGTCGATGAGAACCTTGCCCGCCGTCACATCGTAGAAGCGGGGCATCAGGTTGATGATGCTGCTCTTGCCGCTGCCGGTGGCGCCCAAAATGGCTACGGTCTGCCCTGGCTCGGCGCGGAAGCTGACATCGTTGAGCACTGGCTCGGTGCTGCCGAAGTAGCGGAACGTCACATGGTCGAAGGCCACGTGGCCTTCAATCGGCGGCAAGGGCGGTGCGCCCGGCTTGTCCACCACGTCATTGTGCGCGTCCAAGATCTCAAAGATCCGGCTCGCGCTGGCGGAAGCCTGGCTCATCTGCGAAATGATGAAGCCCAGCTGGCCAATGGGGAAGAAGACATAGATGAGATAGAGACTGAACTTCTGCCACTCACCGATGGTCAACGTGGCGGCAATGATCTGCTGGCCGCCGTAATAGAGCACCGCGGCCTGGCCCAGGTTGGCGATCAGGAAGATGACCGGGAAGAGGAAGCTGAAGATCTTGGCCACTGTAATCTGCTGGTTCATGAGATCTTCGGCCGCGCGATCGAAGCGCTGCTTCTCATGGGGTTCTGTGGCGAAGGCCTTGATGACCTTGATGCCGGCCAGATTCTCCTGGAGCACGGTGTTGAGGGCTGAGAGCTTCTTCTGAACCTTCACAAAGAGCGGCTGCGTCACCGCGCCAAAGACCATGAACATGACCAGCGCAATCGGCAGAATGGGCAGAATGACCAGCGTGAGAGCCAGGTTCGTAATCAGCAACATGGTGAGCGCGCCGCTAAGCAGGATAAGCGCCTGCACAGCGAGCAGCAGACCCTGGCCAATAAAGAGACGTACCTTCTCCACATCGTCGGTGGCGCGGATCATGAGCTGGCCCGTGCGGTTCCGGTCGTGGTAGCTGAAGGAAAGGCGCTGAATCTTGGCAAAGAGCTCATTGCGGAAGTCGAAGGCCACATTCTGCCCGGCCTTTTCCGACATATAGGCCTGGGCAAAGGAGAAGAGCCCGCGCGCCACGGCAAAGATCAGGATCAGGACGATGGCCCAATAGAGGGGCGCTTCCGGATTGGCCAGGATCTGGCTGAGATCGGCCGCGGACAGGCCGGCCCGGCTCAGCAGAGCGGCTTGGGTCGCCGCGGGCGCCTGGGCCAGCTGTGCGGCCATCATGCCGCGCGTAACCGCGTCGAGGATGTTCTGCACCAATTGCGGCACCATTAACTGGGCGCCGGTGCTGATGATGAGCGCCGCATAGGCCAGCAACGCGACGCCTCGATAGTGCCCTAGATAGCGGATTGCCCGGCCCAACTGTCTGAAGCTGGACCGCTCACGCTTTGGACGCTCTACTTCTGGGCTCACAGAGTCCCCTTTCTTTCGTCAGAGCGGCGACAGCGCGGCCGCTCAGGTATTCAGGTTTCGGTCTAACTGTGACAACTGTTTTCCTGCGCCTGGCTACGGAGAGCCCGGTGGAGTCGCTCCAACAGATTTTTCAGCTGCTCAATTTCATCGCGATCGAGCGCCGCCACCAGGGCGTTCAGGTGACGGACGTGGTTTGGCGTCGTCCTGCGCACCGCATCCCGGCCGGCGTCTGTGAGCCAGATCTTGAACTGGCGCCGGTCCGCCTGGTCGAGCTCGCGTTCGATGAGTCCGGCCTCTTCCAATGCACGCAGGTGGTCGCTA
>JACFMY010000506.1 GCA_019455155.1 Caldilineaceae bacterium
CAGGGCTCTATGGCCTCTATGCTGGCGTGATGGGCGCCCTGGAGCTCGTCTTCGTTCCTTTGCAGCGCTGGATTGGGATCAAGCGGATGCCCTATATCTTTGTGCTGCCAAATCTCGTCATCTTTGGCGTTTTCGTGCTCCTGCCCATGCTGATGAATTTCTATTATGCCTTCACGGGCGGGACGCGTCTGTTACCCCGCGATCGACCTTTTGTCGGAACGCGCAATTTCGAACAACTCTTCGCCTGCCGCAATATCCTGGACCCGGCGACCTGCCGGGAAGATGTCTTTTGGCGCGGGGTCTTCAACACGGGAACGTTCGTCGTGTTCCAGGTTGGGGGTATGGTGTTGCTTGCCTTGCTGACCGCGGTCATCTTGAATCGGGCCGTGGTGAGCCGGGGCTTCTTTCGCAGTGTCTTCTTCTACCCCGTACTCCTGTCGCCCGTGGTAGTAGCGCTGATCTGGAAGTGGATCCTGCAACGTGACGGTGTCGTGAACGCGATCCTGGTCAGTCTGGGCATGGAGCGCATCATTTTCTTTCTACATGCCAACTGGGCCGTCGCCCTGGTCATTCTGATCAGCATCTGGGCACAGATGGGCTTCTACACACTGATTCTGCTGGCCGGTCTCCAGTCGATTCCCAGCGAGTTGTACGAGGCGGCGGCCATGGACGGCGCCACAGGCATCCAGAGCTTCCGGCGCATTACCATGCCCCTGCTCATGCCCACCATGCTCGTCGTGCTCGTGTTGACCATCATCCGTGCCGTCCAGGTCTTCGATCAGGTCTGGGTACTTACCGGCGGCGGCCCAGGCACGGCCACCACCTATATCGTCCAATATATCTACGAAACGGCTTTTGCCAACCAGATCCAACAGTTTGGCCTGGCATCTGCCGCGTCCATGGTCCTGGGGATTGCACTGCTGATCTTTACGTTGCTGCAACTGCGCCTGGGACAACGGTCGGATATTGCCTGATTGCAGAGGAAAGGAATCGTATCATGTTGGGGATCGGTGATTTTCTAACTCGCACCCGCGGCCGCGGGCGCCTGCACCTGGGCGATATCCTCACGTATGCCTATCTTGTCTTTGGAACCCTGGTTATGTTCGTGCCAGTCGTGTGGCTGGTATTTTCATCGTTCAAGTCGCAAGCCTCGTTGGTGCGCTTTCCACCCGAACTGTTGCCCTATGACAACGAGAAGGTCCAGGTGGAAGGGTATGATGACCCGCTGCCGCTCTATCGCGTGACCATGGATGATGGCACCGTGCGCGAACTGGCGCAGGTGCGCCGCGTGGGCCTGGAGGCCCAGATGGTCGATCCGGCGCAGCCAGATGAGATCATCAAGGTCAATATCAACCAGCGCGAAGAGGTCCGGATCTTCCGTATGGCCTTGGAGAACTACACCGAACCGCTCCAGCGCTTCAACTTTCTCACCTATCTGCGCAACAGCGTCGTCGTCACCGTAGCCGCCACGCTGATCACGCTGGTCATCAACAGCATGGCTGCCTATGCGTTGGCCAAGTACCAGTTTCGAGGCAGCACCCTCATCTTTGTGATCATCATCAGCACACTGATGATCCCTATATCGGTGATTCTGGTGCCGGTCTTCCTGGTCATCACCGCGGTCGGGTGGAACAACAACTTGCTGGGGGTCATCGTGCCGGGCGCGGCGACGCCGACCGGCGTCTTTCTGCTGCGCCAGTACATGCTGACCATCCCCGACGAGCTAATCGACGCGGCCCGCATCGACGGCGCGTCAGAGTGGCGCGTCTACTGGCAGATCATGTTGCCGCTCTCAGCGCCGGCCTTAGCTGTGCTGGCAATCTTCTCGGTCATGTGGCGCTGGAATGACTTCCTGTGGCCGCTGATTGTGCTCAGCCGTAACGAGTTGTTTACGCTGCAGGTGGGGCTCGCTTCCTTCCAGGGCGAGCTGAATGTGCAGTGGCACTATGTGCTAGCCATGACGGTGCTCACCCTGCTGCCCATTACCCTGGTATTCGCGTTTCTGCAGCGCTTCATCACCACGGGTATCGCCACGACAGGCCTGAAGTAAGCGGGTCGCAGCCGCGGCCAGCCGGTGGAATCAACACCCCCTGGGAATGGCGCAACCACCCAGTCCGTAGCATAATGGGCGGACGCCAACCAGGCTCCTGTTTGCCACCATGTCCGAGGATCTGCACCATGCGCACCACTCATGCTGCCAGTCGTCTGCGCGACCGCTACCGCCAGCACGCCGGTACGCCGGCCGCTTCCGGCTGGATCTTGGCGGTCTTTGCCACCGTGTCCTTCAGCATTGCCCTGCCAGTGGCGCGTGCCGCGATCCTGGATGGCTTCGACTCGACGACTCTGCTGCTGCTACGCATGATCTTGGCGACAATACTCTTTGGCGCAACGCTGCTGATCACCGACCGTAGCAAGCTCCGGATTGAACGGCGCGGGCTGGCAGCGGCGCTTGTAGTGGGCGCCCTCAACGGCGCGGGCATGGTGCTCTTCTTCCTGTCACTCAACGAGCTTGAGGCATCCCTTGCCTCCATGATTATTGCCCTCAGCCCGCCCATCGTCTTGAGTCTGCTAGCCTTGCGCGGGGAGAAGTTGACCCGCCGTCACCTGGTACGGCTGGCGCTGGCGCTGGCCGGTGTCTACTTTCTGATCGGCCCCAGCGGCGCGATACACTGGGGTGGCCTGGCCCTGGCGCTGCTGGCCATGTTTCTCTTCTCGCTACAGATGGCGCTCACCCAGTGGACGCTGGTCGGCTACCCGGTGCGGGCCGTGGTCTTCTATGTCACCGCGATCATGACCCTATTCGTGGGGCTGTGGTGGCTGGCACAGGGGGCCCCGTGGACACCACCCAGCGCCGGCGGCTGGCTGGCCGTGGTCGTGTTGGCCATCGTCAGCACCTATCTCGCACGGCTTGCCTATTTCCTGGCCATAGGCCGCATAGGCAGCGGGCAGCTGTCGCTGCTCGGTCCCCTGGAGACGATGTTGACGGTCACGTGGTCGATCCTCTGGCTGGGCGAACGGCTGAGCCTTCCTCAGACAGCCGGCGGCGCGCTGATCCTGGCCAGCGCACTGTTGGCTGTGAAGCGGCTGGGCCGGGTCAATTTGAAGTGGCCGCGGCGGTGAGCCGGCGACGATCACGGTCGTGCCCTGCTCACCTGGTGGCCCGGGGGGTATGCCCAACCGCGACGGTGCATATATAACCGGAGCGGTGCCAGGAGGAGAATCACGCCATTGATACCCCAGACATTCTCCGTGAACCATTGGATGAAATCCTGGAGAAGGAAATAGGTGACGACGCGTTCTCCCTGCTCGGCCCGCACCAGGGTATCACGTATCTTGGTGACTGTGGCCGCATCCTTAGCCACTCTTTCCTGGTACATATAGGCTCCTTGTGCAAACATGCGCGCGGGCCCTCCAACGGCCGTGACCGCAGCAGGGTCGATCAGTGCCGACAGGCCGAGATTCGAAACACCATCCGCAATTACCTGGAGCGCAGCATCGAATAGGTCAGAGGTGCCACCAGTGGTTCCAGCCAGTTCCCTGAGATCGTGGGCCACCTGATTCAAAATGATGGTGGCATTATCATAATGGGGTGCGAGTGCCCGCAAGGTGGTGCGGTTGGGCTCCATGGTGAACTGCTGCGTAGCCAGGACCACCTCTTCTAACCGGGAAAGACTCTCGAGTTCTTCACCGACCTGAACGATAACGGGGAGTGCGGCTTGCGCTGCCGACGATAGCAGTTTCACTGTCGGGATACGTCTTTGCACAGACTGTAGTGCCGTGCTCAAAAGCTCTGAGCCCTCAGGAGGGTCAGCATTATCGGCTAGGGGCTTAAGCATGGCAGCAGCGGACGAGAATAGCTGCCAATCCCGCCCAATCTGGGCGTATTCCGCGAGGTTTGCAGAGAGCGCCGGATTGTCCTGCAGCGTCTGTTTGACCTGATATTCGGCCAACAGCCAGTTGGACACGACCGCCAAGGCAATCAAGTAGACATATAAGACGATTGACCAGAGTATTAATTCCCAGGCCAGCCACAGGGGCCTGGAAAGCGTCACTGGGCGCTGCGAGGGGACAGCACGCCACGTGCGCGCAGAGGAATAGAGGGACATTGGTTTTCTCCAGGGGCCGGGGGAACCGGATCCGGCCGGGTCAATGCGACGTAATAGGTTGATGAACCGGATGATGGGGACAGATGCAGCTTGCTAGCGCAAACTTAACCATATCATACCCGAATATGAAGCGGAAACAAACCCTGTAATGTAGCCTGACAGATTCAACCGAACCCTTCTGAATGCGTCGCAGCGGTCCGAAACGGGATTATTGCTAGGGCGTTTTCATGTTGCAGAATGCCATCAGAAAAACAA
>JACFMY010000507.1:0-289 GCA_019455155.1 Caldilineaceae bacterium
ACCGACCCCAACGGGGCCGTGATCTCCTGGGGTTCCGCCGGAACGGTGGGCTTCAAGGGCGCCAAGAAGGGCACTCCCTTCGCCGCCCAGCAAGCCGCCGAGCAGGCTGCTCAGAAGGCCATGGAGCATGGGATGCGGACCGTGGAAGTGCTCGTCCGTGGGCCCGGATCCGGTCGCGAGACCGCCATCCGCGCGCTGACCGCCGCGGGCCTCGAGATCAGCATGATCAAGGACGTCACCCCGATCCCCCACAACGGCTGCCGGCCCCCCAAGCGCCGTCGCGTCTAAC
>JACFMY010000507.1:328-4357 GCA_019455155.1 Caldilineaceae bacterium
TGCCGTGCGGAAGGCGTCAAGCTCTTCCTCAAGGGCGCCAAGTGCAACACCGGTAAGTGCCCCATCGTTCGTCGCTCCTACCGCCCTGGTCAGCATGGCCAGGCCCGTCACAAGGTCTCGGAGTACGGCCTGCGCCTTCGCGAGAAGCAGAAGGCCCGCCGGATCTATGGCGTCATGGAGCGGCAGTTCAGCCGCTATTTCGAGGAAGCCAACCGCACCACAGGCATGACCGGCGTGAACCTGCTCGCCATGCTGGAAAAGCGCCTGGATAACGTGATTTACCGCCTTGGCTTTGCCGATAGCCGTGCCCAGGCCCGCCAGCTTGTTCGCCATGGCCACATTGAGGTCAACGGCCGCAAGACTGACATTCCATCGTTCCAGGTCAGTGATGGGGATATCATTTCCGTGCGAGAAACGGCGCGGAGCAAGACCTATTTCAAAGAGCGTGCTCAGTTCATGCAGGGCACGGTGAAGGTCCCGGCCTGGCTGCGCTTGAATGCTGTCAACCTGAGCGGTACGGTAGTGGGTAGCCCTACACGCGAGGACATTGAGATCCCGCTGAACGAGCAGCTCATCGTTGAATATTACAGCCGGTAGGAAATTATGATTGTGGAGGGATTCAATAGTAGAGGCTTTGCACCCGTCGCCCAGAATCCGGCCTTCACAGTTGCCATGTCGGGAGGGATGCCATTGTTGAACATGGTTTTACCCAAATTTGAGGTCGAGGCCAGCTCCCAGAATTACGGCCACTTTGTGGTCAGCCCTCTGGAGAGCGGATACGGCATCACGCTGGGTAACGCGTTACGGCGCGTTCTATTGTCTAGTCTGCCAGGCGCAGCAATTACGTCAATTCGTGTGAGCGGCATCCACCACGAATTCTCCGCCATTCCACATGTGCGCGAGGATATGACGCGCCTGATCCTGAACGTAAAGCAGATTCGACTGCGCTTACGCTCAGACGATCCGGTGCGCATTCACGTGGAGGTCTCCAGCGAGGGTCCGGTCACAGCCGGTGACCTGATCTGCCCGCCGGAGGTTGAAGTGGTCAATCCGGACCAATACCTGTTGACTGCTGACTCGAACGATGTCGATCTGGATATCGAATTGGTCGTCAGCAGTGGGCGTGGCTACAGCCCGGCGGAAGAACGCGGCCGGTTGCCGTTGGGTGAGATCCCAGTGGATGCCATCTACAGCCCCATCCGCAAGGCCGCCTATCGTGTCGACCGCACACGTATCGGCCAACAGACAGACTATGACAGGCTGCACCTGGAGGTCTGGACTGATGGTACGGTTTCGCCCGACGATGCAGTACGTCGGGCGGCCAATATCCTGGTACAGCATCTCACGTTGCTGGCCGGGGCCGAGAAGGTTGAGGTTGAACAGAAAGAGGAAGTTGCGGAGGGTATTCCGACGCGCGTCTATGATGCGCCCATTGAGGAGCTGGAACTGACCGTGCGCGCCTACAACTGTCTCAAGCGCGCTGGCATCACCAAAGTGGGCGAGATTCTAAAGCGCATGGAAAAGGGCGAAGAGGAGATGCTCGCCATCCGCAATTTTGGCAAGAAATCTCTGGACGAGTTGGTCGAAAAGCTGCGCGAGAAGAATTATCTGAATGTGCCCGGCGTTGACCTGAGCGCCTATATGGACGACGCCTATAAGCCCGCCAGCGACGGCGACGGCTCAGACGAGGAATAGAGGAGTAGAGGATCATGCGTCATCGAGTCTCTGGACGCCACTTGAGCCGTAACTCGGCCCAGCGCAAGTCGCTGTTCCGCAACCTGGTGCGTGAGCTCTATCTGCACGAGCGGATTGTGACCACCGAGGCCAAGGCCCGCGCGGTCCGCGCGGATGCTGAACGGCTGATCACCAAGGCCAAACGCGGTGTGGCTGCCGTCGGCAGCCGTGTCCATGCACAGCGCCAGGTTGTTGCGTATCTCAACGACAAGACAGTCGCTAAGAAAGTCTTTGACGTCTTTGCGCCCCGCTACGCCGAGCGTAACGGTGGCTACACGCGCATCCTGAAGTTGGGCAAGCGTCACGGTGATGCTGCCGACATGGTCTTGTTGGAGCTGGTGGACAGGCAGGTAGAATAGCTCCGGCCCAACCGCCAGGAGTGGACTGGCCGTGGAGCCTGCCCTGCACTACGTCAGCGCTCTGGTTGCCTACGATGGTACTGGCTATCATGGCTTTCAGTACCAGAGCAATGCTCCCAGCATTCAGGGAGCCCTGGAGATGGCGCTCGATGCCTGTGCCGAACGTAGCGGCCGGGTCATTGGAGCAGGGCGCACAGATGCTGGTGTACATGCCACAGGGCAGGTAATCGCGGTACGGGTACGGTGGCGCCATAGCCTGACAGATCTACAACGAGCATGGAACGCGCACCTACCGCCTGCCGTTGTTGTGCGGAGAGTGCGAGAGGCGCCAGAGGGATTTCACCCACGATTTAGTGCGGTCAGCCGAACCTATCGCTATACGGTTCAGTGGTATAGGCCGGAAGACGGCCGGGCGGCCCCGCAGCGATCACCTCTAACCGACCGGTTTGCGCTCTTTGAGACGCGACCGCTCGACGTGGAGGCGATGAATCGGGCGGCGGCATTGCTGGTTGGTCGTCATGATTTCGCTTCCTTCGGCCAGGCGCCGCAGGGCGAAAATACGGAACGTACCTTACTGGCGGCACGGTGGCAGCTCGTTAGCGTAACACCAGCCGCACTGGGTCCATATCCCGGACAACGGCTGGTCTTTTCTGTGACAGCCGACGCTTTCTTGCGGCAGATGGTGCGCAACCTGGTGGGAACGCTCCTTGCCGTCGGTCGTGGCGAATGGACACCTGAAGATGTGCAGGCTGCACTGGCTGCATGCGAGCGCAGCCGATCTGCCCCGCCAGTTCCACCACAGGGGCTTGTGTTGGAAAAGGTGACCTATCCGGCTGAGCTGGAGAGGTCGGTGCATGGAAATATATCAAACGACCATTAGTCTGCCGGATACGGCACTTGTTGCATAGAGGAGTGGAAACGTGAAGACGTTTACTCTGAAGGGAGAGGAAGCAAAGGCAAGCCGCGAATGGTTTGTGGTTGATGCCACTGGCAAGACGCTGGGGCGCCTGGCTTCCGAAATCGCCGTGATTCTGCGCGGCAAGCATAAGCCGACCTACACGCCGAATCTGGACAGCGGCGACTTTGTCATCGTCACCAACTGCGAGCGCATTGTGGTCACGGGCGACAAGCTGGATTCGGTGCGATACTACCGCCACTCACGTTATCCAGGTGGTCTCAAGAGCCGCACGATGCGCGAGATGATGGATCGCTTCCCGGAGCGTGTCATCTATGAGGCAGTGCGTGGCATGATGCCCAAGACCAAGCTGGGGCGCGCTCAGATGAAGAAACTACGCGTCTATGCGGGTGATCAGCACCCGCACGAAGCTCAGCAGCCCAAGCCGCTGGAGCTGTAGGCGGAACTAGTCAGCCTCACTGCCTCCTGCTCGCCTGACGGCGCACGGAGACGGTGAGAGTTTGGGATGAATAGATTAGTGAACACGGAGATTGCACAAATGGCTGAGTATGTCGAGGCAGTGGGGCGCCGCAAGGAAGCGACGGCGCGGGTCCGCCTCTATCCCGGCACGGGCGAGATCGTAGTCAACGACCAACCAGTCGATGGCTACTTCGGCCGTGCGCTGGATCAGATGATTCTGCGCCAGCCCCTGATCCTAACTGGAACCGAGGCCGCCTATAACATAAGCGTCAAGGTACGTGGTGGCGGTGACTCCGGCCAGGCAGCTGCTGTGCGCCTGGGGATTGCCCGTGCCCTGATCGAGTCCGACGCCAATCTGCGCCCGGTTTTGAAGGCGGCCGGCTTCCTGACCCGTGATGCGCGGGAAAAGGAACGCAAGAAGCCCGGCCTCAAACGTGCCCGCAAGGCTCCCCAGTATACCAAGCGCTAAAGCGCGACGACTGCTGGATTCGAGCTCGGATACAGACGCGGATAGAGACAGGCAAATACAGGGCCATGCCCCGGTATTTGCCTGTCTCTATC
>JACFMY010000508.1 GCA_019455155.1 Caldilineaceae bacterium
CAAAGGAGAGCGTCATCTATGGCCACAGGCACCGTTATCATTCAGCGGGACCATTGTAAGGGCTGCGAGCTGTGTGTGCATGCGTGTCCCCAGCATGTGCTCGTGCTGGCGGATCAGTATAACGCGCGCGGCTACCGGCCCGTCATGCTTGACGAGAGTCAAGGGCACTGTACCGGCTGTGGCATCTGCGCGCTGGTCTGCCCTGACGTTGTCTTCACGGTGTACCGGCAACCGGTACGCCCTCGGCGTGCTGCGTGATGGAGGCCCCTATGACTCGCGAACTCTGGAAAGGGAATGAAGCCCTCGCCGAGGCTGCGATACGCGCTGGCGTAGAGGCGTTCTTTGGCTACCCCATAACCCCACAGACCGAGCTGCTCGAATATATGGCCAGACGTATGCCTGAGCTGGGGCGCACCTTTCTGCAGGCAGAAAGCGAGATCGCGGCCATCAACATGGTCTATGGCGCAGCGTGCGCTGGTGTGCGCGCCATGACCTCCTCATCGTCGCCGGGCATCAGCCTGATGCAAGAGGGGTTGAGCTATATTGCCGGCAGCGAGGTGCCCTGCGTGCTGGTCGATATCATGCGCGGGGGGCCCGGCCTGGGCAATATCCAGCCCAGCCAGGGTGACTATTTTCAGATCACCCGTTCGGCAGGCCACGGCGACTTTCATCCCATCGTCCTGGCGCCGGCCACGTTACAAGAAGCGGTCGACCTTATGTCTGCCAGCTTCGACCTGGCGTTCCGGTACCGTACCATCGTGATCGTGGCGGGTGACGGCATTCTGGGCCAGATGATGGAGCCCGTGGAGATGCCGCCCTTTGTCGAGCTACCCACCACACGGCCGGAGTGGGCGCTCACGGGCACCGAGCGCCAGGATCCCCACGTCATCACGTCTCTCTATCTCCAGGCCGAGAACCTGGAACGGGTCAATTTGCGCCTCCAGGAGAAACTGGGCGCGATCGCCGAACGTGAGCCGCGGGCTGAGGCCTATATGGTTGACGACGCCGATCTGCTCATCGTTGCCTTTGGCACGGTGGCACGCATTGCCAAGAGCGCGGTCCACGCTGCGCGGGCCCTGGGATTGCGCGTTGGCCTGTTCCGGCCTATCACCCTGTGGCCCTATCCGGCCGCGGCGCTCGACACGTTGGTAGAGGCCAAGTCTGGCGTGCTGGTAGTGGAGATGAACGCGGGCCAGATGCTGGATGATGTCCGGTGCATCGTACGCCAGCGAACGCTGCTGCGCTTTATAGGTCGCATGGGCGGCGTGATTCCGCTGCCCGACGAAATCGTCCGGGAGCTGAGCCACATGGCGCGCGTGGCCAGGAGCAACAATGGCCATAACCCTCAGCGCACAGTGACGCGCAGCCGGTAACGGAGGAACAATCGTGATGGAATCGGAAGCGATCCGTGATGAAGGATTATTGGCCGAGTGGGATCTCGTCTACAGCCGCCCGCAGGCGTTGCGTGACGTTGCGACACATTACTGTCCCGGCTGCAGCCACGGCAGCATACACCGCCTTATCGCCGAAGTGATTGACGAGCTGGGCATCCGAGCCCGCACCATTGGTGTAGCGCCGGTGGGCTGTGCTGTCTTTGCCTACAAGTACTTCAACCTGGACAGCTGCGAGGCCGCCCATGGCCGTGCGCCTGCCATGGCGACTGGCCTAAAGCGTGTACGGCCTGAGAGCATCGTCTTCACCTATCAGGGTGACGGTGACCTGGCCTCCATTGGGGGTAATGAGATCCTGCACGCCGCGGTGCGCGGCGAGCAGATCACGGTGATCTTTGTAAACAACGCTGTCTACGGTATGACAGGCGGCCAACTGGCCCCGACGTCGCTTATTGGCCAGGTCACGACCTCATCGCCCTTTGGCCGTGATCCGGCGCTGCAAGGCTATCCCATTCGTATCACGGAAATGCTGGCTACCTTGCCGGGCGTGGCGCTGGCTGTACGGCGATCCATGCACGCGCCGGCCGAAGTACGCAAGACCAAAAAGGCGATACGTATGGCTTTCCAGGCGCAGATCCAGGGACTCGGCTTTGGCATCGTCGAGATTCTCGCCAGCTGTCCGACCAACTGGCACTTGAGCGCCAATGCCGCCCTGGATTTCATTCGTGACGAGATGGTGCCAGTCTTTCCCCTGGGAGATTTCAAGGTGGCGGATGGATTGAATGATTGAGCCGTCGCAACGCCAGGCGTGAATCACACCATGCCACCATGACGCCATGACACAGCTCGCCCGCGGCGTCATGGTGGTTACTCAAAGGCAGGAGACAGCACATGGAAACATCCATCATTATCTCTGGCTTTGGCGGCCAAGGCGCGCTCTTTGCAGGGCAGATACTGGCCTATGCGGCTCTGGCGACGGGTAAGGAAGTGACATGGATTCCATCGTACGGCCCGGAGATGCGGGGCGGCACAGCGCACTGTACTGTGATTGTCGCGGATGAACCGATCGGCTCGCCGCTGGTGCGCAACCCTCACTGTGTGATTGCCATGAACTTACCGTCGGTGGACAAGTACGAGCCGCTGGTTAAACCCGCTGGGCTGCTCCTGGTCGACTCTACGCTGGTGACACGCGCCTTCACCCGCGAGGATATCCGCGCCGTTGCGATGCCTGCCCATGACATAGCCCTGCGCTGCGGCAGCCAGCAGCTGGTCAATGTGGCGATGGTGGGTGCCTTGCTGGCGCTCGAGGAACTGATCCCCCTAGAGGCTGTGGAGGGGGCCCTGCATGATCATCTGCCCGAACGGCACCGCCATTTGCTCGACGCCAATATTGAAGCGCTGCGCGCCGGCGCGGCCTATGTCGTGTCCCAGCCACGCGCACGGGAGCGCTAGGGCGCGCATGGCCACGCCCACCCACGCTGGTCCACGAACGATCTCGTAGCTACCAAACATGCGCTCTGCCCGCGCGTGCCACCGGCCTTGCGCGGCTTAGATGGCTATTCCTACTCCACCTGGTGCGCGGCTAATTGCCCAAGATCAACGTCCCCCATTCCGTGGGAATATCATGCGCGGTACGGGCCGGAGAGGCGGAGAGAACACTCTGCTGCGCGGGCGTATCGCCATCGTTATCGTTGACGCTCAGATTGAAGCCGAAGGCGGCGCCAGGCGCCAACGTGCTGCTATCCACACCCAACAGGCTCCAGGGCACGATCGTCTCGAGGCTGTATTGGCCGGGCGAGGTGGTCACCGCGCCTTGCGGGTCGAAGCGTGCTTCCTGGGCGTAGGGCAGCCAGCGATGGCCGCGCACGCGGGTAAAGGCGGCGTCGGGCGCCAACCCCAGCTGGGTGTCATCGGCGTCGGCCGTGGCGTTCGTGTAGTCCTCGGTCAGGGCCTGATCAAACTGTAGCTCCAGACCGTCGCCTTGCCACATGGCGCTGCCTTCGGGCCCGCTGCGCAGCGTCTCATCGGTCACACGTACGGCAATGTAGAGACCTGCAGGCGCCCACATGACCTGGAAGGAGCCGGAGAGGTCACTGATGCCGCTCCACTGGTCGCCTCCCTGGATAACTGCTGTAAAGGGCTGCCAGGCGCCGGGCCAGTCATCGAAGCGGCCATCGAGCAAGAGAGCCTGGGCGCGCGGTGCTACCAGCAGGCCCTGCCCAGGCGGTCGTGTGACGATGCCGCCCGCGCCGGGTGGGACTGGCGTGAGCGGCGCGGCACCTTGGCGGCCGCTTTGCCAACGCCCGCTATCGTCCACCGCTATCAGAAGCGGCTGCCAGTCAGCGTCGAAGACATGATTGTACAGATTTTCGGCAGTACACGACGCCACCGCAACGGAGGTCAATGTATAGCCCCGTTCGAAGGACTGTACGGTGGCGCAGAACCCCTTTTCTGGCGTCGTGGCCCAGCCGAGCCGGTTGAAGACATCATCGCGCACACCCCACACGTAGCCGAAGCCGCGTTCCGGCTGGTACCGGCCCGGCGGCACCTCACCGCGTGAGGGCACGGGCTGGCCGCTCCAGGTCTCGTTGGACGGACTCCAACTACCATCGCCGAAAAAGATATAGGCAAGATTCGTGTCGCTGCGCCACAACATGGCACCCCGCTCAAAACTTTCCCACGCTGCCCAGATTGTGGCTGGGGCCGAGGTCGGGCACCCCAGGCGTCCCTGGTCATAGACCGCGGCGAACTGCGCGTCCAGCCCCAGCGCGCACGCTCGCGTGGGCGTGGGCACCGGTGTCGGGGTGTGGGTTGCTGTGGCCGTTGGTGAAAGGGACGGCGTTGCACCCGCGCTGGCTGTGGCCGCGGCCTGCTCCGTGCTGAGGGCAACAAGCGTGGCCACAATGCCCGTGGGTGTGCCAGCCGGCGGCGTGTTGGTCGCCAGGGGGAGCGCT
>JACFMY010000509.1:0-530 GCA_019455155.1 Caldilineaceae bacterium
ATGAAAGGAGAGATTCAGCGCATCTATGTCACATACGCTGATGCAGGTCTGGCAGTGGCTACATTCAGTGTACAGGACACGGTCGCCGTTCATGATGTACTCAGGAATGCGAACATCCATTGGGCACATCTTGACACACGCGCCACACTCGTTACACAGGGCGGGATCCCCCGCTACCTTGAGCATGGAAAACCGCGACGCGAGCTTCAGGGGCACACTGACCGGACATACATATTTGCAGAAGGCGCGGTTGTCCTTTAGCGCGTAGGCCAGACCGATTCCTATGGCGTAGTAGAGTACGTTGCCGATCACAAACCAGTAGATGGCCGCGCGGCCCATGACGCCGGCGCCGTAACCAAAGCCGTACCAGAGCAGCAGCACGAGGCCCAGGGAAAGGCCAAAGTGGGCATAGCGCAGCCATCCCCACCGGCCCGGTAGCCGTCCGCTGGGCCGGGTAAACGGCAGTAGGTCCAGGACCATCACAGTCCAACAGGCCCAGCCGCACCACAGGCGACCGAACAAAAGCGGGC
>JACFMY010000509.1:540-4341 GCA_019455155.1 Caldilineaceae bacterium
AGAAGAGGCCCTCGATCTGCATGTTCTCAGCGCCGATGAGCGCTGCGAATACGAACAGAAATGAGCCGACCAGGAAGAGGGAGAGTTTGCGGCCCATGGGCTTCTGCTTTTTCGGTAACGTGGCATAGAGCCCCAAACCACCGCCGACGGCAGCGCCAATATAGCCAAAGAAAAAGAGGGGCTGGATGAACCCCGTGGACTGCCAGGCTACAACGCCCAGCGTCCAAAAGGCGAGCATCACAATCGCGGGCACGATCAGCTTCTTTGGTTCAATGTGTAGAGAGCTTCTCGGTCTGTTTGTTGCCTTTTGCACCGTTTTCCTCCGATCGGGCCAGCTCGGCCTTCACCACGACCAGCTTGCGCGCAGCCTCCGCCACGCCTTGCGCGTCGAGCGCCCCGTTGCCAGCCCACTTCACACCATAACGCGCAGCGAGCGACGGCGCTAACTGGAAGTAGGCTTCTAGCTCCGTGGCAACCCTGACCTCACCTTCCACTACCTCGGCATGTGCCCGAAGTTTCTTTCCCTGCACCGTCAGCTCGACCGGGATCCCGTTACGCAGGTTGCGCCACCAGGTGTGTGTGCGCAGGCTGGTGATATAAAAGCCATCCCCATCTCGCACATAGTTCATGGGCGTGGTGTAGAGGCGCCCACTCCTGCGCCCGCGGTAGGTCATCAGCAAGGTGTGCTCGCTCATGAAGAAGTGTAGTGGGGAACGTAGCAGAGTGCGGACGATTGTGTTGAACCACATAGTAGCTTCCTTTCACCGGTCGTTAGGCAAGTGGTCGTGGGCTGGGGATTCACCTGGCGACAATTGCCGGACGGAGAGTAACGACAAGCCCATGTCGCGGATGCGGCTCAGTACGCCAAAGAGCGCCGCCTGGTCGGATAGCGGCCCGGACAGCGTCGTCGACACAGAGCCGTCCGCGGCGTCCTCTACCCGGACGGCCAAGTTGCCAAACCATGCGGACCGTTCCGGATCGATGCGACCCGCGACCTCGATTGCATAGATATGGGGGTGCGACTGCGCTTGTTCTTCTGGCATCAGCATGCTCCTCAAGTGATGTTTACAAGGAGCATAGCAGCCAGCTAGGGGGGAGCAACACCCCTAGCATAGGGGGTTTTGGTAGGGGGTCTTATATCAGGCCGAGGCTCTTGCCCTGGTCGACAGCCTCAGCGCGGCTGTGAACGTCGAGCTTGCGGTAGATTTGCTTGATGTATGACCGGGCCGTGCTGACCGAGATTACCAGCTCCCGGGCCACCTCCGTGCTGGAAAGGCCAGTCGCCAACAAGCGCAGGACCTGCCGCTCACGGGTGGTCAAAGGCTCTACCAACTGGACTGGGCTCGGGTGCTTTGGAGTGGGAGAACCAGCCAGGTGCGCCAGGATCTGCTCGACAAAATCCGGCTCGATATCCGGTTCGATCGACTGGGCACTGGCCTGGCGCAAAAGCCCGGCCAGGGGTGCGCCCGCGTTGAGGAACGGACGCAGGTTGCCTTCAGGCGCGGCGATGGCCAGCGCGCGTTTCAGTATCTGCAGGGCGCGGGTGTGGCTTCCTCGATAGCCATGAACCACAGCCAGCAAGACGAGCGTCTCCAGCTGAACCGATACATCGTCAGCTGCCACAGCAAGGGCGGCCACGCGTTCTAGCTGCTCTTCCGCGGCGTCTAGCTGACCTTGTGCCAACAGCACGCGGGCCAAGAGAACGTAACACGGCAAGTGCGGGCGCAACAACCGAAGCTGGTCATCATCCGATCCGATATCGCGCACTACATCTCCCGCGACGATCCCGTACGATTGCAGCCAGTGGGCAGCAGCGGGGATCTCACCGCGGAGCAGATACAGCCTTGCGCGGTTGGCAATCCATTCCATGTTGACTGGCGCGCCAGCCGGGTGCACTTGCATGATTGCCTCAGCCTTTTGCAGACGGGCATCCGCCTGTCCAGCATCCTCGCGGGCAAGCGAGAGCCGTGCGCCGAACAGGTACGCGAAGGCGATCGTCTCACTGGCGCCGAGCAGCTCGACCAGCTCGAGGGCCCGGCGCCAATGGGTCTCGGCTTCGTCCAACTCAGCGCGTTGGTAGCACACGCCAGCGAAGCCGCCGTGGGCATAGCCGGCGGCGGGAACTGGCAGCGACGTACCCGCCATCGTGCGGTCGAAGTGAAGCGCCTGCTGGTAGTATTCCGCAGCCTCACGCAATCGGCCCTGCGTGGTCGCGATATCTCCCAGGACACTCAAGGCACTGACGGCAACGTGGGGATTCGGCACAGACGCTGCGGCCGCCGCATACGCGGCCAGACAGGCCGTACGCGCGCGGTCCAGATCCCCCCGATGCAGATACAGCAGACCCATGTTCAGCGCGACGGCCCCACGCACGGCGGATGCGCCGGGCGGCAACTCATCGATCGCCCGCCGGGAAAGCTCGAGGGCTAGCGAGAGATCTCCCTGCAGCCGCGCGGCGTAGGCACGACATGCCGTGAGATGGCCGCGAACTTCAGCTCGTGTGATCCAGCGTTGTTCGGGCCTGCTAAATACCGGGGAGAAGTGAGTGAGGGCTACCTCCCCAGCGTCCAAGTAATGCTCCGCCGCTTCAGCCTGACCGGTCAGCACATAGGCCCACGCACACCCCGCGCACAGATAGGCACGCGCGGCAATGAGGTCTTCCGGGATCTGCCTGAGCCACTGCATATACGTGGCAATCCGGCTGGCACCCGTCAGGTCGAGTAAGAACTCCTCGGCCAGATCGGCGGCCAGTATGTGATCTGGAATGGCCAGCGCATGTTTCATCGCGGCGTCCGCATAGCCCGCCTCTTTGAACCAAATCGCCGCGCGGCGGTGCAGATCGGGCAGCCGCGCGGGGAATGTGCGTTGGAGACGGTAGCGCAGCAGGTCGGCAAAGAGGTGGTGATAGCGATACCAATCGCGCGTCATGTCCAGGGGCACCAGGAATAGATTGGCGCGCTCCAGCGTCTCCAGCATGGCCTGCGAGTTGGGCTGAAGGCCCGCTTGACCCTGGCTTGCGTCTGAACCTGCGCCGATCATCGCGTCACACAGCGCAGCACAGAAGCGATCCAGAATCGATGTATGCAGCAGGAAGTGCTGAACGGACGCGGGTTGGCGGCGCCATACCTCGTCCATGAGGTAGTCCATGACATAGCGATCGTCGCCGCGGAATGCGGCGACAAAGGCTTCGGCAGCGCCGGGCGATTGGTCCAAAGACGACGTCTGGAGAACGAGCGCGGCCATCTGCAACCCCGCGACCCAGCCTTCAGTCCGGCCAGCAAGGCCGGCAATCGCGGATTGGGAGATGGCCAAACCCATCGTCCCGGTCAAAAAGGTAGCTGACTCCTCAAGGGAGAAGCGCAGATCCTGTTCGCGGATCTCAGCGATTTCGCCGCTGACGCGCAGCTTCGCCAATGCAAGCGGGGGATCTTCGCGGGTGATGAGGACGAGATGAAGGTTCGGTGGTTGGCGCGTGACGAAATAGTTGAGCGCATGGTGCACGCGCTCATCAGCGATGCAATGGTAATCGTCCAGCACGAGGATCGCATGCTCAGTGATCTGGGCTAGATCGTTGACAAGGAGCGTAAGCAGCGACTCGGTAGGCGGGGGCTGTGTAGCCCCCAACAGGGCAACCGCGCCTTTACCGATATGCGGATCGATGCCCTGTAGAGCAGTGACAAGATAGGTTATGAAACGCGCCGGCTCATTGTCCCCCTCGTCAAGGGAGAGCCACGCATGGGGCCGCGTATCGCCGCGCAGCCAGTCGACAAGCAGCGTAGTCTTGCCAAAACCAGGTGGTGC
>JACFMY010000510.1 GCA_019455155.1 Caldilineaceae bacterium
TGTCACCGTGCAATCAGGTGACAGCATAGCCGGCCGCGACTTCTTCGATGCGCTACCGGCCACCCTCAGCGGCACCGTGTATCACGACCGTAACGGCAATGGCCAATTTGATAGCGGCGAGCCAGGCATTCCAGGCGTACAGATCACGCTGTCGAACGGCGTGACAACTACCACCGATGCCAACGGCGCCTACGTCTTCACCGTCATGCCGGGCATCTATACCATCACTGAGACCAACTTGAACGGCTTCGTCTCCACCGGCGACGTCCAGGGCGACAACGATGACATCATCGCCAATATTACCCTGCAATCGGGCCAGGTGATCTCAGCGCGCGATTTCTTCGATGCCCGGCCAGCCACAATCTCCGGAACTGTCTATCATGACCGCAACGCCAACGGTCAATATGAGAATGGCGAGCCCGGCATCCAAGGCGTGCAGCTTACTCTCTCCAATGGCCTGACCGCCACTACGAATGCCGGCGGTGTCTACACCTTCACCGTTCTGCCGGGCATCTATACGATCGCCGAGACCAACCTAGCTGGCTTCACCTCCACCGGCGATGTCCAGGGTAACAACGACGATACCATCGCCAACATCGTAGTACTGTCGGGAGATTCGGTTGCGGGCCAGAACTTCTTCGACGCCCAGCTCGCCAGCGACATCGGTCTCGCCAAGGCGCTTAGGTCAGTCACGAACAATGTAGACGGCACCTATACTGTTGCCTTCACACTCACAGTGAAGAACCTGGGTAACGTTGCTCTCAACAACCTGATCATCACGGACGACGTGACGGCGCAGTTCAGCAGCATGGCGCCAGCAGGCTTCCACGCCAGCAATGGCTCGCTCACTGCCAACCCTGGCTGGGACGGTACCGCCAACAGCAATGTCGTCGCCGCCAACCAGAGCCTTGCGGTGGGCCAAACTGGCAACGTCATCATTACGTTCACCGTGGCGCGTGGCGCCACGGCAAGTGCGGAAAATACGGCAACGGCCACAGCGACGGGACCCAATGGCGCAATCATTTCGGATGTGTCGCACAACGGTACCGATCCGGACCCCGACGGCAACGGCACGGCCAATAACCTAGGCGAAAACGTTCCAACGTACGTGCCATTCACCGCCTTTGATCTGGCCCTGCGTATGACCCCGGGGGCCGGAAATGGATTGGGGCTGCGCGCTGGCGATCCGCTCACCTTCACGCTGACTGTCTTTAACCAGGGAACCATTACGGCCACCAACATCGCCCTGGTCGATTACCTGCCTGCAGGGTTCACGCTCCACAGCCTGAATGGAAGCAGCTGGGCGCCAGGTCCAAACAATACGGCTACGCTGACGCTCTCCAATATCCAGCTCGCGCCGCAAGCCAGCGCCACGGTCAATATCGTGTTGACCACCGCGCAGGCGCCAGGCGCGTCCGTGTCCAACGTGGCTGAGATTGCCGGCGCCACGGACAGCCAGGGTAACCCGGTTCAGGACGTCGATTCCACCTTTGACAGCGCCAATAACGAAACCAACGTGAAGGACGATGTCATCGACGAATATGGCAAGGCTGGCGGAGATGAGGATGACCACGACATCGCGCTGGTGACGATCGGTCGCTTTGATCTCGCCCTGAGGCTGCGAGTGGCTGAGGGTCAGGCGGCGGCCGTGGATGTGAACCAGGATATTGCCTTCGTGGTCGAGATCTTCAACCAGGGTGACATGGTTGCCCAGAACATGACCATCGTCGATTACCTGCCGTCCGGCTTTACGCTGAGCCCGCAGGATGCAAACGGTTGGGTGGCCCGGGACGGAGAGGCAGTGCTGACGATCCCAGGTCCGCTGGCTCCGGGCCAGAGCGTCCAGGTTCCGATTGTCCTGCGGGCCGGCGCCACAACGGGCAGCCTGACCAATGCGGCCGAAATCATGCAGGTTCTGCATACGACAGGTGTTCCCATGACAGATTGGGACTCGACGGCAGATCGGATCAACGGTAACGACAGGACAGTTGACGATGTCATCGACAACACCGGCGATGACGAAGACGACTATGATATTGCGGTTGTTGAGGTCGTATGCTTCGACCTGGCGTTGCGTAAACAGCTATCGCCAGAACAGAGTGCCACCCCTGCTCCGGGCAGCGACGTTCGGTTCCGGATCACTGTTATGAACCAAGGCACAGTGGCCGCCACGGACATTGTGGTTGTGGACTATGTACCGGACGGATTCACGCTGAGCGCCAACGATGGCAACGGCTGGCAGGTAGTCAACGGCGCGTATCAGATGATAATTCCCGGCCCGCTGTTGCCTGAGCACGAGATCAGCGTCGAGATCGTCCTCACTTTGGGGCCAAACAGAAACGGCACCATGACCAACACCGCCGAGATTGTGCAGGCGCGCGACAATACTGGCGCTGTGCGTGCAGATGTCGATTCGCTCCCCAACGACGATCCCTTTGATGATATGCCCGATGAAGACGATCGCGGGGATGCGAACATCACGATCCACAGCCCAACGGCCATCTCGCTATCTACCCTGTCTGGCTATTCACGCGGCGGTGCAATCTTCATCCAATGGGAGACGGCACTGGAGCTGAACACATTCGGCTATCACATCTATCGCAGCTTGGATGGGACGATTGGGGGCGCAGTGCGAGTTTCACCCACTATGATCCGCGCCCAGGGCACCAGCGGCGGAAGCTACCTGTTTGAAGACACCAACGTGGAGCCGGGCGTGACATACTATTACTGGTTGGCTGAAGTCGAATATACGGCGGCGGGAGATCCCGTCGAGACGTACTACGGGCCGGTGACGGTCAAGGCCGATCTTGGGGCGCACCAGGAGGAAACAGACAACGGCATCGTACTCTTCCTGCCGATTGTCTCTAAGTAGGTTCTGACATTCCTGCGCCAGTCTGGCAGCGGCCGCCGTACAGGCTGCACCGCTGCTAGGCTGGCGCCATCGTGGCTAGCGGCGTTACCCCTTAACGCCGCTGTAGCTAATCCCCTCGATGAAATACCGCTGGAAGAAGAAGAAGATCAGCGCCATGGGCACGGTCGTCAACATGGATCCGGCCAGCAGGGCGTTCCACTGCAGGTTCTGCCCAATGCCGCCGCGCAGCAGGGCAAGCCCCAATGGCAGCGTGTACAGATCCTGGCTCGTGGTGATGACGATCAGGGGGTGCATGAATTCATTCCAACTGCCCTGAAAGCTGAAGATGACAAGCGCCACGACAGCCGGCCGCGCCAACGGCAGCACAACCTGGAAAAAGGTACGAAAGCGGTCAGCGCCATCCATGCGGGCAGCCTCTTCAAGCTCCGGGGGCACTGACTCAAAGAACTGGCTCATGAGAAAGACGCCAAACGCAGTAACCATCTTGGGTACAATCAGCCCGCTGTAACTGTCGATCATGCCCAACGTCTTGAGGATTATAAACATTGGGATCAACATGACGATGCCCGGTATCATCAGCGTACCGATGATAGAGAGAAAGACCACGCGACTGCCCGGAAAGCGAATCCGCGACAGGGCATAGCCTGCCAGGGCAGAGAAGAGCACCGTCGTCACCGTCACCACCGCCGCAATGATGAAACTGTTGATGGCCCACCGGCTGACATTGAGCGCGAACATGCGCTCATAGCCCTCCAGTGTGAAGGTTTCAGGAATCAACGCTACCGGGCGTAGATTGATCTCCGGCAGCGTCTTGAAACTCGTGGTGATGGCCAGGGCAAAGGGATAGAGAAAACTCAGGGCGATCAGAAAGAGAAGCCCATAGGAGAGAACCAGCCGGATGCGAACCCATATCTGGTTCTCGCGCTGTAAACGAGCGCCTTGTTTCACGGAAATGGCAGCCACAGAACGATCTCCTTGTTACGTGTTGCTAGCTGCGATGCGTCGCTGCACCATAGTGAGCGAAAAGATGATCACAAAGAGCAGCAAGGCAGTGGCCGCGGCCACACCCATTTGCGAGTTGTTGAACCCGTTGCGATAGACCATATAGGCGACCGTCAAGGTTGTTTTGGCGGGCCCGCCGGAGCTCATGACGTAGATCTGGTCAAAGACCTGGAAGGTGCCGATAAGCCCCAAGGTGACCACGAACAACAACGTTGGCCGTAGCAGGGGTAACGTGATGCGGGTAAAGATGGTCCAGGCATTGGCGCCATCCATCTCCGCCGCTTCATAGACCTGGCCCGGCACATCCTGCAACGCGGCCAGGAAGATGACCATCATGGTGCCGATCGTCGTCCAGGTGTTGAGTAACATGACGGCCATCAAGGCGACGCTGGGACCACTGATCCAGTCCCAAACAGGCAGGCTCAACACCTTGGCTTGCATCCATTGCGG
>JACFMY010000511.1 GCA_019455155.1 Caldilineaceae bacterium
CCTCGATGGCGCCCCCGGTGTGACCGGCCTAGTGGCCGACACGCGTCAGTATTGACCAAGATCCTTCCAGAGCCTTATTGCGCAATAGTGAAAAGGCGCAGCAGGTTTCCCTGAAGGGTCTGATTTCAGGCTGCCGCCAGACTATGCCCTTCCCCCTTAGCCGGCGGTTCTGGCTACTCGAACTCACCCTTACTCACCTGACGCAAGACGATCAGCAACCGCCGACAGTTGCGACTGACGTTCGACTTGTGCAATTCAAACAAGCCGCCCACCGCTTCCGTCCTCAGGTACAGACGCAGCCACACCATCAGCTATGAGTACCCATACCACACCTGCCTCAGCGAACAGCCGGCGCTATCAGTGCGCGCCCGATGCGTGAGCGACCACCGCGGTCTGCGACATGGGCGCGGTCGAGGTACGCGCCAGCGCCCAGATGGAGAGCATCTGCCTGCCGCTGGTGAAACAGTAACACGCTTTGCGTCCGCTCTTGAAAATTTTCTGAAAATGCGTTGACACCGGAGCGGCGCTTCTTTACAATGCAGAACATCATCTTCCCCAAGATAGATCTGCCAATTTAGTACGTGGAGAGCCATGGGCTCTGCCACCTGTTCCCTACGGTGCTAGCCATGCGTGTCACCTTGCGTGATATTGCGCGTCATGCGAACGTCTCGATTGCTACCGTTTCGCGCGTCCTCAATGACTATCCCTATGTCCGCGAGGAGACGCGCACAAAGGTGCTGGAGGCGATTGAAATTCTGGGCTATGTACCCTCGTCAGTTCTCCAGGGTGGCAACAGCTCCAACCAGGTGCTATTGCTCGTTCGCGAGGATGTATCGGCCAGACACCCCAACGGCAGCCTCGTCGTAGAGATGGAACGGCTGATCCTGGCAGGCGCTCACACTGCATTGGCCCAACACGGTTTGATCCCCAGAACCCACTACACGCGCCTGGATCCCAGTGAGCTGGACGCGTTGCTGTCGGACGCCAATGCACAAGGTGTGATCATAATCGGTGGAATCGTACGCCCGGAGTTTCTCAAAGCGCTCCAGGCGAGGGGGATTCCAGTCGTGATCGCGGGCGCCCATGCTCGACCGCTCTACGTCGACCACGTAATGCCCGATTTCAACCAGGCCATGGAGCAGGCTATCACCCACCTGGTTGCCAAAGGCAGGCGTCACATCGGGCTCGTGAACGGTCCCCCCACCACAGCCACCAGCAGAGAGAAGCTCAGAGGCTTCCGTCTTGGGTTGTGTCTCTCGGATCTGCCCTATCGACCTGACCAGGTTGCCGAGGGCAGCTTCAGCTATGATTCTGGCTATCGCGGCACCGTGCAGCTACTCGAGCAGCGCTCCGACCTCGATGCCATCATCTATGGCGACGACACGATGGCGGTTGGGGGGCTGCGCGCGCTGTGTGACAAAGGGTATCGCGTCCCCGGGGACATTGCGATTATCGGGTACTACGACTACGAGATCGCGCGCTATACCGTGCCCCCGCTGACCTCCGTGAACTTCGACAAACATCTGCTCGGCGAGATCGCGGCGCGCCGCCTACACATGCTCGTTGCCGAAGGCGATCACGAACCGTGGTCGATCCTGCTGCCAACATCATTAGCGATTCGAGAGTCAAGCTAGCAGTCCTGATTTCCATCCCTAGTACTGAGTCCCCAGCTCATTGTCTGTGGAAGGGCAACATATGAAACAGCAATCTGAACGATTTGCCTGGCTGCTGGTTCTGCCCACCTTTGCGGTCATGCTCGTGATTCTGGCGCTCCCCTTGCTGTTTTCTCTGTACTTGAGCTTCAACAAGTGGGATCTGACCGTGGTGCCCAGCAGAATCGAATGGATCGGGCTAACGAATTACCTACGGGTGTTGCGTGATTCTGAAACCTGGCGTGCGATTCAATTTACCTTTCTCTACACCGTCGCATCGGTAGCCGGTTCTTTCGTAATCGGACTGGTCCTCGCCCTGCTGCTCAACCGGGCTCCAGTCGGTCGCGGGCTGTTTGCGGCGATTCTTACGCTGCCCATGATGATGACGCCCATTGTGAGCGGCCTGGTGTGGCGCCTGCTCTACAACCCCACCTTTGGCGACATCAACCATATCTTTGGTCTGGGCAATCTCTCCTGGCTGGGTGAAATCCACCTGGCACGTATTGCCGTCATCGTGACGACCATCTGGCAGAGCACGCCCTTCATTATGATTCTGCTCCTTGCCGGCCTCCAGTCTCTTCCAGAGGAGCCCTTTGAGGCCGCACTCATCGATGGGGCGTCCCGGTGGCAATCATTGCGTTACGTGACGCTCCCTCTGCTCATGCCGACCATGATGGTTGCCTTGCTGATCCGTACTATCTTCGAGTTCCGGGCCTTCGATGTGATCTGGATCCTGACGACGGGTGGGCCGGCTGGGAGCACCGAGACCCTCAGCCTGCTCAATTTTCGCATTAGCTTTCGACACTTTGCCGTAGGCGAAGGCGCCGCGCTGTCGTGGATTATGTTGGTCATTACAGCGCTGATCTCGTTTGGCTACATCTACTTCCTCTATCGAGCCAGACCGGAGTAGAGCATGAAAAAGCTAAACTCGCTCTCCGTCACCGCTTCTGCCCAGAATGAAGTTGCGCAAGTTCCATCTACAACCAGGCGCTGGCGCTTGAGAAGGCGCCACGTGGAGGACGTCTTGGTGACGCTGATCTTGCTGGCGGCCTGTGTCATCTTCTTCTTTCCCATCTACACGATTGTCTCGGTGTCGCTCAAATTACCCATCGATATCATGGCATCGCCGCCACGATGGCTCTTCCAACCGACCCTGCAGAACTACGAGGCGCTGGTCGGCATACGCCCCAGTGAGTTTCAGTTTGACCTGCCCTTGCACTTCCGCAATAGCCTGGTGACCGCCGGGGGCTCGACCCTGCTGTCCCTCGTGCTTGGCACGCCCGCCGCCTACGCCTTTGCCCGCATCCGCTTTCGGGGCGATCAATTTGGGCTGTTGGCGCTGCTGGCCATGCGCATGTTGCCCCCTATCACGACCGTGATCCCTCTCTTCCTTCTGATGAAGAACTTCCGCCTGCTCGACACGTCCATTGCGCTCATCCTCGCCTATACGACCTTCAACCTGCCCTTTGTGATCTGGATGTTGCGCAGCTTCTTTATCGACCTGCCGAGCGAATTGGAGGAAGCAAGCTGGATCGACGGCGCTTCCCGTTGGCAGGCGATCCTATATGTGATTCTGCCTCTGAGCGCCCCCGGCCTGGTGGCCGCGGCCATCTTTAGCCTGATGTTAGCCTGGAATGACTTCCTCTTTGCCGTGATCCTGACCAGCCGCAATGCGTCCACACTGCCTGTACTGGCAGCCGGCTTCACCACGGAAATGGGCGTTTCCTGGGGGATCATGATGGCAGCCGGCAGTGTGATTGTGCTCCCCGTTTTAATCTTTACCTTGTTCGTCCAGCGCTACCTGGTCGCGGGCCTGACGTCCGGGGCCATGAAAGGCTGAGGCTTTGGGAAGGGAGGAACGCATAGCAAAGATACGCTGTTTTAGATTCACTTCAGAAGGTGAGTGTGTGCAATCTCAGCGAAGTCAAACGAAGGAGGAAGAAATGTCCATCAAATCAGTCCGCTTATTCGCGATATGCGGCTTGATTCTAGCGCTCGTGCTGTCCGCCTGTGCCGCGCCAGCCCCCTCGGCCCAGCAGCCTGGCGCGGCAACTGAGGAACCCGCCGCAGAAGCAGCGGGTGAAGTGGGAAGCGCTGGTACCCTACGCTTTGTCGGTCCTACAGGTGGCGCCGTGAAGGCGCTTTCGGAGGATCTGATCCCCGCATTTGAGGAAGCGACCGGCATCAAGGTCGAGGCGACCTATATCTCACATGATGCTCTGACCCAGAAAGCCATGACCGAGTTCGTTTCCGGCGATCCATCCTTCGATGTGATTCAGTTCGAAACAAGTTGGGGCGGCAAATACTCTCCCTTCCTGGAGGATTTGCAGTCCTACGTGGCCAATGCTGGGGCCGGCTATGATGAGGGAGATATCCTGGCCGCGGCCCGGAACATGGGGATTTACGAGGGCAAAACGGTCGGATTGCCTTACCGGGTCATTGGTCGCATGCTTCACTATCGCACCGATCTCTTTGAGGAAGCCGGCTTGACTGAACCGCCCCAAACGCTCGCCGAGTTGATGGAGTATGCTCAGCAGTTGACGTTGGACACAGACAATGACGGAGAAATCGACGTCTACGGGCTCGGCCATCTGGGCAAACAGGGCTTTGGCAACGCCTATGAATTTGGATCCTTCCTCTTCAGCA
>JACFMY010000512.1 GCA_019455155.1 Caldilineaceae bacterium
GGCGGCGCCTTTGTGTTGGTTGAGGATAGCGCCATTCTGCAAGCGATGCTGCCCTTGGCGCGGCTCGGGGCAGTCTTTGCCGAACCCGCCGGCGCCACTGCCTATGCCGGTCTGCTCCAGGCTCGCACAGAAGGTCTGGTTAGCCCAAGCGAGACCATCGTCGTCATCAATACGGGCAGCGGGCTGAAGGATGTCAAAGCAGCCATGGAGGTCACCGGCGGGGCTACTGTGATCCCGCCCACGCTGGAAGCGGCACGTTCGGCACTGCGTGATTTGGGTTATGCCGCGTAACCATACCTATAACAGCCGTTCAGGAGGGATACTGTTGTTTAGGTGACGAATGTCCATAGCACGAGGCACATGACCTTGTTACAGTAGGATGGAGCGCCCCACAGCCTACTGTCTCGGAGGTTTACATGTCAACGGTTGGTTATGGCTCCGCCCGCAAAGGCGCCAGCGCGCTACGAACGATCTGGTTCGTCATCGCTGTGCTGGCGCTTATCCTCGTGCCTGGGCCTGTCTTCGCCCAGGACCCCGCCAACGAGAGTACCTGGTGGGAGGCGCGGGGCGGCGATGCGATGGTTCATCTCTACTTCTATTGGTCAAAGACCTGCCCCCACTGCCGCGAGGCACATCCTTTCGTAGAGGAGTTGCCCGAGCGCTATCCCTGGCTCATCTTACACAGCCTGGAGATTTCCGAGAATCGTAGCAACGCAGAGCACTACAGCGTGATGGCGCAGGCGCTTGGCCAGGAAAGCCTTTACGTCCCCGCATTTATTTTCTGCGGCTATATGACCACAGGCTATGACAGAGCGGAGACAACCGGCCAGGCGTTGGCCGCAAACCTGGAAAGCTGCCATGCATGGCTGGTAGAGAACAAGCTAGCCGCGGTTGCCGCGCCCGCTGTACCCGCCACGGAGGAAGCCGCCGCCGCTGCTGCAGGGGTGGCGAGCCCATCCACAGATGAGGCCGCGCCACCCCTGGCCGGTGGCATCAGCGAGGAGCCAACTACCATTGCCCTACCATTGGTCGGCCTGCTCAATGTGCAGGGCTTGTCGCTGCCGCTGCTCACGCTTGTGATAGCGGGTATGGATGCCTTCAATCCCTGTGCCTTCTTTGTGCTGATGTTCCTGCTCAGCCTGATGGTACATGCTGGCAGCCGGCGTCGCATGCTCCTGATTGGCGGCGTTTTCGTGCTCTTCTCGGGGCTCATCTATTTTGTGTTTATGGCCGCCTGGCTGAACCTCTTCCTTGTGGTCGGCGAGCTCGTATGGATCACAACGCTTGCTGGCCTCATTGCTGTCGCCATCGGGCTAATCAATATCAAGGACTTCTTCTGGTTCAAACAGGGCGTATCGTTGAGCATCCCAGAGCGGGCCAAACCGGGCCTCTACCAGCGGAGCCGCAGCCTGCTAAAAGCCTCGAGTTTACCCGCCATGTTGGCAGGCACCGCGGTCCTCGCCATCGCAGCCAACAGCTACGAGCTGCTCTGCACATCCGGCTTCCCTATGGTCTATACCCGGGCGCTGACTCTGCATGAGCTGCCCACACTGCTCTTCTACGGATACCTGGCCGCCTATAACGTGGTATATGTCGTGCCGCTACTGCTCATCGTGCTCCTGTTTACCCTGCGCTTCGGCGCGCGCAAGCTGAGCGAGCGTGAAGGTCGCGTGCTCAAGTTGCTCTCAGGATCGATGATGGCGTTGCTCGGAATTACCCTCGTCGTGGCGCCGGCGCTGCTAAACGAAGTGACGACCGCGCTGCTGCTGCTGCTGGCAGCCGGTATCATCACGGCCGTGCTCGTCTGGCTCGACCGCCACTATATCCACCGGGAACACATGGGCCACGCGCGCCGCGGTTCCTGAGCGTCACAGGCCGCTGTTGAAGATGGCAATCCATTGGCCGAGGTCTGGCTGCTGCAGCACGCGGACCTCGGTCACCCATTTTACCCACTGGAAGCCCCGGCGGCCGGGTGCCACCAATCGGAGGGGCGCGCCATGGCCATGATCGAGCGGCTCATCGCCGGCGTGCGTGGCCAGCAGCAGGGATGCCGCTTCGGTGAGGGGCACACTCCACCGGTAGCCTGTCACTGAAACAAAGCTGACCGCCCTCGCGCCGGGTAGCGGGCGCGCCTGCTGCAGAAGCCAGCCGACGGAGAGGCCGCGCCATGTCTGCGCCGTATACCAGCCGCCGGTACAGTCCAGGATGGCGTCCTGGGTTACGATTCGGCCGCGGGCAAGGTCGGCAACGCTCAATTCAAAGGGGTGCGCCACCGCGCCGGCAACGTGCAGGCGCCACTCCTTCACGTCCAGCGGTTGGGGGTTGTCCAGCATCCACATGGTGACCGGGAAGGCCAATCCTTGCCGGCTGCCGATCTCGCGCGACCCCGTGAAGCGGCGGTTGGCGCCCGGCAGCCGGGCCACGCGGGAGATCTGCGCGTGTCCCTGCCAGAGCAGGCCGCCGGTGGCGATGATGCCCGCGTAGCGCAGGGCAGTACGCCGTCCCAGAAAGTGCCGGCGGTGCAGCGGTTTGAAGCGCAGCGCCATGTGGCCCAGCACCGCGCACGCAAGCAGCAGCCCGAAGATCACATGCCAGTTGAGGCCGTTGGGATAGCCCAATGGCCATTGGAATGCCGTCCAGATCACGCCACTGAGCACCGTAGCAAGCACCGCGACCAATGCCAGCGCCGCGACAACGGTAGCGCGGTCCCAATGTTGGGGCCGCCAGAGGCGAACAAAGACGCGCCGCACCTTCCAAACCAGCAGCACCAAAATCGCCAGCCCAAGCACGCCATGCAGCATGAAGAGCCAGCTGCCTTCTGGTTTCCCGACCAGGAAGGACGCCAGCCCGCTTATGACCTCGATCAATACCAAGGCCAGCAATGAATAGTCGATAACGCGTGCGTGCATACGAGACAATGTGTGCAGAACCAGGCAGATGGACGCGGTCGTGCCTGCTCTCCACGCCACCACACGCGGGGGTACTACGGTTCTAGCAAGACCTTCCCCTTCGTCTTGCGCCCCTCCATGTAGGCGTGGGCCTTGCGGGCGTCAGCCAGCGGAAAGATCTGGTCAATCCGCGCTTCTAGCGTACCTAGCCTGACCCAGGCAAAGAGATCGTTGGCCCGCCAGAGCAACTCGTCACGCGTAGCAATATACGCGCCCAGGCTGGGACGGGTCAGGAAGAGAGAGCCCTTTTGATTGAGGACTTGCGGGTCGAGCGGCGCCACCGCGCCGCTGGCCTGGCCCCAGAGCACCATGTAGCCGCGCGGCTTCAAGCAATTCAGCCCTTTGTCAAAGGTGCTTTGACCGACGGAGTCGTAGACAACGTCGACTCCCGCGCCGCCGGTCAGTTTCCTCACCTCCTCCTCAAAATCGGCCTCTGTGTAAATGATGGTATCGGTTGCGCCGGCCTGCCGCGCCAGCGCTGCCTTTTCCGCGGTGCCCGCAGTACCGATGACGCGGGCGCCACACCGGGTGGCAATCTGTACAAGCAAGCGGCCAGCACCACCGGCGGCTGCATGCACCAGCGCAGTGTGGCCAGGCTGGAGCGGAAAGGTGCTCAAGGCCAGATAGTGCGCGGTCAGTCCCTGCACCATGAGCGCTGTGGCCACATCGAGACCGATTTCCTCGGGGACAGGTACCAACTTCCAGGCGGGAACAACCGCGTAGTCCGCATAGGCGCCGGGCGTCATGCAGTAAGCAACACGGTCGCCTACCTGAACTCCCGAGACATCCGCCCCCACCGCATCCACCGTGCCGGCTGCCTCGACGCCCGGTGTGAAAGGGAGCGGCATCTTGTACTGGCCTGAGCGTTGGTAGATGTCGATGAAGTTCAGCCCGGCATAGGCAACTTTGACCCGAACTTCGCCACTGCGAGGCTCGGGAACTGGTATGTCCTCATAATGTAGCGCATCCAGTGCGCCGGGTGTATGGACTCGAATGGCTTTCATGGTTGCCTCCTGTGTGTAGAAGGAGAATGATTGGTAGCTTATGTCATGCTGGTAGCCAGCGTTTCGCCATCTTACAGACCATCGTATAGGCCGGATCGAACATATTGCCCAGCTCATAGTCTACAACCTGCCCCATGAGCGTTTGGACCGCGGCCGCTTCCATGCCGTATTCGCGCTGCAACCAGCGTACCATCTCTGTTGTCGCGTGTTGGAGGGACTGGTCAAGGGGCCTGGCGTTGCCTACCGTGAAGATCCAGTCACCGTTTTCCCCCCGTGGCCAGCCGATCTGCCGGCCCTTCTGCACATCGACCGTAAACGTGACGTTGCAGGAGATCTCGATGCC